>NZ_JBJGZT010000038.1:0-33266 GCF_054050655.1 Geodermatophilus sp. SYSU D00663 | reverse complement strand
CCGCCGCCGCCCGGGCCGGCGGCCGGCCCGCCGCCGCCGGCGCCTCCCGCCCCCGCCCCCCCCCCCCGCCGGCGCACGACGGCCGGGCGCGGTCAGCGCAGGGGCGTGTCCGCGGCGGTGCGCACCGGGACGCCGGCGCCGGCCAGCGCGGCCTTGACGTCGCCGATCCGCAGCGTGCCGAAGTGGAAGACGCTGGCCGCGAGCACCGCGTCGGCGCCGGCCTCGACCGCGGGCGGGAAGTGCTCGACCGCCCCGGCGCCGCCGCTGGCGACCACCGGGACGCTCACCTCGCGGCGGACGGCGCGGATCAGCTCGGTGTCGAAGCCGGCGCGGGTGCCGTCGGCGTCCATCGAGTTGAGCAGCACCTCCCCCACCCCGAGCTGCGCGGCCTGCACCACCCACTCGACGGCGTCCCGGCCGGTGCCGCGGCGCCCGCCGTGCGTGGTGATCTCGAAGCCGGAGTCGGTGGCCGCGCCGTCGCGCACCCGGCGGGCGTCGAGGGAGAGCACGAGCACCTGGCTGCCGAAGCGGTCGGCGATCTCGCTGATCAGCTCGGGCCGGGCGACCGCGGCGGTGTTGACCGCGACCTTGTCGGCGCCGGCCCGCAGCAGCCGGTCGACGTCGTCGGGGCTGCGCACGCCCCCGCCGACGGTGAGCGGGATGAAGACGCTCTCGGCGGTGCGCCGGACGACGTCGTACGTGGTCTCCCGGTCGCCGGAGCTGGCGGTGATGTCGAGGAAGGTGAGCTCGTCGGCGCCCTCGGCGTCGTAGACGCGGGCCATCTCGACCGGGTCGCCGGCGTCGCGCAGGTCGACGAAGTTCACACCCTTGACCACCCGGCCGGCGTCGACGTCCAGGCACGGGATCACGCGCACCGCGAGGCTCACGACGCCTCCTCGCTGGCGCTCGTCGGCGGCGTTCGCCCGGCTGCTCTGCTCGTGCGTGGTCTCGCGAGCTCGCTCACGTCCCCGCCCCCCGGACCGCGTCGGCCTCCACCTCGACCAGCATGTCGGGGTGCAGCAGCGAGGCCACGCCGATCATCGCGGTGGCCGGCCGGACCGCGCCGAAGACCTCGCCGTGCACGCGCCCGACCTCCTCCCAGCGGGAGGTGTCGGTGACGTACATGCGGGTGCGGACGACGTCGGCGGCGGTCAGGCCCGCCGACTCCAGCGCGGCGACCAGCACGCCGAACGCGACCCGGGCCTGCGCGCCCACGTCGCCGGGGTGGACGACCGCGCCGTCGACGGTGGCGGTGCAGCCGCTCACCCACGCCGAGTCCCCGGCGACGACGACCCGGCTGTAGCCGACGACGTCCTCCCAGGGCCCGCCGGAGCCGATCCGCCGCGCGGTCACGACGAGACCTCGCGGGTGACCGCCAGCGCCTCGGGCAGCGTGAACGCTCCGGCGTAGAGGGCCTTGCCGACGATCGCGCCCTCGACGCCGACCGCGGTCAGCCCGGCCAGCGCCCGGACGTCCTCGAGCGAGCTGACCCCGCCGGAGGCGACCACCGGCCGGGGCGTGGCGGCGCAGACCTCCCGCAGCAGGTCGAGGTTGGGGCCGCGCAGCGTGCCGTCCTTGGTGATGTCGGTGACCACGTAGCGGGCGCAGCCCTCGGCGTCGAGGCGGGCGAGGGTCTCGTAGAGCTCGCCGCCCTCGCGGGTCCAGCCGCGGGCGGCCAGCCGGGTGCCGCGGACGTCGAGGCCGACGGCGATGCGGTCGCCATGCTCGGCGATGGCGCGGGCGCACCACTCGGGCGACTCCAGCGCCGCGGTGCCGAGGTTGACCCGGCGGCAGCCGGTGGCGAGGGCCGCGGCCAGCGACTCGTCGTCGCGGATGCCGCCGGACAGCTCCACGTCGACGTCGAGCTCGCCGACGACGCGGGCGAGCAGCTCGCGGTTGCTGCCGCGGCCGAAGGCGGCGTCGAGGTCGACCAGGTGCACCCACTCGGCGCCGTCGCGCTGCCACTGCAGGGCGGCGTCGAGGGGGTCGCCGTAGGAGGTCTCGCTGCCGGCCTCCCCCTGGACGAGTCGGACGGCCTGGCCGTCGGCGACGTCGACGGCGGGGAGCAGCTGGAGGGTGGGCACGCTCCCAGCCTAGGGACCGGCCCGCTGTGGCCTGACCCACCCGAGGCAGGCTGCGGGGGTGGAGTTCGCCGACGTCGTCCGCAGGCGCCGCATGGTGCGCGACTACGACCCCGACCGGCCGGTGCCGCCGGAGGTGCGCGAGCGGCTGCTGGAGCACGCGATCCGGGCGCCCTCGGCCGGGTTCACCCAGGGCTGGGCGTTCCTGGTGCTCGAGTCGGCCGCCGACCGGGAGCGGTTCTGGTCGGTGACCGCCGGGGAGGGCGCGCCCGACGCGTGGCTGTCCCGGATGCGGCGGGCGCCGCTGCTGGTGGTCCCGCTGTCGTCGAAGGCCGCCTACCTCGACCGCTACGCCGAGCCGGACAAGGGCTGGACCGATCGCGACGAGACCCGCTGGCCGGTGCCCTGGTGGGACGTCGACGCCGGGATGGCGGCGCTGATGATGCTGCTGACCGCCGTCGACGAGGGGCTCGGCGCCTGCCTGTTCGGCGTCCCGGCCGAGCGGGTGGACGCCGTCCGGGAGGCGTTCGGGATCCCCGGCACCCACCGGCCGGTCGGCGTCGTGTCGGTCGGCTACCCGGGCGGGGACGACCGGCGCTCGCCGTCGCTGCGGCGCGGCCGGCGGGGCGTGGACGAGGTCGTCCACCGGGGCCGGTGGTGACGCGGGCCGCCGGTGGCCGGGCTGGTTGACTGCCCGCTCGTGACCTCCTCCTCGCGCGCCGTCCTCGTCACCGGTGGCTCCCGCGGCATCGGCCGCGCGATCGCCCGCGCCTTCGCCGGGCGCGGGGACCGGGTGGCCGTCCACTGGGGCACGTCGAAGGAGCGCGCCGAGGCCGTGCTCGCCGAGCTGCCCGGGTCCGGCCACGCGCTGGTGCAGGCCGACATGACCGACGCCGAGGCCGTGGGCGCGATGGTCGACGCCGCCGCCGAGGCGCTGGGCGGGCTGGACGTGCTGGTCAACAACGCCGGCGTCTTCGTCGCCTCCCCGCCGCTGGAGTCGTCGTTCGAGCACTGGCAGGAGGTGTGGGAGCGGACGCTCGCGGTCAACCTGCTCGGCGCGGCCCACGCGACCTTCCGCGCCGTGCCGCACCTGCGGGCCGCCGGCGGCGGCGCGGTGGTCAACGTGTCCAGCCGCGGCGCCTTCCGCGGCGAGCCGCAGAACCCGGCCTACGGCGCCTCGAAGGCCGGGATGAACGCGTTCGCGCAGTCGATGGCGCTGGCGCTCGCGCCGCTGGGCATCTCGGTCACCGCGGTGGCGCCGGGCTTCGTGCAGACCGAGATGGCGCGCGAGGTGCTCGACGGCCCCGGTGGCGACGCCGTCCGCGCGCAGTCGCCGTTCGGCCGGGTCGCGCGCCCGGAGGAGGTGGCCTCGGCGGTGCTGTGGCTGGCGTCGCCGGAGGCGCGGTTCAGCACCGGGACGATCGTCGACGTCAACGGCGCGTCCTACCTGCGCAGCTGAGCCCGGTCAGCCGCCGTGCGCGGCGGCCCAGTGCGGGCTGGTGATGAGGCCGAGCAGGTTGCCGAACGGGTCGGCGACCACCGCGGTGGACCAGCCCTCGCCGCGGACGGTGGGCGGGGAGACGACGGTGGCGCCGGCGTCCTCGAGGCGCCGCAGCGCGGCGGGCAGGTCGTCGACGTGCCAGTGGACGACGACGCCGGCCGGCTGCCCGGCGGCCCAGGTGGCGTAGCGGGCGTCCATGATCCCGAGCTCGTCCTCGTCGTCGCCGATGCGGAACTCGACGTAGGCCGGCGGCCCCTCGACCGGCCGGGTGAAGTAGGGCCCGGTGCCGAGCACGCCGGCGTACCAGCGGACGGCGGCGGGGACGTCGTCGGCGAGCAGGGTCACGGTGGCCAGTCCTCGGAGCACGGGAGGGTCCCTCCGTCGGGCGGTCCGCCTGCTGCGTCCCGCTGGATCCCATGCTCCGCGGGGAAGTGCTCACCTCCTGAGCACTTTCCGCGGCATCCTCGGCGGCGTGCGCGCCGACCGGCTGGTGGCCCTCCTCCTGCTGCTCCAGGCCCGCGGCCGGGTCACCGCCGCGCAGGCCGCCGCCGAGCTGGAGGTGTCGGTCGCGACCGCCCGGCGCGACCTGGAGGCGCTGTCGGCCGCGGGCGTGCCGGTGTACCCGCAGGCCGGGCGGGGCGGCGGGTGGCAGCTGGTCGGCGGGGCGCGCACCGACCTGACCGGCCTGACCGGGCCCGAGGCGCGGGCGCTGTTCCTGCTGCTCGGCCCCGCCACCGCGGCCGGGCCGGACGCCCGGGGCGCGCTGCGCAAGCTGCTGCGGGCGCTGCCGGGGACCTTCCGCGCCGAGGCCGCGGCCGCCGCGGAGGCGGTCGTCGTCGACCCGGCCGGCTGGGGCGAGCAGGCCCGGGACCGGCCGGAGGTGGCGCTGCTGCTCGACGCCGTCGTCGCCCGGCGGGTGGTGGAGTTCGACTACGCCGGGCGCGGCGGCGCGCCCGGGCGGCGGCGGGCCGAGCCGTGGGGGCTCGTGGACAAGGACGGCACCTGGTACCTGGTGGCCGGCACCGCCGCCGGCCGGCGCACCTTCCGCGTCGACCGCATGGGGGCGCCGGCGGTGACCGGGGAGGGCTTCGAGCGGCCCGCCGGGCTCGACCTGCCCGGCGCGTGGGACGAGGTGGTCGGCGAGGTGGAGCGGCGCCGGTCGCCGGAGGCCGCGACGGTGGTGGTGCCCGCGCGGCTGGTGCCGGTGCTGCGCGACCGGTTCGGCCGGCACTGCGCCGTCGAGGGCGGCCCGGACGGCGACGGGCGCGTGCGGCTGCGGGTCGCGGCCCACACGGTGCGCGCGGTCGCCGAGCAGCTGGCCGGGTTCGGCGCCGCGGTGGAGGTGGTCGAGCCCGCCGCGGTGCGCGCGGAGCTGGCCGCGATCGGCGCGGAGCTGCTGGCCCGCCACGGCGGTTGAGCGCCCGGTGCCGACCTGCGGCTGCCCCGACCGCGCCGGGACGGCCACAGGTCGGCGTGCGGCGGCGGGTCAGCCGAGGTCCGTCGTCGCCCCCACGACCACGAGGTCGGAGCTGTGCGTGCCGGCCGCGTCCACGCCCGGCGGGCGGGGCTCGAAGCCGGGCAGGTCGTCCAGCCCGTCGCTGCCGTCGACCACCCGCAGCCGCAGCGGCCCGTCGCCGTCCACGGTGAACGTCGCCTCCACGCCCTGCGCGGGCGGCGCGTGGAAGGTGACCCACAGCCGGTCCTCCCCCAGCGCCTGCGCCGGGACGTCGCGCGCCTCCACGCGGGCGGCGGTGACCGTGCCGCCGTCGGCGGTCAGGTCCAGCACCACCAGCCGGACCTCGCGCTGCGGCGTGACCCGCACGGTGACCGTCCGTTGCCCGCCGGAGGAGCGGTCGTCGACGACCTCGACCCGCGACGTCGGCAGGCCCGCGACCTCCGCCGGCCCGGCCGCCACCGCCTCCCCGGCGAGGTACGGGTAGTCGTGCGGCAGCGTCCGCGGGGTGCCGACGTAGCGCGCCGTGTACTCCCCCGGGTCGTCCTCGGTGCTGGCCCACCACGCCTCGCCGGTGTCGGCCTCCAGGGCGTAGACCAGCCGGCTGGGCACCGGGTGCTGCGGGTCGAAGCGGTCCACGGCCAGCCCGACGGCGGTGAGCAGCACGGTCAGGACGACGGCGACCCCGGGCACGGCCGGCGTCCGCAGCCGCGCGCGGCCGGCCGGGAACAGCCCCTCCACCACCGGCAGCAGGGCCAGGGCGAGCACCGTCGCGACCGCCGCCGGCGCGGCCCCGCCGGCCAGGCCGAGCGCCGGGAGGAACAGCGCCACGGTCGGCGCGAGGACGACGACCGCGACCGCCCCGGCGACCAGCGCGCCGGCGGGCTGCGCGCGCCGAGGCAGCAGCCCGGTGAGCGCGCCGGCCAGCGCCGGCAGCGCGGCCAGGTACGACCCGCCGGGCGCCAGCGCCGCGAGGACTCCCGCGAGGACGGCGAGCAGGGCCAGCGCCCCGGTGCGCAGTGCCGCGGCGCCCAGGCGGCGGCGCAGCAGCGCGTACCAGGCGAGCACCACCACCGCGACGAGCGCGACCGCCGCCAGCCGGAACCAGCCCGGCTGCCACGGGTCGGTCATCGAGGCGTAGCCGGGCCGGATGAGCACCAGCAGCCGCCACAGCCCGGTCACCGCCAGCGGCGCCAGCACGAGCGGCAGCAGCGCCGCCGCCGTCCCGAGCAGCGTCCGCGGCACGGAGGAGCCGCGCCGGCGGTCCACCAGCGCCAGGACGACGACGCCGAGCACCGCCGCCCCCGCCAGCGGCCACACCAGCGCGCCCGGGTACCGCGCGAGCCCGGTGGGCAGCGGGAAGTAGGTGGCGTCGCCGTCGCCGGGGCGGGCGAGGCCGGTCAGGTCGGCGTCGCCGAGCTCCCGGGTGAGGGCGAGGGTGTTGTCGCCCAGGGCCTGCAGCGTCCGCCGGTCCAGCCGTTCGGGGGTGTCCTGCGGGGTGTGGTAGCCCGCGTTGCCGTCGATGAAGGCGGTGTTCAGGCCGGTGAAGTCGCCGTCGCCGAGCAGCACGCTGAAGTCGGTGTCGTTGGGCAGCGTCCGGTACACCTCGACGGCGAAGCTGCTGGCCACCGGGTGCGGCACCGCGGCGGCGTACCGCGCGGCCAGCCCGGCGTTGCCCGGCGACGTCTCGAACGTGATCGGCGGGCCGGTGGTGCCGCGGGCC
Source organism: Geodermatophilus sp. SYSU D00663 (assembly GCF_054050655.1). Lineage (NCBI taxonomy): Bacteria > Bacillati > Actinomycetota > Actinomycetes > Geodermatophilales > Geodermatophilaceae > Geodermatophilus > Geodermatophilus sp. SYSU D00663. The sequence goes on along the minus strand of NZ_JBJGZT010000038.1, from coordinate 26,508 downwards.
TCGAGGTTGAGCACCACCCCGCCCTCGCTCGCCAGCGGGTGGCTGTCGGCGAACGCCTCGGCGCCGCACAGGCACGCCTCCTCGGCGTCGGTGATGACCACGACGACGTCGTTGCGCAGCGGCTCGCCCTCGCTGAGCGCGCGCACCGTCTCGAGGATCGCGGCCACGCCGGCGGCGTCGTCACTGGCTCCGGGGCCGGTCCCCACCGAGTCCGAGTGCGCGACGAGGAACAGCCGGCCGGTGCTGTCGGTGCCGGGCAGGACCGCGACGACGTTGCGCACCCGCGCCATCTCCGCCGCCCCCGGGCCGGCCTGCCGGGTGCCGACGGCGTTCTGCACCCGGGTGTCCAGGCCGAGGTCGGTGAGCGTGGCGACCAGCCCGTCGACGACGCGCTCGTGCGCCGGGCTGCCGGTGACGTGCACCTGCGCGGCGATCTCCTGCACGTGCGCGAAGGCCCGGCCGGCGCTGAACGACGCCGCCGGGGCGTCGGCGGGCGCGGGGGCCGGCGGCCGGAGCGCCAGCACGCTCCAGACGGTCAGCCCGGCCAGCAGCGCCAGGGTGACGAGCGGGCCGGCCAGCCCCCCGCGGCGCTCGGGTGCCGGGGCGGGCGTGCGCGACGCGGGCAAGCGGGGTCCTCCTCGACCGGGTGCCGGACCGGGTCACCCTAGGCGCGCGCGGAGGACACTCCGGGGATGCTGCGCGGTGCGCTCCCCGCTCGTGCCGGGCGCCGGACGAACCTCGGGCTGCTCGTGCTCCTGCTCGTGGCCGGCGGCACCGGGGTGCTCGCGTTCGGCGTCGGGACGCCGCTGCCCTCGCGGCTGGTGGCCGCCGCGCACGGGGCGGCGGGGCTCGGCCTGCTGCTGCTCGTGCCGTGGAAGGCCGTCGTCGTCCGCAGGTCGCGGGCGCGCACCCGCGGCCGGCGCGACCCGACGGCGGCGTGGGGCCTCGCGGTCCTCGTCGGGCTGACCGTCGTGACCGGCCTCCTGCACACCGTCGCGGGGCCCGGCCTGGCCGTGGGCGGCGTGGCGCTGCTGCAGGTGCACGTCGCGACGGCGGTCGGCACCGCGGTGCTGCTGGCGGTGCACGCCGTGGGCAGCCGGCAGCGGCCGCGGCGCGGCGACGCCTCCCGCCGCGCGCTGCTGCGGGCCGGCGGCCTGGCCGTCGCCGCGGCCGCGCTGTGGGGCGCGGTCGAGGGCGGCCTGCGGCTCACCGGGGCACCGGGCGCGCGCCGGCGCGGCACCGGCTCGCACGAGCGCGGCAGCGGCGACCCCGCGGCCATGCCGGTGACGCAGTGGTTCACCGACGCCGTCCCGGACGACGCCGGCGGGACCGTCGAGCTGGTCGCGGGCGGCCGCACGACCCGGCTGCGCGCCGCCGACCTCGACCGCGGCGACACGGTCACCGCCGTCCTCGACTGCACCGGCGGCTGGTACGCGACGCAGGAGTGGCGCGGCGTGCGGCTGGACCGGCTGCTGGCCGGCGCCGGGCTGCCGGAGGACGGCAGCGTCGACGTCGTGAGCGTGACCGGCTACCGGCGGCGGCTGCCGCTGGCCGACGCGGGCGCGCTGCTGCTGGCCACGCACTGCGCGGGCCGGCCGCTGTCGGCCGGGCACGGGGCGCCGGTGCGGCTGGTCGCGCCGGGCCGGCGCGGCTACTGGTGGGTGAAGTGGGTCCGCCGGGTGGAGGTGGTCGACGCGCCGTGGTGGCTGCAGCCGCCCTTCCCCCTGACGTGACGCGTCAGAGCGTGGCCAGCCAGTTGGTGAGCAGCTGGGCGCCGGCGTCGCCGCTCTTCTCCGGGTGGAACTGCGTCGCCGACAGCGCGGCGTTCTCCACGCCGGCGACAAACCGGTCGCCGTGCTCGGCCCAGGTCACCTTCGGCGGCGCCAGCCGCGACGGCGGGCCGTCCTGGCCGAGGGTGAACTCGCGGACGCCGTAGGAGTGCACGAAGTAGAACCGCTCGTCGGCCAGGCCGTCGAACAGCACGCTGCCCTCGGGCACCTCGACCCGGTTCCAGCCCATGTGCGGCAGGACGGGCGCCTCCAGCTGCTCGACCGTGCCGGGCCACTCACCGCACCCCTCGGCGTCGTGGCCGTGCTCGACCCCGCGCTCGAACAGGACCTGCATACCGACGCAGATGCCCAGCACCGGCCGACCGCCGGCCAGCCGCCGGCCGATGGTGCGCGGCCCGTCGACGGCGCGCAGCTCCCGCATGCAGTGGGCGAACGCGCCCACTCCCGGCACGACGAGCCCGTCGGCCTCGAGGGCGGCGTCGCGGTCGGCGGTCACGGTCACGTCGGCGCCGACGCGGGCCAGCGCCCGCTCGGCCGAGCGCAGGTTGCCGGACCCGTAGTCGAGGACGACCACCTTCTTCACGTCTGCCACGGTACGTGGCAGCGCCGCGGTCCCCGCCGGGATTCCCGCCCGGTCCCGGGGCGCCCGCTCGAGCACCGCGGCCACCGCCGGTCGGCGAGGACCGGCCCGGGGAGGCGGTCCCGGTCGCTCAGACGAGCCTCAGGATCCCCGACGCGGTGGCCAGCAGCGCCGCCACCAGCAGGACGACCGCGATCAGGACCTGCGGGCCCGTGCGGCCCCTCGTGTCGTGGTCCGCCTTCCACATGCTCCACGCCCCGCCCAGCAGGAACCCGCCGAGGACGACGAGGACGACGCCGAACTCCATCCGTTACAGCGCGCCCTTGGTGGAGGGGACGTCGGCGACCCGCGGGTCGATCGCGACGGCGGCGCGCAGGGCCCGGGCGAGCGCCTTGAACTGGCCCTCGACGATGTGGTGGGCGTCGCGGCCGGCGTAGAGCACCCGCACGTGCAGGGTGATCCGCGCGTTGAAGGCGAAGGACTCGAGGACGTGCTTGGTCAGCGACGTCGGGTAGTCCGGCCCGATCATCGGCGTCATGGTCTCGGGCTCGGCGTGCACGAAGTACGGCCGGCCGGACAGGTCGACCGCCGCCTGCACGAGCACCTCGTCCATGGGGATCGTGGCGTCGCCGTAGCGGGTGATGCCCTTCTTGTCCCCGAGCGCCTCGCCAAACGCCTGGCCGAGCGCGATGGCGACGTCCTCCACCGTGTGGTGGGCGTCGATGTGCAGGTCGCCGTCGGCCTGCACGGTGAGGTCGATGCCGCTGTGCCGGGACAGCGCGGTGAGCATGTGGTCGTAGAAGCCGACGCCGGTGCTGATCGAGCTCTTCCCGGTGCCGTCGAGGTCCAGCTCGACGACCAGCTTGGTCTCGCTGGTGGCGCGCTCCACGCGGGCGGTACGGCTCATGGGTCTCAGTCTCCCAGGCGGTGGTCGGGGGCCACCTCACCCAGCGCGGTGAGGAAGGCGTCGGTCTCCGCCGGGGTGCCGGCGGTGACCCGCAGCCAGCCGGGGATGCCGACGTCGCGGACGAGGACGTCGCGGTCGAGCAGCGCCTGCCAGGCGGCGTGCGCGTCGGCGAACCGGCCGAACAGGACGAAGTTGGCGTCGCTGGGCACGCTGGTCAGCCCCAGCGACGGCAGGGTGGCGACGATCCGGTCGCGCTGGGCCTTGACCGCGTCGACGGTGGCCAGCAGCGCGTCGGTGTGCGCCAGCGCGGCCCGCGCGGCGGCCTGGGTCAGCGAGGACAGGTGGTAGGGCAGCCGCACCAGCTGCAGCGCGTCGACGACGGCGGGGTCGGCGGCGAGGTAGCCCAGCCGCAGGCCGGCCATGCCGAACGCCTTGCTCATCGTGCGGCTGACCACCAGCCGCGGGCGGCCGGGCAGCAGGCTCAGCGCCGACGGCGTGCCCGTGCGGGCGAACTCCTCGTACGCCTCGTCCACCACGACCATGCCCTCGGTGGCGTCGTGGAGCTGCTCGACCGTCTCCAGCGCGACCGCCGTCCCGGTGGGGTTGTTCGGACTGGTCACGAAGACGACGTCGGGCCGGACCTCGCGCACCTGGGCGGCGGCCTGCGCGGCGTCGATGGTGAAGTCCTCGCGGCGGTGCCCGTCGACCCACGCCGTCCCGGTGCCGGCGGAGATGATCGGGTGCATCGAGTAGGACGGGGTGAAGCCCAGCGCCGTCCGCCCAGCGCCGCCGAAGGCCTGCAGCAGCTGCTGGAGCACCTCGTTGGAGCCGTTGGCCGCCCACACCTGCGCGGGCTCGACCCGCTCCCCGCCGCGGCTGAGGTAGGCGGCGAGGTCGGTGCGCAGCGCGACGGCGTCCCGGTCGGGGTAGCGGTTGAGCTCCAGCGCCGCGTGCCCGAGCGCCTCGCCGAGCGTGGCCAGCAGCTCCGCGGGCAGCGGGTGCGGGTTCTCGTTGGTGTTGAGCCGGTGGGTGACCTGCAGCTGCGGGGCGCCGTAGGGCGTGCGCCCGCGCAGCTCCGGCCGCAGCGGGAGCTCGTCGATCGACGTCCTCGGGGTGGCCGTCACGGCTTCTGCCGCACCCGGACCGCGGCCGCGTGCGCGGGCAGGTCCTCGGCGTGGGCGAGGGCGTCGACGTGCCCGGCCACCTCGGCCAGTGCCTGCTCGTCGTACTCGACGACGTGGATGCCGCGCAGGAACGACTGCACCGACAGGCCGCTGGAGTGCCGGGCGCAGCCGCCGGTGGGCAGCACGTGGTTGGAGCCGGCGATGTAGTCGCCCAGCGACACCGGCGACCAGGCGCCGACGAACACCGCGCCGGCGTTGCGCACCCGCAGCGCCACGTCGCGGGCGTCGCGGGTCTGGATCTCCAGGTGCTCGGCGGCGTAGGCGTCGACCACCGCCAGGCCGGCGTCCAGGTCGTCGACCAGCACGATCCCCGACTGGCTGCCGTCCAGCGCCGTGAGGATGCGGTCGGAGTGCTTGGTGGCCGCGACCTGGCCGGGGACGAGGTCGAGGACGGCGTCGGCCAGCTCCTCGCTCGTGGTGACCAGCACCGCGCCGGCCAGCGGGTCGTGCTCGGCCTGGCTGATCAGGTCCGCGGCGACGTGCACCGGGTCGGCGGTGTCGTCGGCGAGGATCGCGACCTCGGTGGGGCCGGCCTCGGAGTCGATGCCGATCAGCCCGCGCAGCAGCCGCTTGGCGGCGGTCACGTAGACGTTGCCGGGGCCGGTGACCACGTCCACCGGCTCGCACGAGCCCGCGCCGTAGCCGAACACCGCGATCGCCTGCGCGCCGCCGACGGCGTAGACCTCGGTCACGCCGAGCAGCGCGCACGCGGCCAGCACGCCCGGGTCGGGCAGGCCGCCGTGGTCGCGCTGCGGCGGGGAGGCGACGGCGATCGACGCGACGCCGGCGATCTGCGCCGGGACGACGTTCATCACCACGCTGGACAGCAGCGGCGCCAGCCCGCCGGGGACGTAGAGGCCGACGCGGCGCACCGGCACCCAGCGCTCGGTGACCGTGCCGCCGCGGACCACCTGGGTGGTGACGTCGGTGCGCGCCTGGTCGGCGTGCACCCTCCGCACCCGGGCGATGGCCTCCTCGAGCGCGGCCCGCACGTCGGGGGCCAGCCCGTCGAGCGCGCCCCGGATCGCGTCGGCCGGGACGGCGAAGTCCTCGAGGTCGACGCCGTCGAGGCGGGCGGTGATCTCGCGGACCGCCTGGGCGCCGCGGACGCGGACGTCCTCGCACAGCGGCCGGACGGTGGCCAGCACGGAGTCGATGTCGGTGGCGGCGCGCGGCAGCAGGCCGGCCAGGTCACGGACCCCCGGCAGCGCGGATCCACGCAGGTCGATGCGGGCGAGCACGGGAGGCCTCCGGAACCAGGCGAGGGACGACCTCCCAGCGTAGTCGGGGCCCGGCCGCCCGCCGTCACGGCGCCGGGGGCCGGGGGCGCCCGTAGGCTCGCCGGTGTGGGCGACCTCATCCCGCTGTTCCCGCTCGGGTCGCCGCTGTTCCCCGGGATCGTGCTGCCGCTGCAGGTCTTCGAGCCCCGCTACCGGGCGCTGGTGCGGGACCTGCTGGCGCAGCCGGAGGACGGCGACGGCCGGTTCTTCGGGGTGGTCGCGATCCGGCAGGGCTGGGAGGTCGAGCGGGTCGCCCCCGCCCAGGCGCTCTACGACGTCGGCTGCACGGCGCACCTGCAGACCGTGCGACCGCAGCCCGACGGCGGGTTCCGCCTCACCACCGTCGGCGGCGACCGGTTCCGGCTGCTCGACGTCCTGGTCGGCGGGGACGACGAGGACGAGGACGGCACGCCCTACCTGCGCGCCGAGGTCGAGTGGCTGGCCGAGGAGGAGGCCGCCGAGGAGGCGGCCGGTGACCAGGAGGTGGGGTCCTCCCCGCCCGGCGGGGGCCCGGACGAGGGGCTGGTGGCCGAGGTGGCCCGCGGGTCGCTCGACGTGCTGGAGCGCGGGGTGGGCTCGCTGTTCACCCGCTACGTGAGCGCCGTGGCGAGCCTGCAGACCGGCGGCGCGGAGACCGCCGTGGCCGGCGACGCGCAGGACCTCGAGGGCACCGACGCGCTCCTCGACGTCGTCGACGGGGACGCCCGCGCGCTGTCCTACCTGGTGGCCTCGGCGGCGCTGCTGACCACCGAGGACCGGCAGGCGCTCCTGGCCGAGTCGGCGACCCGGCGGCGGCTGGTGGCCGAGACGCGGATGCTGCGCCGGGAGCTGACCCTCCTCCGGACGGTGGGGGCGGTCCCGGCGCCGCTGCAGCAGTTCGCCGGCCCGACCAGCCTCAACTAGGCCGAGGGCCCCCTACCCCCGTGGAGGACCTCCCTGCCCCCCCCCCACCGCTCGCAAGCTCGCGGCGGGACCCTGCAGGAAGGCCGGTGGAGGCTCGCGGCGGGACCCTGCGGGGGCCGTCCCAGGACGTCACCCCCGGCCGAGGTCGTCGCGGGCGGCGAACAGCGCCGCGACCACGTAGACCAGCAGCGCGGCGAACGGGGCCACCGCCAGCGCCGGCGGGCTGGACAGCTCCAGCCCGGTGGTCACCCGGGTGCCGACGTCGCCGAGCTGGGCCGGCGTCGGCCCGGGCGCGAGCAGCTCCCCCAGCTGCCAGGCGAGGACCCCGGCCAGCGCGGTGCCGAGCGCGGTGCCGACCACGGTGGCCACGCCCCGCCGGCGGCGCATCCCCCAGGCGATCCCGCCGGCGAGCAGGCCGAGGCCGGCGAGGACGAGCACCAGCACCGAGTCGTCGGCGACCAGCAGCTCCGCCGACGGGCGCCCGACCGGCACCGCCCCGCCCTCGACCACCTCGAACCGGGCCCGCGGCGCCAGCCAGACCCACAGCAGGCCGGCCGGGACACCCGCGAGCGCGACGAGCGCCGCCCACAGCGCCGCCCCCCGCAGGTCCCGCCGCAGCTCCGCCAGCAGCGCGGCACCGGCCGGCCGGGCGGGCGGCACCGCGGCCGGGACGGCACCGGGGGCGACGTCCCCGGCGCCGGAGGCGGCGTTCCCGGCGCCGGGAGCGGTGCCCGCGGCGCCGACCACCGAGGCGGGCGGGGCGTACGGGCTGTCGGGGAGCGGAGACGGGCTGCTCACGACCCCCAGTGAACCCCGGGGAGCGGACGGCCCGCTCCCGGGCGTGCCGGTCACAGCAGGGCGACGCTGGTCGGTCCCAGCAGTGCCTTGATGTCGCCCATGAGGGCCGTGCTCGGCCGCACCCGCAGCCCCTGGTCCAGCCGCAGCACCGTCTCGCGCCCGTTGTTGAGCAGCTTGAGGTGCACCTCGGTGGTGCCCGGGTGGCTGCCCAGCACCTCGCGCAGCCGCTCGACCACCGGCGGGGTGCAGCGGGCCGCGGCCATCGACACGAGCACCGGGCCGCGGGGGCCCTCGGTGAGCTCGGGGACGGTCACCTCGGAGCCGAACAGCGAGGGCTGGTCGTCGCGGCGGCTGATCCGGCCCTTGACCACGACGATCTGGTCGCGGACGACCTTCTCCGAGACCTCCGCCCAGGTCTTCGGGAAGAACAGCACCTCGATGCCGGACTCGAGGTCCTCCAGCGTCGCGATGGCCCACGGCGCGCCCTGCTTGTTGGTGCGGGGCTGCACCGAGGTGAGGATGCCGGCGATCGTGACGTTCGCGCCGTCCTCGACCCCGCCGGCGTTGATCTCCGCGATCGGGGTGTCCGCGTTGGCGGCGAGCACGTGCTCGACGCCGTGCAGCGGGTGGTCGGAGACGTAGAGGCCGAGCATGTCGCGCTCGAAGACCAGCCGCTCGGACTTCGACCAGTCCGCCGTCGGGACGGCGATGTCCAGCGCGCTGCCGAACGGGTCGTCCCCGTCGCCGCCGAAGCTGCCGAACAGGTCGAACTGGCCCTCGGCCTCCTTGCGCTTGAGCGACATGGCGGCGTCGACGGCCTGGGCGTGGATGGCGGCGATGCCCTGGCGCGAGTGGCCGAGGGAGTCGAAGGCGCCGGCCTTGGCCAGGGACTCGATGACCTTCTTGTTGCAGGCCACCGTGTCGATCTTGCGCATGAAGTCGGCGAAGTCCTTGAACGCGCCCTTCTCCTCGCGCGCCCGGACGATCGAGTCGACGACGTTGGTGCCCACGTTGCGCACCGACGCCAGGCCGAAGCGGATGTCGGTGCCGACCGCGGTGAAGTCCCAGGAGGACTCGTTGACGTCCGGCGGGAGCACCTTGATGCCCATCCGGCGGCACTCGGCCAGGTAGACCGGCCGGCGGTCCTTGTCGTCACCGACGCTGGTGAGCAGCCCGGCCATGTACTCGGCCGGGTAGTTGGCCTTGAGGTAGGCCGTCCAGTAGGAGACCAGGCCGTAGGCCGCCGAGTGCGCCTTGTTGAACGCGTAGTCGGCGAACGGGACGAGGATGTCCCACAGCGTCTTGATCGCGGCGTCGGAGTAGCCGCGCTCCTTCATGCCGGCCTCGAAGCCGACGAACTCGGCGTCGAGGACGGACTTCTTCTTCTTGCCCATCGCGCGGCGCAGCAGGTCGGCCTTGCCGAGCGAGTACCCGGCGACCTTCTGCGCGATCGCCATGACCTGCTCCTGGTACACGATCAGGCCGTACGTGCCGCCCAGGATGTCCTCGAGCGGCTCGGCCAGCTCGGGGTGGATCGGCGTGATCTCCTGCTGGCCGTTCTTGCGCAGCGCGTAGTTGGTGTGCGAGTTCGCGCCCATCGGGCCCGGCCGGTAGAGCGCGCCGACCGCGGAGATGTCCTCGAAGTTGTCCGGCCGCATGAGCCGCAGCAGCGAGCGCATCGGCCCGCCGTCGAACTGGAAGACGCCGAGGGTGTCACCGCGGGCCAGCAGGTCGTAGGTGGCCTTGTCGGTGAGGTCCTTGCTGATCTCGTCGAGGTCGATCGGCTCCTTGCCGTTCGCGACGATGTTGCGCAGCGCGTCGTCGATGACCGTGAGGTTGCGCAGGCCCAGGAAGTCCATCTTCAGCAGGCCGAGCGTCTCGCAGGTCGGGTAGTCGAACTGCGTGATGATCGCGCCGTCGTTCTCGCGGCGCATGATCGGGATCGAGTCGATCAGCGGGTAGCGGCCGATGATGACGCCGGCCGCGTGCACGCCCCACTGCCGCTTGAGGCCCTCGAGCTTGCGCGCCTGGTCGACGACCTCGGCCGCGCCGGGGTCGGACTCGTAGCGGGCGCGGAACTCCGCGGCCTCCTTGTAGCGCGGGTGGGCCGGGTCGAAGACGCCCGACAGCGGGATGCCCTTGCCCATCACGTCCGGGGGCATGAGCTTGGTCAGCTCGTCGCCCACCGAGTAGGGGCGGTCGAGCACCCGGGCGGCGTCCTTGATCGCGGCCTTGGCCTTGATGGTGCCGTAGGTGACGATCTGGCTGACCCGCTCCTCGCCGTACTTCCGCGAGACGTACTGGATGACCTCCCCGCGGCGGCGGTCGTCGAAGTCGATGTCGACGTCGGGCATCGAGACGCGCTCGGGGTTGAGGAACCGCTCGAAGATCAGCCCGTGCTGCAGCGGGTCGAGGTCGGTGATGCCCATGGCGTAGGCGGCCAGCGAGCCCGCGGCCGAGCCGCGGCCGGGGCCGACGCGGATGCCGTTGTCCTTGGCCCAGTTGATGAAGTCGGCGACCACGAGGAAGTACCCGGGGAAGCCCATCTGGGTGATGATCCCGACCTCGTAGTCGGCCTGCTTGCGCACGTGGTCGGGGATGCCGTTCGGGTAGCGCTTGTGCAGCCCCCGCTCGACCTCCTTGACGAACCAGGAGGTCTCGTCCTCCCCCGGCGGCAGGGGGAACCGCGGCATGAGGTCGGCGCCCTCGGTGAAGGTCACCTCGCACTGCTCGGCGACCAGCAGCGTGTTGTCGCACGCCGAGGCCAGGTCGCCGGGGAACAGCGCGCGCATCTCGGCGGCGCTCTTCAGGTAGTAGCCGTCGCCGTTGAACTTGAAGCGGTTGGTCTCGTTCAGCCGCGCCCCGGTCTGGATGCACAGCAGGGCGTCGTGGGCCTCGGCGTCCTCCTTGTGCGTGTAGTGGAGGTCGTTGGTGGCCAGCAGCGGGATGCCCAGGTCCTTCGCGATCGCCAGCAGCTGCGGGCGGGTCTTCTGCTCGATGGACAGGCCGTGGTCCATCAGCTCGGCGTAGAAGTTCTCCTTGCCGAAGATGTCCTGGAAGTCGGCGGCCGCCTGCCGGGCGCGGTCGAGCTTGCCCGCGCGCAGCCACATGTTGACCTCGCCGGACGGGCAGCCCGTCGTCGCGATGAGGCCCGTGCCGTAGCGCTCGAGCAGGTCGCGGTCGAAGCGCGGCTTGCGGTACTGGCCCTCGAGGCTGGCCAGCGAGGAGATGCGGAAGAGGTTGTGCATCCCCTCGGTGGTGCGCGCCAGCAGGGTCATGTGCGTGTAGGCGGCCTTGCCGCGGGAGGACCCGCCCTCGCCGTCCTCGTCGATGAGGTTGTCGCCGAAGTCGAACGGCGCCCGGTCGAACCGCGAGCCGGGCGTGTAGTAGCCCTCCATGCCGATGATCGGCTTCACGCCGGCGGCCTTGGCCTGCTTGTAGAAGTCGTAGGCGCCGAAGACGTTGCCGTGGTCGGTCATGGCCAGCGCCGGCATGCCCTGCTCGGCCGCGGCCTTCGTCACCTCGGGCAGCTTGGCCGCCCCGTCGAGCATCGAGTACTCGGTGTGGACGTGCAGGTGCGCGAACGAGTCGGTGCTCTGGGCGGCGCTGCTGCTCACGGCGGTGCGGTGCTCCTCACGGGTCGTGCTGGCCCGGCCGTCGGGTGCTCCGGCGGGCGACCGGCGGGGAAGACCGGGCGGCGCGGTGCGGGCTCGGGACTGGTCCGGCCGGGCACCGACGCAGGCCCGGGCCGGTCCCCTGATCCTCGCACCGGGGACGTTCTACGCCGAGGGTCTGACAGGACGTGTCCCGGCGCGGCGGGACGACCCCGTCACAGTCGGCGGCGCATGGTGACGTGCCGGATGCCGGCCTCCTCGTACTCCTCGCCGACGGCGGTGTAGCCGGCCCGCTCGTAGAAGCCGCGGGCGGTGACCTGCGCGTGCAGCTCCACCTCGGTCAGGCCGCGCAGCGCCGCCTGCCGGTGCAGCTCGGTCAGCACCGCGGCGCCGTGCCCGGCGCCGCGGGCGGCGGCGTCGACGGCCATGCGGCCGATCACCCCCCGCCCGTCGCGCTCGAGCAGCCGCCCGGTGGCCACCACCCGGCCGGCCAGGTCGCCGTGGAGGCCCCGGCTGACCGCGTGGACGGCGGTGGCGTCGGCGGCGTCCTGCTCGACCTCCGGCGGCACGCCCTGCTCCTCGACGAAGACCCGGGTGCGCACCGCGACCACCTCCGGCCAGTCGGCGGCGGTGGCGACGACGGCCGTCGGGGCGCTCACGCGGGCGCCCCGCCGGTGGCGCGCGGCGCGGGCAGCGCCTCGGGCAGCGCCGACGACGGCACGAGCAGGAACCGCAGGTCGACCGCGGCGTGCAGCAGCACCGGCAGCAGCAGCGACCCCGTCTCCAGGTACAGCGCCGCGAACACCCCGCCCAGCACGCCGGTGAGCACGACCCCGCCCACTCCCTGGTAGGCGTGCGCCAGCCCGAAGGCCACGGCCGCGACGGCGACCAAGACCGCGTGCGGCAGCCCGCCGCCCACCGCGGCGACCACCGCGAGGAAGAACCCGCGGTAGAGCCACTCCTCGCACACCCCCGCGGTCACCCCGACGACGGTGAACAGCCGCCGCTCGGACCGGCTGCGCGGCAGCAGGGCCAGGGTGGCGTGCACGGGCGGCTCGGCGTGCCGGCCCTGGGCGGGCGGGGAGGTGCCCGGCTGCGGCGTGCCCGCACGGGTCAGCGCCCCGCCGCGCAGCGCCCGGACCGAGACCAGCGCCAGGACCAGGACCAGCAGCGCGGCGGCGCCGGTGACCGGTCCCGGCAGGCCGGTGGGCCAGGCCAGCCCGACGGCGGCGGCGTCGACGTCCGGCGCGGCCAGCCAGACGACGAGGGCGAGGGCCGCCAGCCCCCACTCGAGGACCAGCAGCCGCCGGTAGAAGGAGCGCCGGGCGGCCGGGTCGGCGCGCAGCCGGCCCTCGAAGCGGCGGTGCAGCACGTGCCCGACCAGCGGCTCGCCGGCGACGAGGTAGACCCCGACGACCACGGCCGACAGCGCGGCGGGGCCCCAGTCGGCGAGGGTGGCGGGGAGGCCGGTCACGGGAGGGTCAGGACTCGGCGCGCAGGACGGCCAGCGCCCCGGCGAGGTCGTCCGGGTAGTCGCTGGTGAACTCGACCCGGTGCCCGTCGGCGGGGTGCGCGAAGCCCAGCCGCACCGCGTGCAGCCACTGCCGGGACACCCCGAGCCGGGCGGCCAGCGTCGGGTCGGCGCCGTAGGTGGTGTCGCCGACGCAGGGGTGGCGCAGCGCGGAGAAGTGCACCCGGATCTGGTGGGTGCGGCCGGTCTCGAGGTGGATGTCGACCAGGCTGGCGGCCGGGAAGGCCTCGATCACCTCGTAGTGGGTGACCGACGGGCGCCCCCCGGAGACGACGGCGAACTTCCAGTCGTGCCGCGGGTGCCGGTCGATGGGCGCGTCGATGGTGCCGCGCGAGGGGTCGGGGTGGCCCTGTACGAGCGCGTGGTAGCCCTTGTCGACCGTCCGCTCCTTGAACGCCGCCTTGAGCAGCGTGTAGGCGCGCTCGCTCTTGGCGACGACCATCAGCCCCGTCGTGGCGGCGTCGAGGCGGTGCACCACGCCCTGCCGCTCCGGGGCGCCGGAGGTGGAGATGCGGTAGCCGGCCGCGGCGAGCCCGCCGACGACGGTCGGGCCCTCCCAGCCGGGGCTCGGGTGCGCCGCGACGCCGACCGGCTTGTCGACGACCACCACGTCGTCGTCGTCGTGGACGACGGTCAGGCCGGGCACCGGCTCGGGCGGCGGCGCCTCCCCCGGCGGCGGGGGCAGCTCGACCTCCAGCCAGCTGCCGCCGGTGAGCCGGTCGCCCTTGCCGCGGACGCGGCCGTCGACCCACACCTTGTCGGCGTCGGCGAGGTCGGCGGCGACCGCGCGGGACAGCCCGAACAGCCGCGCCAGCGCCTGGTCCACCCGCTGGCCCTCCAGGCCGTCGGGCACCGGGAGGGCGCGGTGCTGACCGGGAGCGCTCACCGGTCCATCGTGACAGGTCAGCCGCGGGACACCGCGCCGTCGCCGCGGTCGCGGGTCCGGGTGCCGTCGAACTCGACGCCGCGCAGCGCGAGGTAGGCCCCGAGCAGCCCGCCGCAGACGATCGCGGAGTCGGCCAGGTTGAAGATCGGGTACACCTCGCCGTCCGGCGCGAACACCGACAGGAAGTCGACGACGCCGCCGCGCAGGAACCCCGGCTCGCGGAACACGCGGTCGACCAGGTTGCCCAGGGCGCCGCCGAGGACCAGCCCCAGCGCGACTGCCCAGCCGGTGGAGTACAGCCGCCGCGCCGTCCGGACGATCACCACGGCGACGGCGACCGCGACCAGCGTGAAGACGACGGTGAAGCCCTCGGCGAAGGAGAAGGCGGCGCCGGTGTTGCGCGCGTGCGTGAGGTACAGCGCCCCGCCGAGCACCCGGAGGTTCTCGCCGCGGTCGATCGTGGCGACGACGAGCAGCTTGCTGCCGAGGTCGGCGAGGAAGACGGCCGCGGCGAGCAGGAGGAGCAGCCGCGTGCGCGCGCGCCGGGCCGGTGCCGGGGCGGCAGCGTCCGCGGCGGCAGCGTGCACGGCGGCGTCGTGCACGGCGGCGTCGTCCGGAGCGGCCGCGGCGGGGGCCTCCGCGGGGTCCTCGGGTCGCTCGCTCAGCGGGGGGCTCCTCGTGCTCGCGGCGGTGTGCGGGTGGCCGCGGGAGGCGGCCGGCGAGCCCGACGATAGCCTCGGCGGCCGTGCCTCCCGGCCCGCGGCGCGGCCGTACCACCGCCGCGACGGTGAGGCAGCTCACCGCCGGGTAGACGAATCTCACACCCCGCCGAGGGCGTCCCGGGACGCCGTTCGGCCGATCGTCGGAGATGGCGCACGTCCACCCGGCAGGAAGGCAGTCGTGTCCACCGACCTCGGTTCAGCCACCGACCCCGATGTGGTGCTCGTCGGCGGGGGCATCATGAGCGCGACCCTGGCGTCGCTGCTCGGTGTCATCGCGCCGGAGTGGAGCATCACCGTCTTCGAGTCCGCGGACGCGGTGGCGGGCGAGAGCTCGGACGCGTGGAACAACGCCGGCACCGGGCACGCGGCGCTGTGCGAGCTGAACTACACGCCCGCGGGGCCGGACGGCCGGGTGGACACCACCAAGGCCCGCCTCATCAACGAGCAGTTCCAGGTGTCGCGCCAGTTCTGGTCGCACCTGGTGCGCAGCGGCCTGACCGGCTCGCCCAAGGAGTTCATCTCCCCCGTCCCGCACGTCAGCTTCGTGACCGGGGAGGGCGGGCGCACCTACATGCGCAACCGCCATGCGGCGCTGTCGGCCGAGCCGCTGTTCGCCGGGCTCGAGTACACCGACGACCCCGCCGAGCTGGCGGGGTGGGTGCCGCTGGTCATGGACGGCCGCGACCCCGCGCAGGTCGTCGCCGCGACCCGCTCGGTCGCCGGCACCGACGTCAACTTCGGCGCGCTGACCCGGCTGCTGCTCGAGCAGGGCGAGGCCCGCGGCGTGCAGGTGCACACCGGCCAGCGGGTCACCGGCCTGGAGAAGCGCGACGACGGCCGCTGGAAGGTCACCGTCACCGACGGGCGGACCGGCGAGGAGCGCACCGTGCGCGCCCGGTTCGTCTTCGTCGGCGCCGGCGGCGGCGCGCTGCCGCTGCTGCAGAAGGCGGCGGTCCCCGAGATCCGCGGGTTCGGCGGCTTCCCGGTCAGCGGCATGTTCCTGCGCACCCGCTCCCCCGAGCTGGTCAGCCGGCACCAGGCCAAGGTCTACGGGCAGGCCGCCGTCGGGGCGCCGCCCATGTCGGTGCCGCACCTGGACCTGCGCCTGGTCGACGGCGAGTTCTCGCTGCTGTTCGGCCCCTACGCCGGCTGGTCGCCGAAGTTCCTCAAGGCCGGCTCGGTGTTCGACCTGCCGCTGTCGGTCAAGCCGAACAACCTCGGCTCGATGCTGGGCGTGGCCCGCACCGAGCTGGCGCTGACCAAGTACCTGGTCACCGAGCTGCTGCAGTCGCGCAAGGCCCGCCACCGCACGCTGACGGAGTTCGTGCCCCTGGCCGAGCAGGCCGACTGGGAGATGATCACCGCCGGCCAGCGGGTGCAGGTCATCAAGCGCGACCCGAGGAGCGGCAAGGGCGTGCTGCAGTTCGGCACCGAGCTCATCGTCGGCGGCGACGGCTCGATCGCGGGCCTGCTGGGCGCCTCCCCCGGCGCCTCGACGGCGGTCTCGGCGATGCTCTCGCTGGTCGAGCGGGCGTTCCCCGACCGGGTGGCCGCGCGCCGCGCCGCGCTCGAGGAGGCGATCCCCTCCTACGGCCGCGACCTCTCCTCCGACCCGGCCCTGCTGGCGGCCGTCCGCGCGGACACGACGCAGACCCTCGAGCTCAACGGCTGAGGTCCGCTCCGTTCCCGCGACTGGGGGGAGTCGTCGTCCGGGCGCCGGTCCGGACGACGACTCCCCGCAGTCGTCGTCCGGGGGCCGCTCAGTCGGACTCGGTCGCGGCGCCCTGCTCGCCGCGCCAGGTGGCCAGCCGGCCCGCGCGGCTGACCGCCCGCAGCCGGCGCTCGGCCTCCGGGCGGGAGCGGCGGGCCGACACCAGCAGCGCCTGGTCCCCGCGCATGAGCCGGGTGGTCTCGTCGGGCACGAACGACCGCCCGTCGCGGACGATCAGCACCACCGCGGCGTCCTCGGGCAGCCGCAGCTCGGGCAGGTAGACGCCGTGCAGCCTGGAGCCGTCGGGCACCCGCATCTGCATGAGCTCGGCGTCGAGCTCCTCCAGCGGCGCTGACTCCACCTCGATCTCGCGCGGGGTCAGCGGCGCGGCGATGCCCAGCCGGCGGGCCACCCAGGGCAGCGACGAGCCCTGCACGACGGTGAAGACGACGACCAGCACGAAGACCGTGTCGAAGACGAACGAGGCGCCGGGCACCTGCGCGGTGAGCGGGAAGGTGGCCAGCACGATCGGCACCGCGCCGCGCAGCCCCGCCCAGGACACGAACGCCTGCTGCACCGCCGGCATGCGGAACCAGACGAGGCTCGCCAGCACCGACAGCGGCCGCGCCACCAGCAGCAGCGCCAGCCCGACCAGCAGCGCCGGGCCGATCGCGTCGGGCAGCCGGCCGGGCGAGACCAGCAGCCCGAGCAGGACGAACAGCCCGATCTGGGCCAGCGTGGCCATGCCCTCCGCGAAGCCGATCGTGACCGCCCGGTGCGGCAGCGCCGCGTTGCCGAGCACCAGCCCGCACAGGTAGACGGCGACGAAGCCCGACGTGTGCGCCAGCGACGCCGACGCGAACGCGAGCACGCACAGCGCCAGCGTGGCCAGCGGGTAGAAGCCCGACAGCGGCAGCGCCGCGCGGCGCAGCAGCCAGGCACCCCCGGCCCCGAGCGCCAGCCCGACCACCGCGCCGCCGACCAGCTCGGCGACCACCACCACCACGGTCACCCACCAGGACTCCGTCTCCTCCCCGGTGAGCGCGTCGGACAGCACTGCGACCAGCAGGATGACGGGCGCGTCGTTGAGCCCGGACTCCACCTCCAGCGCGGCCACCATCCGGCGCGGCAGGGGCAGCCGGCGCAGGGTCGCGAACACCGCGGCGGCGTCGGTCGAGCTCACGACGGCGCCCAGCAGCAGCGCGAACGGCCAGTCCAGGTCCAGGAGCCAGACGCCGATCGCCGCCGTCGTCGCCACGCTGACCACGACGCCGACCGTCGACAGGGCCAGCCCCGGCCCGACGGCGCGGCGGACGTCGCCCCACCGGGTGGTCAGGCCGCCCTCGGCGAGGATGACGACGAGCGCGGCGACGCCGAGGGTCTGGGTGAGCGCGACGTCCTCGAACTCGATGCCCAGCCCGCTCTCCCCCAGCGCCACACCGAGCGCGAGGTAGAGCAGCAGGCTCGGCAGACCCAGCCGGTCGGCCACGCGCAGGGCGACCGCGGCCACGAGCACCACCAGCGCCCCGACTGCCAGGGCGAGCGTGACCGTGGTGTTCACCGCCCGCTCCCCATGGTGATCAGTCTCCCGTACGCCCGCGGCCGGGCCGCCGCGCCTGGACGTGGGCGCGCTCGACGGCTCGGGGACGAGGGGAGGGCAGGGTGGGAGGATCGGTCCGTGAGCTCTCCGTTCCGTGCGCTGCCGCCCCAGGTCGACCTGCCCGCGCTCGAGCAGGACGTGCTGCGCCGCTGGGAGGACGCCGACGTCTTCGCCCGGTCGCTGGAGGCCTCGCAGGGCCGCCCGCAGTGGGTCTTCTACGAGGGCCCGCCCACCGCCAACGGGCGCCCGGGCACCCACCACATCGAGGCCCGGGCGTTCAAGGACGTCTTCCCCCGCTTCAAGACGATGCAGGGCTGGCACGTGCCCCGCCGCGCCGGCTGGGACTGCCACGGCCTGCCGGTCGAGATCGCCGTCGAGCAGGAGCTCGGCTTCGCCGGCAAGCCCGACATCGAGCGCTACGGCATCGCCGAGTTCAACGCCCGCTGCCGCGAGTCGGTCATGCGGCACGTGGACGCGTTCAGCGACCTCACCCGCCGCATGGGCTACTGGGTCGACATGTCCACCGCGTACTGGACGATGGACCCCTCCTACATCGAGAGCGTCTGGTGGTCGCTCAAGCAGGTCTTCGACAAGGGCCTGCTGGTCGAGGACCACCGCGTCGCCCCGTACTGCCCGCGCTGCGGCACCGGCCTGTCCGACCACGAGGTCGCCCAGGGCTACGAGTCGATCACCGACCCCTCGGTGTACGTCCGGCTGCCGGTCACCGACGGCGAGTGGGCCGGGAAGGCCGACCTGCTGGTCTGGACGACGACGCCGTGGACGCTGCCGTCGAACACCGCCGTCGCGGTGCACCCCGACGTCACGTACCTGGTGGCGCGCGACAACTCCGACCCGGCCCGCCCCACCCTCGTCGTCGCCGAGCCGCTGCTGGGCGCCGTCTTCGGCGACACCGACGACGTCGAGGTGCTGGCGCGCACGACCGGCCGCGACTGGGAGCGCACCCACTACCGGCGCCCGTTCGAGCTGGTCGACTTCCCCGAGGGCCCCGACGGTCGGCCGCAGGACGCGCACTACGTCGTCCTCGCCGACTACGTCACCACCGACGACGGCACCGGCCTGGTCCACCAGTCCCCCGCGTTCGGCGCCGACGACCTCGCCGTCTGCCGCGCCTACGGCCTGCCGGTGGTCAACCCGATCGACGCCTCCGGCCACTTCCTGCCGGAGGTGCCGCTGGTCGGCGGGCGCTTCTTCAAGGCCGCCGACGACGCCCTCGTCGTCGACCTGCAGCAGCGCGGCGTCCTGTGGCGCGAGCAGCGCTACGAGCACAGCTACCCGCACTGCTGGCGCTGCCACACGCCGCTCATGTACTACGCGCAGCCGTCCTGGTACATCCGCACCAGCGCGGTCAAGGACCAGCTGCTCGCGGAGAACGAGAAGACGCACTGGCACCCCGAGACCATCCAGTGGGGCCGCTACGGCGACTGGCTGAACAACAACGTCGACTGGGCGCTGTCCCGCGACCGGTACTGGGGCACCCCGCTGCCGATCTGGCGCAACGACGCCGACCCGTCCCGCACGGTCGTCGTCGGCTCGCTGGCGGAGCTGTCGGAGCTGGCCGGCCGCGACCTGTCCGACCTGGACCCGCACCGCCCCTTCATCGACGAGGTGACCTTCACCCGCCCCGGCGAGGAGGGGACCTACCGGCGCGTGCCGCAGGTCATCGACGCCTGGTACGACTCCGGCTCCATGCCCTTCGCGCAGTGGGGCGCGCCGCACCGGAACCGGGAGGAGTTCGAGGCGGCCTACCCGGCGCAGTTCATCTGCGAGGCGATCGACCAGACCCGCGGCTGGTTCTACTCGCTGATGGCCGTCGGCACGCTGGTGTTCGGCAGGAACTCCTACGAGAACGTGCTGTGCCTGGGCCACATCCTCGCCGAGGACGGCCGCAAGATGAGCAAGCACCTGGGCAACATCCTCGAGCCGATCCCGCTCATGGACCGGCACGGCGCCGACGCCGTCCGCTGGTTCATGCTGGCCGGCGGCTCGCCGTGGTCGGCGCGGCGGGTCGGGCACGAGACGCTGTCCGAGGTGGTCCGCAAGGTCCTGCTGACCTACTGGAACACCGCCAGCTTCCTCACCCTGTACGCCGAGACCAACGGCTGGGACCCGGCCGCCTCCCCCGCTCCCCCGCGGGCCGAGCGGCCGCTGCTGGACCGCTGGGCGCTCGCCCAGCTGGCCGCGGTCACCGAGGGCGTCACCGACGCGCTGGAGGCCTTCGACACCCAGGGCGCCGGGCGGCTGCTCGCGCAGTTCGTCGACGACCTGTCCAACTGGTACGTCCGCCGCTCGCGGCGCCGGTTCTGGGACGGCGACCCCTCGGCGCTGGGCACCCTGCACGAGGTGCTCGACGGGCTGACCCGGCTGATGGCGCCGTTCACCCCGTTCGTCACCGAGGAGGTCTGGACGCGCGTCGTGCGGCCGGGCCTCGGCGACGACGCCCCGGACTCGGTGCACCTGGCGTCCTGGCCGGCCGTCGACGAGGACGCCCGCGACCCGCAGCTGGTGGCGCAGGTGGACCTGGTGCGCCGGCTGGTGGAGCTGGGCCGGGCGGCGCGGACCTCGGCGAGGGTGCGCACCCGCCAGCCGCTGGCGCGGGCCCTGGTCGCCGCGCCCGGCTGGTCCGCGATGGGCCGCGACCTGGTGGCCGAGGTCGCCGACGAGCTCAACGTGGCCGAGCTCGACGAGCTGGCGGCGGTGGGCGGCGACCTGGTCGACGTCAGCGTCAAGGTCGACTTCCGCGCCGTCGGGCGGCGGCTGGGCAAGCAGGTGCAGGCGGTGGCGAAGGCCGTCGCCGCGGCCGACCCCGCCGCCCTGGTCGCGGCCTACCGGGCCGGGACCGCGTCGGTCGACGTCGACGGCGAGGCGGTGCCGCTGGCCGAGGGCGACCTGGTGGTCACCGAGACCCCGCGCGAGGGCTGGACGGTGGCCAGCGCCGCCGGGCTGACCGTGGCGCTGGACCTCACGCTCACCCCGGAGCTGGAGCGGGCCGGGCTGGTCCGCGAGGCGGTGCGGCTGGTGCAGGAGGCCCGCAAGAACGCGGGCCTGGCGGTCAGCGACCGGATCGAGCTGTGGTGGACCGCCGACGGGCCGATGGCCGAGGCGCTCACCGCGTCCGGCGAGCAGCTGGCCGGCGAGGTGCTCGCCACCGCCGTCCACGCGGGTACCGCGGGCGAGGGTGCCGGCGTCGAGGGGCCGAACGGCTCCCGCTTCTGGCTCGCCCGGGCCTGACCTCGTGGCCGCCTGACGCGGCCGCCCGCCGCGGTCAGCCGCGGCGGGCGGCCCTGCGGGCGCGCTCGACGGTGGCCAGGTGCGCGTCCGGTCCGCAGACCGCGCACGGGGTGAACCCGTCGGTGCGCGCCTCGTGCACCGGCAGCGGGATCGTCTCCCGGCCGGCCAGCCAGGGGCAGTCGGCCAGGTGGTAGCGCGGGTGCTCGTCGACGACGAGCACCTCGTCGGTCAGGTCCACGACCAGGAGCAGGTCGGTGACCTCGACGTCCTCCTCCGGGGTGTCGCCCCCGTTCAGGGACGCGCCCGTGGCGGCGCCGCGGGCGGGCTGCGCGGGGGCCCGGGCGGGCGCCTCGGCGGCGGCGGGCCCGGCGGGTGGCCCGTCGGTCTCGGGGGCCTCGTGCCGCCCGGCGCGGGCCGGCCGCTCCGCCGGGGCGGGCTCCCCGGCCGCGGCCTCCTCGGCGCGGACCGGCGCGGCGGGCGCCTCGCCCGGCCGCGGCGCCTCCGCGGGCCGGTCCGCGGTCCGCCCGGCTGAGCGGGGCGGCTCCGTGCTGGTCCGCTCCGTGCGGGTCCGCTCCGTGCTGGTCCGCTCCGTGCGTGGAGGGGCGTCCGTGCGGCCCGGGGTGCGGCCGGCGTCCGGGACGCGGGTGCCGGCGGGGGCGCGCAGCCGGGCGACCACCAGCAGGACCGCGGCGAGGGCGCAGGCGCCGACGCAGGCCCAGTACCAGGCGGTGACGGCGGTGACGACGCCGAGCACGAACAGCGCGAGGCCCGCGAGGACCAGCAGCGCCGCGGCGACGATCACCGGCGGCTCCCGGGCGCCGGGCGCCGGTCAGTCCCCGGCATGGCCGATCCGCCGTCCGGTCAGGGCGGAGAAGACGTGCGCCTCGCCGGGGCGGATCGCCACGTGCACGACCTCGCCCTTGGCCGGGGGCCGGCGCGCGTCGGCCCGCAGCACCAGGGGTCGCTCGGTGCCCTCCGCGCCCTCGATGCCGCCCGCGGCCCCGAGCCGTCCGTAGGCGAAGGCGTCCGAGCCGAGCTCCTCCACCACCTGGACCTCGACCGGGAACCCCTCCCCGGCCCCGACGAACTGGACGGCCTCGGGCCGGAAGCCGAGCGTGGCGGTCCCCTCGCCGTCCTGGGCGAGGACGTCGAGCACCGAGCGGGAGAGCGGCACCGGGTGGCCGCCGAGGACGGCGCCCCCCTCGCGCAGCGGCACGGTGACGAGGTTCATCGCCGGGGAGCCGATGAAACCGGCGACGAACTCGTTGACCGGCCGGTCGTAGAGCGCGCGCGGGGTGTCCACCTGCTGGAGGACGCCCTCCTTGAGGACCGCGACCCGGTCGCCCATGGTCATGGCCTCGACCTGGTCGTGGGTGACGTAGACCGTCGTCGTCCCGAGCCGGCGCTGCAGGGCGGCGATCTCGGTGCGGGTCTGCACGCGGAGCTTGGCGTCGAGGTTGGACAGCGGCTCGTCCATGAGGAAGACCTGCGGGTTGCGCACGATCGCCCGGCCCATGGCCACCCGCTGCCGCTGGCCGCCCGAGAGCGCCTTGGGCTTGCGGTCGAGGTACTGCTCCAGGTCGAGCAGCCGGGCCGCCTCGCGCACCCGGGTCAGCCGGTCCTCCTTGGACATGCCGGCGATCTTGAGCGCGAAGGCCATGTTGTCGGCCACCGTCATGTGCGGGTACAGCGCGTAGTTCTGGAAGACCATCGCGATGTCCCGCTCCTTGGGCGGGAGGTGGGTGACGTCCCGGTCGCCGATGCGGATCGACCCGTCGGTGACGTCCTCGAGGCCGGCCAGCATCCGCAGCGACGTGGACTTGCCGCAGCCCGACGGGCCGACCAGGACGAGGAACTCGCCGTCGGCGATGGACAGGTCGAGCGCGTCGACCGACGGGCGGGTCGCCCCCGGGTACACGAGCGTGGCCCGGTCGTAGGTGATGGCGGCCATGGCGTTCGTTCAGCATCCCTTCTGCGCCGGTGCAGAGCGCGCCCACTGTGACACGCAGCGTTCGCCGGGGACCAGCGCCCCGCCCGGGCGGCACCCGTCCGGGCCGCCGACCGTGACCGGCCCGTGACCTGCGCGGAGCGTGACCGGGGTCTCCTCCCCCGGACGGGGCACGCGTTGCATAACGGTTTCGGCAACGTGACCGGACGGCGTCGGCCGCGAGGTTATGGTCCCCCGGCGTACCAGACGGGCCGGCAGCTGACCGGCCCGTTCGCACGTGACCACACGCCGCGGTCGACGACCGCGGGGACCCTGAAGGGACGTACATGACGATGCGCGCGACAGGCCGGCGCAAGGGTGCGCTGGCCGGCGGCCTGGGCGTGGCACTGGTGCTCGCCGGCTGCGGCGCAAGTGAGACCAGCGGGGGCGGCGGCGGGACGGCGGCGGCCTCCGACCTGACGATCGACTGCGCTCCGTACGAGGAGTTCGGCGACGTCGAGGGCGAGACGGTGAGCGTCTACACGTCGATCGTCGACCCCGAGGACCAGCCCCACATCGACTCCTACGTGCCGTTCGAGGAGTGCACGGGGATCGACGTGCAGTACGAGGGCTCGCGCGAGTTCGAGGCGCAGCTCGTCGTCCGCGTCCAGAGCGGCAACGCCCCCGACATCGCCTTCATCCCGCAGCCGGGTCTGCTGGCGACGCTCGTCGGCACCGGCGCCGTCGTCCCGGCCCCGCAGCAGGTCGAGGCGAACGTCGACGAGTACTGGGACGAGAGCTGGAAGGCCTACGGCACCGTCGACGGCACCTTCTACGCGGCTCCGCTGGGCGCCAACGCCAAGTCCTTCGTCTGGTACTCCCCGTCGGCGTTCGAGGACGCCGGCTACGAGGTCCCGACGACCTGGGACGAGATGGTCGCGCTCTCCGACGAGATCGCCGCCTCCGGCGCCAAGCCCTGGTGCGCCGGCATCGGCTCCGGTGACGCGACCGGCTGGCCGGCCACCGACTGGCTGGAGGACGTCGTCCTGCGCACCGCGGGTCCCGACGTCTACGACCAGTGGGTCGCCCACGAGATCCCGTTCGACGACCCGCAGATCGTCGAGGCGCTGGACACCGTCGGCGGCATCCTGAAGAACCCCGCCTACGTCAACGGCGGCCTCGGCGAGGTGCAGTCCATCGCCTCCACCGAGTTCGGCGACGCGGGCCTGCCCATCCTCGACGGCAGCTGCTGGATGCACCGCCAGGCGTCCTTCTACCAGGCCAACTGGCCCGAGGGCACCGAGGTCGCCGAGGACGGCGACGTCTTCGCCTTCCCGCTGCCGGCCATCGAGGGCGACGGTGCGGCCCCCGTGCTCGGCGGTGGCGAGTTCACCGCGGCGTTCAACGACGACCCGGCGACCCAGGCGTTCCAGACCTACCTGTCCTCGGCGGACTGGGCCAACGTCAAGGCCCAGGTCTCCGGCCCCGGCTGGGTCAGCGCCAACACCGGCCTCGACGTCGAGAACCTCGTCTCGCCGATCGACCAGCTGGCCGCCGAGCAGTTCCAGAACCCGGACGCCGTCTTCCGCTTCGACGGGTCGGACCTGATGCCCGGTGAGATCGGTGCCGGTGCGCTGTGGACCGAGCTGACCAACTGGATCGCGTCCGACAAGCCGACCCAGCAGGTCCTCACCGACGTCGAGAACGCCTGGCCGACGGCCTGATCCCCGCGGTCCCGGCAGCCGCCGGCTGACGGGACCGCCGTACCCATCCCTGGAGACCGGGGGGACCGCAGCCACGGCTGCGGTCCCCCCGGCCTTCCGTTGCCGGAGAGAGGTCGTCAGCCGTGCAGTGGTTCCTCGACGCGAGCACCACGGGGCACAAGATCGCCCTGATGGTGGTCGCCATCCTCCTGTTCGCCGCCGTGATGGCGGCGATCCTGTTCGCCGTCGACCGGCCCCGACGGGTGCCGAACTGGGTCGTCGCGGCCGGCTTCGTCGGCCCGACGCTCCTGCTGCTCGCGGTGGGCCTGGTCTACCCCGCCCTCGACACCATCCGCGGGTCGTTCTACGACCGGGACGGCTCGGAGTTCGTCGGGCTGGACAACTACGTCACGGTCTTCACCGAGGACAACTTCCAGACCGTGCTGCTCAACACGCTCCTGTGGGTCGTCCTCGTCCCGCTGGTGACCACCGGCCTCGGGCTGGTCTACGCCTACCTGGTCGACCGCACGCGGTTCGAGGGCCTGGCCAAGGCGCTGGTGTTCCTCCCGATGGCGATCTCGATGGTGGGCGCCGGCGTCATCTGGAAGTTCGTCTACGAGTACCGCCCCGACCAGCCCGGCGTGAACCAGATCGGCCTGCTCAACCAGCTGCTGGTCATGGTCGGCATCGAGCCGCGGCAGTTCCTGCTCGACGCGCCGTCGAACACCTTCTACCTGATCGTCGTGATGATCTGGATCCAGGCCGGCTTCGCCATGACCGTGCTGTCGGCGGCCATCAAGGCCATCCCCGACGACATCGTCGAGGCCGCCCGCCTCGACGGCGTCAGCGGCTTCCAGATGTTCCGCTACGTCACCGTGCCCAGCATCCGGCCCGCCCTGGTGGTGGTGCTGACGACGGTCGCGATCGTGACGCTGAAGGTCTTCGACGTGGTGCGGACGATGACCGGTGGCCAGTTCGGCACCAGCGTCGTGGCCAACGAGTTCTACACGCAGGCCTTCCGCCAGTTCAACGTCGGTCTGGGCGCGGCCCTCGCCGTCCTGCTGTTCGTGCTGGTCGTCCCGATCATCGCCTACAACGTCCGACAGCTGCGTCTCGCCGAGGAGATCCGATGACCACGACAACCCCGGTCATGGCGCCCGTCCCCGCCGACGAGCGCCGGCTCACCCGGGCCGAGCGCCGCGCGGTCGCCGCCCGGACGAAGCTCAGCTCGCCCGCGGCGTCGGTCATCGCGCTGGTCATCGCGGTGCTGTGGACGGTGCCGACCCTCGGCCTGCTCATCACCTCCTTCCGGCCGGAGCTCGACATCCGCCGCTCCGGCTGGTGGACGGTGTTCACCGACCCGACGTTCACCGTCGACAACTACAACGAGGTCCTCTACGGCGGCGGGACGAACTTCGCCTCGCTGTTCGTGAACTCGCTGGTGATCACGCTGCCGGCGGTCGTCATCCCGATCTCGCTGGCGCTGCTGGCGGCCTACGCGTTCGCGTGGATCCCGTTCCGGGGACGCAACATCCTGTTCGTCGCCGTGTTCGCCCTGCAGGTCGTGCCGATCCAGGTGACGCTCATCCCGCTGCTGAGCCTCTACGTGGACACCGGGCTGGCCGGTTCCTTCTGGACCATCTGGCTGTCGCACTCGATCTTCGCGCTGCCGCTGGCGGTCTTCCTGCTGCACAACTTCATGAAGGAGATCCCGCCCTCCCTGGTGGAGGCCGCCCGGATGGACGGC
Organism: Geodermatophilus sp. SYSU D00663; assembly: GCF_054050655.1. NCBI lineage: Bacteria > Bacillati > Actinomycetota > Actinomycetes > Geodermatophilales > Geodermatophilaceae > Geodermatophilus > Geodermatophilus sp. SYSU D00663. The sequence continues at coordinate 376 of NZ_JBJGZT010000038.1, read as the reverse complement.
GCCGGCCACGTGAAGATCTTCTTCCAGGTGCTGCTGCCGCTGCTGACGCCGGCCATCGCGGCGTTCGCCGTCTTCCAGTTCCTCTGGGTGTGGAACGACCTGCTCGTCGCGCTGACCTTCGCCGGGGGCGCGCCCGACGTCGTGCCGCTGACCGTGCGGGTCGCCGAGCTCGCCGGCACCCGCGGCTCGGACTGGTACCTGCTCGCGGCGGGGGCGTTCGTCTCCATCGTGCTGCCGCTGGCGGTGTTCCTGGGCCTCCAGCGCTACTTCGTGCGGGGCCTGCTGGCCGGGAGCGTCAAGGGCTGACGGAGGTCCCCGCGCCGGCAGCGGGGTGCAGGCGGGCGGAGGGCCCCGGACGCGACGTCCGGGGCCCTCC
>NZ_JBJGZT010000037.1:0-36256 GCF_054050655.1 Geodermatophilus sp. SYSU D00663 | reverse complement strand
CGCGGGTGGGCGGGGTGGGGGGGGGGGGGTGGGTGGGGGCGCGCGGCGAGGGGGGGGGGGGGCGCGCCCCCCCCCCCCCCCCCCCCCCGCGGGGTATGCGGACCCCGTGCTGGGACGAGCTGCGATGCGCGGTGCCCTGGCCGGCCTGGCCGGCACCGCGGCGATGACACTGGCCGAGAAGGTGGAGCAGCAGGTGACCGGCCGGCCGGACTCCTACGTGCCGGCCCGCACGCTCACCGCGCTGGCCACCCGGCGCCGCCCGCCCGGGTCCGAGCGGCCGTTCGTGCGCAACCACCTCATGCACTGGGGCACCGGGGCCGCCGTCGGCGCGCTCCGCGGGATCTGGTCGGCCAGCGGCCTGCGCGGCTGGCGCGCCTCGGTCTGGCACACCTCCGTCCGGCTGGCCACCGACCAGACGCTGGAGAACGCCACCGGCGTCGGCGACCCGCCGTGGACCTGGTCGCGGCAGGACCGCGTCGTCGACGTCGCCGGCAAGGCCCTGTACTCCCTCGTCACCGGCGCGGTGTCCGACGCGCTGGTCCCGCTCGCCCCCGACCGCCGCCGCAGCACCTCCCCCTGACAGGACCGGCCCGGTCGCGCGACGGCCGGGACGGGTGGGACGGACGGGGAGCGTGGGGTCCCGTCCGCCCCGGGTACCGCGCGCCCTGCACACGCTCCGCTGACGGCCTCCCTACGGTCCGTACCGAGACGAGACCAGGGGAGCGCCGCCGGGAGGCGGCAGGGGGAGGCCGATCGTGCAGCGCAACCGGACGACGGGACGGCGCTGGACGGGTGCGGTCGTCGCCGCCACCGGCCTGGTGGCCCTCGTGCTCGCCCCCTCGTCCGCCTCCGCCGAGCCCGGCACGCCGCCGGCCACCGCCGCGGAGGCCGCGCAGCTGGTCGAGGAGACCGGCCGGCAGCTGACCGCCCTCGACGAGCAGGTGCACCAGGCCGAGCTCGCGGTCGCCGCGCAGCAGCAGGCCGCCACCGCCGCCGACGCCGCCGCCGACACCGCCGAGGCGACGCTCGCGCAGTACGCCCCGGCCATCCGCGCCATCGCGCAGAGCGGCTACACCGGCACCACCCGGTCCCGCGTGGCCGCCTTCCTGGGCAGCGACTCCGCCGACGACCTCGTCGCCCAGATGACCATGATCGACCTCATCGCCGACCACACCGACGGCGTCCTCACCGAGGTGGCCGTCGCCCAGGCCGCGGCCGAGCAGGCCCGGGCCGACGCCGACGCCGCGGCCGCCGAGGCCACCGCCGCGCTGACCGCCCTGCACGACCAGCAGGCGCAGGTCCGGGCGCAGGCCGACGCGTACGAGGCCGACTTCGAGCGGCTGACGGCGGCCGAGCAGGCCCGCGTCACCACCGCACTGGCCGGCCCCGTCCTCGACGCGCCGTCGACGGCCGCCGCCGCGGCCGCCGCCCCCGGCCCCGCCGCCGCGATCGCCGTGCAGACGGCGCTGGCCCAGATCGGGGACCCCTACGTGTGGGGCGCCTCGGGACCCGACGGCTTCGACTGCTCCGGGCTGACCTCCTACGCCTACGCCGCCGCCGGCATCGCGCTGCCGCACTCGAGCAAGGCGCAGTCGACGCTGGGGACGCCGGTGGCGCGGGCGGACCTCATGCCCGGGGACATCGTCTACTTCTACTCGCCGGTCAGCCACGTCGGCCTCTACATCGGCGACGGCAAGATGGTGCACGCGCGCACCTACGGCCAGCCGGTCGCGGTGACCAGCGTCGACCAGTCGGGGTACCGCGGCGCCGTCCGCGTGGCCTAGCGCCCGCCGGGCGCGCCGTCCCCCGGGGCGGGCCGTACCGTTGCCGTCCGTGACCCGGGCACTGCCGCGTGAGGAACCCGCCCTGCGGCCCGAGGCCATCGGCTTCCTCGACTCGCTGGTCATCGGCCTGGCCGCGACCTCGCCGGCCTACTCGCTGGCGGCGGTCATCGGCCCCGTCGTCGCCCTGGTCGGGGTGCACGCCCCCGGCGTGATGCTGGCGTCGTTCGTGCCGATGCTGCTCATCGCCGGCGCGTTCGCCGCGCTCAACCGGGCCGACCCGGACTGCGGGACGACGTTCTCCTGGGTCACCCGCGCCTTCGGCCCGACGGCGGGCTGGATCGGCGGCTGGGCGATCACCATGACCGGCGTCCTGGTGGTCGGGTCGCTGGCCGAGGTCGGCGTCCGGTTCACCCTGCTGGTGCTGGGCCTGGACGCCCTGGCCGACTCCACGCCCGCGGTCGTCGCGCTGAGCGTGCTGCTGGTCGTCGTCATGTCGGCGATCTGCGTGCTCGGCACCGAGATCTCCGCCCGGCTGCAGAACGGGCTGATCCTCGCCCAGACCGCGGCGCTGCTGGTGTTCGCCGTCGTCGCGGTCGTCCGCGGCGTCCGGGGCGACTCGCCCTTCGGCGGGCTGACGCCGTCCTGGGACTGGCTGGACCCCTTCGGTGCCGGCGGCGCCGCGCTCACCGGCGGTCTCCTGCTCGGCGTCTTCGCCTACTGGGGCTGGGAGTCGGCGGTCAACCTGACCGAGGAGACCACCGACCCGCGGGTCGCCCCGGGCCGGGCCGGCGTGCTGTCGACGGTGGTCCTGCTGCTCACCTACGTCGGCGTCGCGGTCGCCGTCGTCTCCTTCGCGGGGACGTCCTGGCTGGCCGGCAACGCCGACGAGGAGGAGGCGGTCTTCGCGCTGCTGTCCACGCAGGCGCTGGGCGGCTGGGACTGGGTGGTGCTGGCCGCCGTCGCCACCTCGGCGATCGCCTCCACGCAGACGACGATCATCCCGGCCTCGCGCACCGGCCTGTCGATGGCGCGGCGGGCGGCGCTGCCGGCGCGGTTCGGGTCGGTGTCCGAGCGGTTCCGGACGCCGGACGTCTCCACCTGGTGGGTCGCCGGCGTGGCGGTCGCCTGGTACGTCGGCGTGCACCTGGTCAGCGAGAACGCGCTGTTCGACTCGATCACCGCGCTGTCGCTGCTGATCGCGCTGTACTACGGGCTCACCGGCCTGGCCTGCGCCTGGTACTTCCGCCGCCGGCTGGCCCGCAGCGTGCGCGACGCGCTGCTGCTCGGCGTCGGTCCGCTGGTCGGGGCGGCGATGCTCGGCTGGCTGCTGGTGCTCTCCGTGCGCGACCTCGCCGACCCGGCGAACAGCTACACCGGCCAGGCCTGGCTCGGCCTCGGCCCGCCGCTGGTGATCGGCGTCGGGATCATGGTGGCCGGGATCGGCCTCATGCTGCTGTGGCGGTGGCGCGACGCCCGCTTCTGGCGCGAGCGCCCCGGCGTGGCCCCCGAGGACGCCGACCCCCTCGGCTAGTGCAGCAGGCGGCCCTCCGCGAGCATCGTCACCAGGGCCGCGATCCGCTTCGCCCGCGTGGCCGGGGTGGCGGCGGTGTGCACCCGCCACAGGACGGCGTAGCGGTTGGTGCCGTCCAGCCCCGCGAACGCCTCCTGCGCGGCGGGCTCGGCGGCCAGCGCCTCGGCGAGGTCGTCGGGGACGGTGATGGTGGCCGGGCCCGCGTAGGCGCGGTCCCAGCGGCCGTCGGCCTGCGCCGCCTCCACCTGCGCCAGACCCGCGGGCCGCATCCGGCCGGCCGCGACGAGCCCGGCGACGATGCCGACGTTCTTCTGCGACCACACGCTGCGCGGCCGCCGTGGCGTGACCCGGGTCAGGTACCAGTGGTCGTCCACGCTGTTGCTGCGGCCGTCGATCCAGCCGAAGCACAGCAGCGACTCGACCATCTCGTCGCGGGTCAGCGAGGGCACGCCCGCGCCCTTCTTCGCCAGCTTCACGTAGCAGCCCGGCGCGGTGGCGTGCTCGGCCTCCAGCCACGCCTCGAACGCGGCCTGGTCGGGGAAGGCCAGGACCGGCAGGTCGGTCGGCAGGGTCACGCCGGGATCCTGACCGGGACGTCCCCCGGTGCGCCACCCTGTCGGCGTGGGGAGCACCGACGCCGTCCGGGCCGGTGAGGTCTACGCCGCCGACCTCGAGCCCCGGCCGGGCGGGCGGCTGCGGCACTGGGTCCGCGTCACCGGTGCCCTCGCCGCCGAGCTCGCCCAGGGGCTGGTCCCCACGCCGACGGTGCACGACGTGGTGGTGCGCCGCCGCGCCGACGGCGGGGAGGTCCTGCGGGTGCCCGCCGAGGACCCGCACGCGCCGGGACACCTGCTGGCCGCGATCCGGGACGAGCTCGACGCCGTCGGCCCCGGGGAGTTCCTCGACCGGTGGAGCGTCCGCACGCCCTGATCCCGCGTTCAGAGCTCCGTGCGGAGCACCTCCGCCGCCCGCGCGAGCGAGCGCATCTTGCCCTCGGCGGACGCCCGCGGCAGGTACTTGAGGCCGCAGTCGCTGGTGAGGACCAGCCGCGCGACGTCGACGTCGTCCAGGGCCCGCCGCACGCGGTCGGCCACCACCTCCGGCGTCTCCACCTCCGGCGTGGACAGGTCCAGGACGCCGAGGGCGATGCCCTTGCCGCGCAGCGGCCGCAGCTGCGCCGGGTCCAGGTGCGACTGCGCCGTCTCCACCGACACCGTGTCGACCGGGGTGTCGGCCAGCTCGGGCAGGAACGAGTAGCCCTCCGGGCGCTCGCTCACCATGGCCGCGTAGCCGAAGCACAGGTGCAGGTGCACCGGACCGGGCGCGCCCTCCACCGCGCGGGTCACCGCCTCGGCGCCGTAGCGGCGGGCCACCTCCGGCCGGGCCTGCAGCCACGGCTCGTCGATCTGCACGACGTCGGCGCCCGCGGCGAACAGGTCGGCGATCTCCTCGCGGACGACGTCGGCGTAGGCCAGCGCCAGGGCGCGGTCGTCGCCGTAGTGCTCGTCCTGCGCCTGCTGCGCCATGGTGAACGGGCCGGGCAGCGTGATCTTGACCGGCCGGTCGGTGGCGGCGCGGAGGAAGCGCACGTCGCGCGCCTGGATCGGGCCGCGGCGGCGGAGCTCGCCGACCACCCGCGGCACCGGGATCGGCTTCCCGGAGCGGTTGAGCACCGTGCCGGGGGTGTCGACGTCGACCCCGTCGAGCGCGGTGGCGAAGTGGTTCGAGTAGGACTCCCGCCGCTGCTCGCCGTCGCCGACCAGGTCCAGGCCGGCCGCCTCCTGGGCGCGGACCGCCAGCAGCGTCGCGTCGTCCTGCGCCTCCTCCAGCAGGTCCGGCGCCGGCCGCCACAGCTCCCGGGCGCGGACCCGGGGCGGGAACTGGTGAGCCAGCCGGTCGTGGTCGATGAGCCACCCGGGCTGGGGCAGGCTCCCGACGACCGTGGTGGGCAGCGGCGGCAGGGAAGCGGACACGGGGTGATCCTGCCCGCGCCGACGGGGCTCCGGGTGTGCTGGGGTGGACGCCGTGGCGGACAACTACATCGCGGAACTGCCCTTCGGCGCCCCGGCCATCGACGAGGAGGCCTTCGTCGCGCCGACGGCGGTGGTGGTCGGCGCGGTCACGATGGGACCGCGCTCCAGCATCTGGTACGGCGCGGTCGCCCGGGCCGATCACGAGGTCATCGAGATCGGCGAGGGCTCCAACGTGCAGGACGGCAGCACCCTGCACTCGGACCCCGGCTTCCCGCTGGTCCTCGGCCGCGGCGTCACCGTCGGGCACCGCGTCGTCCTGCACGGCGCCCGCGTCGACGACGACGTGCTGGTCGGCATGGGCAGCATCGTCATGAACGGCGCGCACATCGGGTCGGGGTCCATCGTGGCCGCGGGCGCCGTCGTCACCCAGGGGACGGTCGTGCCGCCGGGGTCGCTGGTGGCCGGCGTCCCGGCGAAGGTGCTGCGGCCGACCACCGACGACGACCTCGCGCACATCCGGCTCAACGCGGCCAGCTACACCGAGCGGCTCGACGCGGCGCGGAAGGTGCGGCCGGTGGTGCGCCGTCCGCTGCCGCCGGCCGGCTACACCCCCGGCGACGCCGCCGACTGACGAAGGACCACCCTTCCCCCCACGCCTCGCACGCTCGGCGCGGGCCCCCTGGAGGGCGGCCCATCACGTCACCTCAGACGGCGCCGGCGAGGCGGGCGACGGCGTCGCGGACCTCGTCGAGGGACAGCGCCAGCGTCGCGTCGCCCACCGGGAGCTCGACCCGCACCACGGTGGGGTCGCCGGTGACGCCTGCCCGCGCCCAGGTCCACAGCCCCTCCTGGGCGAGCGCGCGGGCGGCAGCGCGGAAGGCGTCCGGGGTGGTCGACAGCAGCAGGTGCAGCATCGGCGTCTGCGGCGGGTCGGGCACCACCCGCACCCCGGGCAGGCCGCGGACGGTCTCGGCGACCTCCCGCGCCCGCTCGAGGTAGGCGGGGAACAGCGGCAGCCGGCGGCGCAGGCACGACAGTGCCGAGGCCGCGCCCGGCCACAGGCCGAACAGCGTGCCGCCCATCCGCCCGCGCCACTCCCGGACCTCGGCGACGACGTCCGCGGGCCCGGCCACGCAGCACCCGGCCAGCGCGCCGACCCCCTTGTAGAAGCTGACGTAGACGGTGTCGAACGGCGCCGCGACGTCCGACGGCGGCATCTCGTAGCCGGCGGCGGCCTCCCACAGCCGGGCGCCGTCGAGGTGGGCCACCGAGTGCACGTCGTGCGCCCACGCGGCCTGCTCGACGACGTCGTCCCACGGCGGCAGCGGACCGCCCAGGTCCCGCTGCGGCAGCTCGACGACCAGCGCGGCCGGCGGCTCGGCGACGCCGTCGAGGTCGGCGCGCAGCAGCATCCGGTGCCGGTCGCCGACCGGGCGCTCGACCAGGCCCTGCAGCCGCGCCAGCGCGCCGCCCTCGTGCCGGAACAGGTGGCACTCGGGGTGGGCGACGACGGTGGCGCGGCCGCTGCGCCCGGCGTGCACCCGCAGCACCGCCTGCTGCGCCATCGTCCCGCTGGGCAGGTAGACCGCGGCCGGCTTGTCCAGCAGCTGCGCGACCTCCGCCTCGAGCTCCGCGACGACGCCGCCCGCGCCGTACCGGTCCAGCGCGGTGTCCGGCGGGATGGTGGCCAGCAGGTCGGCGGCGCGCTGGGGGCCGTGGCCGGTCAGGGCGCGGTCGCAGGCCGGCCGCAGGGCGTCGAGGTCGTCGTCCACGGGCCCAGTCTGTCGGGAGCCCGGGATCCCGGCGGACCGGGCCCGGGGCCCTGGCTCCGGGACCCCGGCCCCGTCAGGCGTCGAGCAGCTCGCGGAGGAGCGCGCCGACGGCGGCCGCCTCGATGAGGAAGCCGTCGTGCCCGTACGGCGAGGACACCACCCGCAGCGGCACCCCGAGCGCGTCGGCCACCCGCCGCTGCAGCTCCAGCGGGTAGAGCCGGTCGGAGTCGACGCCGGCCACCACCGCCCGCGCGGTCACCCGGGCCAGCGCCGCCTCCACCCCGCCCCGGCCGCGGCCGACGTCCCAGGTGTTCATCGCCTCGGTGAGCACCAGGTAGCTGCCGGGGTCGAAGCGGCGGGTGAGCTTGTCGGCGTGGTGGTCCAGGTAGGAGGCGACGGCGAACCGGCCGTCGGCCTGCACGGCCGCGCCGAAGCGCTCCTCCAGCTCGAACGCGCTGCGGTAGGTCAGGTGCGCGATCCGCCGGGCGACGCCGAGCCCGGCGACCGGGTCGGCGCGGATCGCGGCCTGCTGGGTGGTCTGGGTGCCGATCTGGTCGGCGGTGGCCGCCGCGCCCGAGGCGAGGAAGAACAGCCCGGCCACCCGGTCGGGCAGCGCGACCGCCCACTCCAGCGCCCGCATCCCGCCCATCGACCCGCCGACGACGGCGGCCCACCGGTCGATGTCGAGCGTGTCGGCCAGCGCCGCCTCGACCAGCACCTGGTCGCCGACGGTCACCTCGGGGAACCGCGGTCCCCACGGCCGGCCGTCGGGCGCGGTCGAGGACGGGCCGGTCGTCCCCTGGCACCCGCCGAGCACGTTGGCGCAGACGACGAAGAACCGGTCGGTGTCCAGCGCCGCGCCCGGCCCGACCAGCGACGCCCACCAGCCCGGCGTCGGGTGGCCGGGCCCGGCCGGGCCGGTGACGTGGCTGTCGCCGGTGAGCGCGTGCTCGACCAGCACCGCGTTGCCGCCGTCGGGGGCGAGCGTGCCCCAGGTCTCGTAGGCCACCCGGACGCCGGGCAGCACCCCGCCGCGTTCGAGCCGGACCGGTCCGTCCAGGTCCAGGAACAGCCGGTCCCCGGCGGGGTCGCCGTCGCGCCACCCGCCGGTGCGCGGCGGGGTGCGGGACCCCGGGAGGTCCCGCACCCCGCCCACGTCAGGCGCCCTTCGCGGCGCGGAAGCCGGCCTCGAGGTCGGCGAGGATGTCCTCGATCCCCTCCAGTCCGGCGGCCAGGCGCACCAGGCCGGGCGTGACGCCCGTGGTCCGCTGCTCCTCCGGCGTCAGCTGCGAGTGGGTCGTCGACGCCGGGTGGATGACCAGGCTGCGGACGTCGCCGATGTTGGCCACGTGGCTGTGCAGCTCCAGCGCCTCGACGAAGCGCTTGCCGGCCTCGACGCCGCCGCGGATCTCGAACGCCAGCACCGCGCCGGCGCCGCGCGGGGCGTAGCGCTGCTGGGCGGCGTGCCACGGCGAGGACGGCAGGCCGGCGTAGTGCACCGACTCCACCTCGTCGTGCGCCTCGAGGAACTCGGCCACCCGCTGGGCGTTGGCCACGTGCCGCTCCATGCGCAGCGACAGGGTCTCGATGCCCTGCACGACCAGCCACGCGTTGAACGGGCTGATCGCCGGGCCGAGGTCGCGCAGCAGCTGCACCCGGGCCTTGAGCGCGTAGGCGGGCGCGCCGAGGTCGGCGTAGACGACGCCGTGGTAGGTCGGGTCCGGCGTGGTGAAGCCGGGGAACCGGCCGCGGGTCCAGTCGAAGTTGCCGCCGTCGACGATGACCCCGGCGATCGCGGTGCCGTGGCCGCCGAGGTACTTGGTGGCCGAGTGGACGACGACGTCGGCGCCGTGCTCGAGCGGGCGCACGAGGAACGGCGTGGCGATGGTGTTGTCGACGATCAGCGGCACGCCGTTGCGGTGCGCCACCTCCGACACCGCGGAGATGTCGAGGACGTCGCCCTTCGGGTTGCCGATCGACTCCCCGTAGAACGCCTTGGTGTTCTCGCGGACCAGCGACTGCCAGTTCTCCGGGTCGTCGGGGTCCTCGACGAAGGACACCTCGACGCCGAGCTTGGGCAGCGAGTGGTGCAGCAGGTTGTAGGTGCCGCCGTACAGCGACGCCGAGGCGACGACGTGGCTGCCGGCCTCGGCGACGTTGAGGATCGCCAGGGTCTCGGCGGCCTGGCCGCTGGCCACCGCGAGCGCGGCGACGCCGCCCTCGAGGGAGGCCACGCGCTGCTCGAGCGCGTCCTGCGTCGGGTTCATGATCCGCGTGTAGATGTTGCCCATCTCGGCCAGCGCGAACAGGTCGGCGGCGTGCTGGGCGTCGCGGAACTGGTAGCTGGTCGTGGCGTAGATCGGCAGGGCGCGGGCCCCGGTGGTGGGGTCGGGGCTGGTCCCGGCGTGGATCTGCCGGGTCTCGAAGCTCCAGCTCTGCTGGTCGGGCACGGCGCCGTCTCCTCTCGCTCGCGGAGACCCCGCGGCGCACGGAGGGCTCCGTCTTGCCGCGCGGCGGGCGCCGCGCGGCCGGCTCTTCCCCTGGGAGCACCTCGGACGGAGGAGAGGTTGCCGGGCAGCCAGCCAGGTACTTGTCGCTGCCTCTCGTGAGCCTGCGCGGAACCCTAGCGCCCGGTCAGGAGGTGCTGGGCCGGGGGTGCGCGAGGGCGGCCGCGGCGTCGTCGGCGAGGCGGGCGACCAGCTCCCCGGCGGGCAGCGCCTCGGCCAGCGCGTACGCCTGCCCGGCCCACATGCTGATGGCCTCCGGGTCGCCGGCCTGCCGGGCCGCCGCGCGCAACGGCGTCGTCAGGTGGTGGACGTGCGGGTAGGCGGCCGGAGCCGCGGCGGTGTGCTCGGCGAGGAAGCGGTTGACCAGCCCGCGGGCGCGCCGGCCGCTGAACGCGCGGGTGAGCGCCGTCGGCCGGCCGGCGCCCAGCGCCGCCCGGTGCGCCGCGCCGGTCCCGGCCTCGGGGCACAGCAGGAACGCCGTGCCCAGCTGCGCGGCCTCCGCGCCCGCGACGAGCACCGCCGCGACCGAGGGGCCGTCGACGATCCCGCCGGCGGCGACCATCGGCAGGTCCACCGCCCGGGCGACCAGCCGCAGCAGCGGCAGCAGCCCGTACTCGCCCGCCCCGTCCTCGTCGCGGAGGCCGCCGCGGTGGCCGCCGGCCTCGACCCCCTGCACCACCAGCGCGTCCGCGCCGGCGTCGCGGGCGGGGAGGGCGTCCTCCGGCGAGGTGACGGTGACCAGCACGGTGGCGCCGGCGTCGTGCAGCGCGGCGACCATGTCCGGCCGCGGCAGGCCGAAGGTGAACGACACCACCGGCACCCGCTCCTCGGCGAGGACGGCGACCTTGGCCTCCCACGCGTCGTCGTCGGCGCGGGGCTCGCCGAGGTCCACGCCCCACCGCCGCGCCTCGGGCCGCAGCCGCTCGGCGTAGCGGCGCAGGGCGCCCTCGTCGGCGGGCGGCCCGGGGACGAAGACGTTGACGCCGAACCGCTCCCGGGTCCGCGCCCGGACGGCGCGGACCTCCTCGCGCACCGCGTCCGGCGTCCGGTAGCCGGCGGCGAGGAAGCCCAGGCCACCGGCCCCGGACACCGCCGCGGCCAGCTCCACCGTCGACGGCCCGCCGGCCATCGGCGCCTGCACGACCGGTCGTCGCAGCCCCAGCACCATGCCGGGCATCCTGCCGCGCCGCGGCTCGGGCGGGGGTGGGTCAGGCGAGGCCGAGCCCGCGCCGGCCGGTGTCGTTGAGCTGGTCGGGGGTGAACCGGTTCGCCCAGGTGCGCTCGTAGTGCTCGGCGGGGAAGTCGGTGGGGCTGGAGCCGGTGAGGAACGCGTCGCGCACGGAGGCGGCGTAGGCCTCGTTGCGCGGGCACCAGGGGGCGGCGGGGACGTACATGACGTTGCCCCATCCCTGCTGGTCGGTGACCGGGGCGACCGAGTGGATCATGTCGCAGTGCCACCAGACGGAGTCGCCGGCGCGGACGTCGGGGATGCCGCTGGCGGCGCGCAGCAGCAGGGAGTGCCACTTCTCGCTGGCCGGGAAGACCTGGTTGGTGGTGACGCCGCACATGTCGTCGTCGGGGACGTCGGGCAGCAGCGGGCGCAGCATCAGGTAGGCCATCGCCTCGGGGATCGGCACGGTGTGCAGCACGCCCTGGTCGTGGTCCATGTCCGACAGCGCGGTCCACCCCTGGAAGGTGCGGAACGCCGAGCACATGGTGGAGCCGGGGTACTGCGGGCCGGCGGTGCGGTAGGCGGCGTCGTACGGGTCGTAGGCCTCGACGGTGCCGTCGAACAGGTGCCGGAAGGCCTTCTGGTAGGCCTCGGTCATCCACAGGTCGAGCGTGCCGGGGTCGAGGTGGGTGCCCAGGCCGCCGGAGTCCGCGCCCGGCGGGCGGCGGCGGATGCGGTCGGGGTAGAGCGAGTCGCGGTCCGGGTCGAACCACCGGACGCCGTCGGACTCGGACGTCCACAGCGCGTTGAGGAAGCCCTGCACCCGGGCCATGCGGTCGCTCTGCCGGGCCTCCATCTGGGGCGGGGACCAGTAGACGGGGTAGATCTCGGGCTTGGAGCCGACGCTGCCGAAGAAGTCGTCGCCCGGGCCGCGGTAGTCCTCGAAGAAGCGGTTGCTCTCGACGTAGTCGACGATGCCGGCGTCCCAGGCCAGCGCCTGCTCGCGGGGGAAGTGCCCGCGGACGACCAGGCAGCCGCGGCGGCGGAGCGTCGCGAGCTCGTCGGCGGAGACCGTGCCCGCCTCGATGTCGGCGTAGTCGAGAACCGGCCAGATCTGCTCACCGCGCGCCTTCGCCGCCTCGATCTCGGCGACCGCGGCGGCGATGCGGGCCTCGACGACGGCGAAGACCTCCTCCACCGTGCGACCGGAGGCGGCGATGCGCGCCCGCAGCGCCGGCTTGATCTCCCGGATCGCGGCCTTCAGGTCCTCCGGGGGGGTCTCCCAGTGCGGCAGCGGCGGCAGGTGCCGCGCGTACGGGGTGGGGGAGGCGGTGAGGGTCACGGTGCTCACTCCGTTCAGGAAGGACTCCTTACTTGAGTGGGACCCTAGAGCAGCCGCGCGTTCCAGGCAACAGTCCTTACTAGACTCGTCCGCATGACCCCGGCCAAGCCGTCGCTGGAGCTGCTCCGCTCGCTGACCGACGAGCACGTCCTCCGCGCGCTGATCGACCGGGGCCGGCTGACCCGCGCCGAGATCGCCGCCCGCACCGGCATCTCCAAGCCCACCGTCGGCGAGAGCGTGCGCCGGCTGACCGAGGCGGGGCTGCTGCGCGACACCGGTGAGCGCACCACCGGCCGCGGCCGGATCGGCACGTACTACGCGCTCGCCGGCGACCTCGGGGTCGCCCTGGTCCTCGGCATCGCCCCGGAGGGTGTCGTCGCCGAGGCCGTCGACGTCCACGGCCGGGTCGTCGCCCGGGAGGCCGAGGCGGTCGGCCGCCCCGCGCAGCCGGACCAGGTGGCTCGGGCGCTGCGGGCGGCGGCCCGCCGCGCCGTGGACGGCGGCCCGGGCCCGGCCCGGTCGGCCGTGGTCAGCGCCGCCGACCCGGTCGACCGGGGCTCGGGCCGGCTGGTGCACCTGCCGGACGCGCCGTTCCTGGTCGGTGAGCTCTCCCCGGTCGAGGTCCTCGCCCCGCTGGTCGCCGGGCCGGTGACCGTGGACAACGACGTCAACTGGGCCGCCCGCGCCGAGCGCGCGGCCGCGGCCCCGGGGGAGCTCGAGGACTTCGCGTACCTGTACCTGGGTGAGGGACTCGGCTGCGCCGTCGTCGCCGACGGCGAGGTCCGCCGCGGGCACGGCGGCCTCGCCGGCGAGATCGCCCACGTGCTCACTCGCAGCCCCGACGGCCGCGCCGTCGCCTTCACCGAGGTCTTCGCCGAGCTGCAGCTGCGCCGGCCGGACTCCACCGCCGTCGACGTCGACGCCCTGCTGGGCGTGGTCGACGCTCCCGGTGACCGGCCGGGCCGCGTGCTCGCCGCCCTGGCGGAGGCGATCTGCGGCGTACTCGGGGCCGTCGTCGCGCTCACCGACCCCCGGCTCATCGTCCTCGGTGGTACGTGGGGCCCGCGTCCCGCCGTCGTGAGGGCCGTGTCGGAGGCGCTGGCACACCAGCCGCGGGGCGTGCCGCTCCAGGTCGCCCGGGCCACGGCGGAACCGTCGCTGGCCGGCGCCCGGCACCGTGCCCTGGACGATCTCCGGACCTCCATCCTGGCGTCGCGGCCGGTGCCCGCGTAGGGCCGATCGAGCGACCCGTGCCGGGCTGGTCCCCGTCGCGGCCCGTCGCGGTCCCGGGCGGCACGCAGTCGGGACCTCCCGACCCGGCGCACCCCTGGCCGCGGAACTCAGGCCGGGGTGAGCCGGGCCAGCACCTGGTCGAGGGCGACGCGGTCGCCGGGGGCGACGAGCAGGTCGACGACGCCGTCGGCCGGGGCGCGCAGCGTGTGCTCCATCTTCATCGCCTCGACGACGACCACCGGGTCGCCCGCGCCGACCGGCTGCCCGCCGGACGCCGGGGTGGCGATCACCGTGCCGGGCATCGGGCTGGTCAGCTCGGGGGCGTGCGCGGCGGCGTCCGGCCGCAGCACCGGCCGCCGGGCCCGGCGCAGCGGCCAGTCGGCGCCGCCGGCGTGCACGAACAGCGCGTCGCCGTCCTCGGCCACCCGGCAGTGCGACCGCACGCCCGCGCGCACCAGCGCCAGGCCGCCGTCCTCGGGCGCGCAGCTCAGCGGCCCGGCGTCGGCGCCGTCGAGGCCGGCGCGCGCGGCGGCGGGCGTGCCGGTCAGCGTCACCGTCCGCTGCCGGCCGCCGGCCTCCAGCCGGACGACGAACGGCGCGGACGGCGCGCCGGCGCGGAAGCCGGTGGGCGCGCTCCACGGGTCGGCCGGGTCGGCGGCGGCCCAGGCGGCCAGCCACACGTGCGCGGCGGCGGCGAGGACGGCGTCGTCGGGGACGGCGGGCGGCTCCCAGGCGGCGGCGAACCGGTCGAGCAGCGCGGTGTCCAGGTCCCCGGCGCGGACCGCGGGCTCGGCGAGCAGCGACCGCACGAACCCGACGTTGGTGGTCACGCCGAGCACCGCGGTCTCCGCGAGCGCCCGGTCCAGCGCGGCCAGTGCCGTGGCGCGGTCGGGGCCGGCGGCGACCACCTTGGCCAGCATCGGGTCGTAGTCCGAGCCGACGACGGTGCCGGCGGCGACACCGGAGTCCACGCGGGCGCCGGCGGGCTCGGCCAGCGCCAGCACCCGCCCGCCGGTGGGCAGGAAGCCGCGGGCGGGGTCCTCGGCGTAGACCCGCGCCTCGACCGCCCAGCCGGTCAGCGCGACGTCGTCCTGGGTGAACGGCAGCGGCTCCCCGGCCGCCACCCGCAGCTGCTGCTCGACCAGGTCCAGGCCGGTGACCAGCTCGGTGACCGGGTGCTCGACCTGCAGCCGGGTGTTCATCTCCATGAAGAAGAACTCGTCGGGCCGGTCGGCCGACACGATGAACTCCACGGTGCCCGCGCCGGTGTAGCCGACGCTGCGGGCGGTGGCGCAGGCCGCCGCGCCGATCCGCTCGCGGGTGGCCGCGTCCAGCAGCGGCGACGGCGCCTCCTCGACCACCTTCTGGTGCCGCCGCTGCAGGCTGCACTCGCGCTCGCCGAGGTGCACGACCGCGCCGTGCGCGTCGGCGAGCACCTGCACCTCGACGTGCCGCGGCCGCTGCACGAACCGCTCGAGGAACAGCGTGTCGTCGCCGAACGCCGCACGCGCCTCCCGGCGGGCCGACGCCAGCGCCGCGGGCAGGCCGGCGGCGTCCTCGACCACCCGCATGCCCTTGCCGCCGCCGCCCGCCGAGGGCTTGACCAGCACCGGGAACCCGATCCCGGGGGCGGCGGCCACCAGGTCGTCGTCGGTGAGGCCGGGCTCGGCGATGCCGGGGACGACCGGCACGCCCGAGGCGACCACGGTCTTCTTGGCGGTGATCTTGTCGCCCATCACCCGGATCGCCTCGGCCGGCGGGCCGACGAACACGACGCCGGCGTCGGCCAGCGCGGCGGCCAGGGCCGGGTTCTCCGAGAGGAAGCCGTAGCCGGGGTGCACGGCCTGCGCGCCGGTGGCGAGGCACGCCTCGACCACGCGCTCCACCGACAGGTAGCTCTCCGCGGCCGGGGCGGGGCCGAGCCGGTAGGCGACGTCGGCGGCGCGGACGTGCGGGGCGCCGGCGTCGGCGTCGCTGTAGACGGCGACCGAGCGGATGCCGAGCCGGCGCAGCGTCCGGACGACGCGGACGGCGATCTCGCCCCGGTTGGCGACGAGGACGGTGTCGAACACGGCGGTCACATCCGGAAGACGCCGTAGGCGACGTCGTCGAGGGGGGCCTGCGCGCACGCGGACAGCGCCAGGCCGAGGACGGTGCGGGTGTCGGCGGGGTCGAGGACGCCGTCGTCCCACAGCCGCGCCGTCGAGTAGTAGGGGTTGCCCTGGGCCTCGTACTGGCCGCGGATCGGCGCCTTGAACGCCTCCTCCTCCTCGGCGGGCCAGTCGGTGCCGCGGGCGGCCAGCCCGTCGCGGCGGACGGTGGCCAGCACCGACGCGGCCTGCTCGCCGCCCATCACCGAGATGCGGGCGTTGGGCCACATCCACAGGAAGCGGGGGGAGTAGGCCCGGCCGCACATCGAGTAGTTGCCCGCGCCGTAGGACCCGCCGATGACGACGGTCAGCTTGGGCACCCGGGCGCAGGCGACGGCGGTGACCATCTTGGCGCCGTGCTTGGCGATGCCGCCGGCCTCGTAGTCGCGGCCGACCATGAACCCGGTGATGTTCTGCAGGAACAGCAGCGGGATGCGCCGCTGGTCGCACAACTGGACGAAGTGCGCACCCTTGAGCGCGGACTCCCCGAACAGCACGCCGTTGTTGGCGACGATGCCGACCGGGTGCCCGTGCAGCCGGGCGAAGGTGGTCACCAGGGTGGGCCCGTAGAGGGCCTTGAACTCCTGGTGCTCGCCGCCGTCGACCAGCGTGGTGACGACGTCGCGGACGTCGTAGGGCGTGCGGGGGTCGACCGGCACCAGGTCGTAGAGGTCGGTCTGCGGGCGGACGGCGTCCCGCGGCGGGGCCACCTCCCAGGCCGGCGGCGCGGGCGGGGCCAGCGTGGACACGATGCCGCGGACGATCTCCAGCGCGTGCTCGTCGTCGTCGGCCAGGTGGTCGGTGACGCCGGAGACGCGGCTGTGCAGGTCGCCGCCGCCGAGGTCCTCGGCGCTGACCACCTCGCCGGTGGCGGCCTTCACCAGCGGCGGCCCGCCCAGGAAGATCGTGCCCTGCTCGCGGACGATCACCGACTCGTCGGCCATCGCCGGCACGTACGCGCCGCCGGCGGTGCAGGAGCCGAGGACGGCGGCCACCTGCGGGATGCCGCGGGCGCTCATCGTGGCCTGGTTGAAGAAGATCCGGCCGAAGTGCTCGCGGTCGGGGAAGACCTCGTCCTGCATCGGCAGGAACGCGCCGCCGGAGTCGACGAGGTAGACGCACGGCAGCCGGTTCTGCAGCGCCACCTCCTGCGCCCGCAGGTGCTTCTTCACCGTCACCGGGTAGTAGGTGCCGCCCTTGACCGTGGCGTCGTTGGCGACGACGACGCACGGGCGGCCCGCGACCCGGCCGACGCCGGTGATGATCCCGGCGCCGGGGGAGTCGCCGTCGTACATGTCCTCGGCGGCCAGCGGCGAGAGCTCGAGGAACGGGCTGCCGGGGTCGAGCAGGTGCGCGACGCGGTCGCGGGGGAGCAGCTTGCCGCGCTCGACGTGCCGGGCGCGGGCGGCCTCGGAGCCGCCGAGCGCGCGCCGGGCCAGCCGCTCGCGCAGCTCGGCGACCAGGTCCTCGTGCCGGGCGCGCGACGACTCCGGCGCGGCCACCGCCATGTTGTGCCTCCTGTGTGGGATCTCCGCCCCGGACGTTAACCGTCGTTCACATCGGCTGTCCACGCGCCGCGTCAGGTGGTCGGGGTGGTGTCCGTCGTCGGCGGGGGCTCCTCGGCGGGGGACGGCGGCTGCTGCGTCGTCGGCGTCTCCGTCGCGGGCTCCGTCGTCCGCGGGGTGGCCGTCGTCGGCAGGGTCGGGGGAGCCGGCGCGGTGGTCGTCGGGCCCGGCGTCGGCGCCGTCGTCTCCTCGGGCGTCGTCGTCTCCTCCGGCGTCGTCGGCTCCGGCTCGGGAGTCGTCGGGGGTGCCGTCGTCTCCGGCGCGGGCGCGGGCGCCGGGGTGGTGACCTCCGTCGTGCCGCCGGCCGGGACGGTCGCCGGGTCCGGCGGCTTCACGTACAGGTAGAGCACGCCCAGGCCCACGAAGAGCGCGGCCAGCACCAGCGTGGAGGTGCGCGCCCGGCCGATGTGCCCGGGTGAGCGGCGGAAGACGTTCGACAGGCCGAAGCGGCCGCGGCCGGCGGGGTCGCCGCCGCCCGTCTCCTCGGGACGCGGCGCGCCCGGGACGGTCACTGCTGCGCCCCCTGCCGGACCGGGGCGGGCGCCGGTGCGGGTGCCGGCTCCGGGGTCACGTTGAGGCCGGCGTGGCCGAAGGCCAGCACGATCCGGGCGCGCAGGTCGCGGCTCACCTCGAACTGCCGGCCGGGCAGCGTGCGGGCGACCACCCGCACGTTGACCTGCTCGAGGTCGATGCTCTCGACGCCCATCACGCTCGGCTCGTCGAGCAGCAGGCGGCGCAGGTCGGGGTCGGCGAAGGCCTGCCGGCCCACCTCGCGGAGGATCTCGTTGACCCGCGTGACGTCGGCCGTCGTCGGCACCGGGACGTCGACCACCGCGCGCGCCCAGTCGCGGGACAGGTTGACCACCTTGACGATCTGCCCGTTCGGGATGGTGACCACCTCGCCGTCGGCCGAGCGCAGCCGGGTGATCCGCAGCGTGACGTCCTCGACGGTGCCGTCGGCCGGGTCGCCGCCGCCGACCACCTGGATCGAGACGACGTCGCCGAAGCCGTACTGCCGCTCGGTGATGAGGAAGAACCCGGCCAGGACGTCGCCGACGATCCGCTGCGCGCCGAAGCCGAGCCCCACGCCGAGCACGGTGGCCGGGGCGACCAGGCCGGTGACCGGCACGCCGAGGCGGTCGAGCACGTAGAACGCCGCCACCGCGTAGACCATCACGATGAGCGTCCAGGTGACGACCTGGGTGAGCGAGTGCCGGTGCTTGGCCGCCTCGGAGCGGACCAGCACGTCACCCCCGGTGGAGCGGGCGTCGATGCGGCTGGTGATCCGGTCGCCCACCCAGCTGACGAACCGGGCCACCAGGACCGAGCCCAGGATGATCAGCACGATCTCCAGGCCGCGGCCGGCCAGCCAGTCGAGCAGGTCGGTGAACGGTGCCATGCGGGATCCGGTCCTCCGGTGGCTCGTGGGGGTCGGTGCCCATCCAACCCGGTGCGGCTCGGAGTTGCCGCTACCTCGGCTCGACGAACAGCGAGGCGACCGAGCGGCCGATCCGCCCCGTGGTGTCGTGCAGCTCGGCCGCGCACTGCCCGACGCCGCCGGGCCCGATCGTCGTCGTCGCGTCCATGCCCAGCCACTCGCCCGCCGGCTGCCGGAACAGCGCGACGACGAGGTCGACGTTGGCGAAGGTCGCCCGGTCCCACGGGAGCTCGGCGGAGATGCCGCTGGCCGCGTCGGTCATGACCAGCAGGTGCTCCAGCGGCGTCATCGGCTCGCCCTCGACCAGCGCGCACAGCGGCCGGGTCCAGGCCGCGGCCGGCCCGGTGCCGGTGAGCGAGCCCGACGCCTCCCGCCAGTCCAGCGCGCGGTGGTAGGCGACCTCCTCGCGGAACACGTCGAACACCGCCGGGCGGGCGTCCTCCGGGCCGACGGCGGCCGGCTGCGGGGGCGTGGCGGTGTCCGCCGCGTCGCGGCTGCGCATCCGCCAGGCGGTCACCCGCATCGCCGTGCGCCCGCCCGCGGTGAGCGTGGCCTCCACCAGCTCGATCCGCTGGCCCGGGCGCAGCACCCGCGCCTCCACCCGCACCGGTCCCACCGGCACCGGCCCGAGGACGTCGTAGGCCAGCCGCACCGTCTGCCCGCCGGGGATGCCGCCGGTGCGCTCGACCTCGCGGGCGAGCAGCGCCGCCGGTGGCCCGGCGTGCTGGAGGCCCGGGTCCCACGGCCCGATGGTCAGCGCGGTCGCGACGTAGCCGTCGCCGTCCGGGAGGTAGCAGGCGGAGGGCAGGTGCACGTCCCGCAGTCTCGCCCGGCCGGAGTCGGGGCCCTCCCGCGGGTCAGCCGGAGCGGGCCAGCCACAGCGCGGAGACCAGCCACACCGCGCCCACTCCCGCGGCCACCCACCACAGCGGCTGCCCCTCCGCCGACAGCGAGATCAGGACCCCCACCACGAGGACCGCGCCGGCCACCGGCGTCGACCGCAGCAGCGCGCCGGCGGTGTCCGGCCCGGGGAAGGCGACGAAGACCACCGCCGCCGCGACCAGCAGGAACGCGCACAGCGCCCCGAGGTAGGCCGCGGTGACACCGAACTCCGCGGGCAGCACGAGCGCCCCGACCCCGCCGACGACGGCCCCCGCGCCCAGCCAGAGGAGCAGGCGGCGGCGCCGTCGGGACCACGGGGGGCGGGGTTCGGTCACGCCGTCGAGGGTGCCCGCCCTCCCCGGGAGCCACGCGCGGCCGATGAGTTCCGCCCGGCCGCGCCGTCTCCCCCCTCGACGGGCCCGGGCCGAGGGCCCCGGACGACGGGAGCGCGACCGTGCGCATGGTCTTCCTCAACCTGCCGGTGGCCGACGTGGCGGCCGGCCGGGCCTTCTACACCGCCCTCGGGTTCACGGTGGACGAGCAGTTCAGCGACGAGGAGTCGGTCTCGGTGGTCGTCAGCGACACGATCCGCCTGCAGCTGCTGAGCCGCGGGAAGATGGCCGGCTTCGTCCCCGAGGGCACGCGGATCGCCGACCCGCGGCAGGGGACGGCGGCGCTGTACGCGCTGTCGTGCGACAGCCGCGAGGAGGTCGACGCGATGGTCGAGCGGGCCCTCGGTGCCGGCGGGGACAAGTGGATGCCGCCGCAGGACCACGGATTCCTGTACGGCTCGAGCTTCACCGACCCGGACGGCCACGTCTGGGAGGTCGTGTGGATGGACCCGGCGTACGCCCAGTGACGCGTCGGTAGGTGGCGTACGACTCGACGACCACTACGCTCGGACGGGTGCCGCACACCCGCCGCCCAGCCATCGGCTACCTGACCACCGTGGCGGCGGCGGGGCTGTTCGCCGTCAACGGCACCGTCTCCACGCTCGCGCTGCAGGCCGGCGTCCCGCCCACCTGGCTGACGGCGATGCGCTGCGGCGGGGCGGCGGTCGGCCTGCTGGCCGCGCTGGCGCTCGTCTCCCCGCGGCGGCTGCGGCTCACCTGGCGCGAGGTGCCCTTCCTCGCGGTGTTCGGCGTGGTCGGCGTCGCGCTCACGCAGTTCCTCTACTACGTGGCCATCGGCCGGCTGCCCGTCGGCATCGCGCTGGTCTTCGAGATGACCGCGCCGGTCGGGATCGCGCTGTGGGTCCGGCTGGTGCGCCGGGAACCCGTGCGCCCCCGGATCTGGGTGGCGCTGGCGCTGTCGCTGTCGGGGCTGGTCCTCGTCGCGCAGGTGTGGGAGGGCGGCGGCTCGCTGGACCCGCTCGGCGTCGCCGCGGGCCTGGCCGCCGCCGTGTGCCTGGCGACCTACTACCTCATGGGCGAGCGCGGGACGGCCACCCGCGACCCGGTCGCGCTCACCACCTGGACGTTCGTCGCCGCCGCGCTGTTCTGGGCGGTCGTCGCCCCGTTCACCGCGTCGTTCGACGCCGGCGTGCTGGGGGAGCGGGTGCCGGTCTCGCTCGGCTCCGCGCAGCTGCCGCTGTGGGTGCTCGTGGCCTGGATCGTCGTCCTCGGGGCGATCACGCCGTTCTGGCTGTCGATCGCCGCGCTGCGCCACCTGCCGCCGACGACGGCCGGGCTGGTCGCCACCGTCGAGCCGGTGTTCGCCTCGGTGGTCGCCTGGCTGTGGGTGGAGCAGGTGCTCACCGGCTGGCAGGTGGCCGGCGGGTTGGTGGTGCTCGGCGGCATCGCGCTCGCCCAGACCGCCCGCACCGCCGCGCGGCCGGCCCCGGCGCCGGCGCCCGTCCCCGAGGCGCCGGCGCCGCTCGCGCCTCAGGACACCTTGTCGGAGTCGGCCAGCCAGCCGGCCAGGCGCTCCATGTAGCGGGCCTGGGCGGCGTAGTCCATGCCGACGTACTCCCACGGGTGCACCTGCTGCGCCTGCGCGGCCGGCAGCAGGCCGTAGGTCGGCTGGCCGGCCATCTCCTCGGGGGTCATCGCGCCGCGCAGCGAGTAGAGGATCACGTCGCTGCGGTACTGCGGCACCTGCTCCCAGCTCGCGGTCTGCCAGAAGTAGCCGTCGCCGCCCGGGTCGACGAACTGCACGCCGAGGTCCTGGTACAGGCGCAGCGACGGGTCGTCGTGGGCCTTCGCCATGTAGAAGCCCTCGTCCGGGTAGGCGGCCACCGGCAGCACGGTGACCCCGGAGGACGCGGCCTCGGTGAGCGCCGCGGAGGCGTCCTCGTAGTCCTGCCGGGCCGCGCTGACCTCGTCGCCGTCCACGTCCGCACCGAGGGCCTCCGCGAGCTCGGCGGTGCGCTCGATGACGTCGGCGGCCGAGCCGCGCCAGGCGATCGCCACGACCGGCGCGATCCGCGCGACCTGCTCCTGCTGCTCCAGCGACTCGAAGCCGTACAGGGGCTGGGTGTCGTCCAGCGTCCCCTCGGAGTCCACCGGGTAGACGGTGGTGACGATCAGGTCGGGGTCGGCGGCGGCCAGCGCCTCGAGGTCGATCTGCCCGTAGCTCTCGCCGGCGATCTCCACGCCGTCGAGGTCGCGGCCCTCGAACTGGACGTCGTCGGCGGCCGAGGTCTGGCCGAAGGTGGCCACCGGCTCGATGCCGAGGTTCCACAGCGACGACGCGACGTCGTTCAGGCCGGCCACCCGCTCCGGCGCGGCGTCGAGCTCGACGGTGGTGCCGACGTCGTCGGTGAACGACCAGCCTCCCGTCGCGGCCTCCGCCTCGTCGTCGGTGCCGGATCCGGCGCAGGCGCTCGCGGCGAGCAGGGCCGCCAGCGCGAGGGAGGCGCCGAGCAGGCGCGGGGGTCGGGACACCGGGGGTCCTCCTCCGGTTCGGGCAGGGGGCTTCCCCCTGCGGGCGAGGGGAGGTTAGCCTTGCCTTACAAGCGGTCCGCAGGGGCCGTCCCCGAGCGGAGCGGAGACCCGCGTGACGACGACCGAGGCCCCGGCAGCGGCGGTGGCCGAGCTGCCGCAGTGGCTGTTCTTCGAGACCGTCGTCGCCCGCGTCCGCTCCCTCGGTCCGTCGATGGTGCGGATCACGCTCACCGGCCCGCAGCTCGAGGGCTTCGGCGTGGCCGGGGACGACCAGCGGGTCAAGCTCGTCCTCGCCCCCGACCCGACCGCGCTGGCCGAGCTGCAGGCCGCCGGCGCCGAGTGGTACCCCGCCTACTGCGCGCTGGCCGAGGAGCGGCGCCCGGTCCTGCGCACCTACACCGTGCGCGCGGCCCGCCCCGAGCGGTCCGAGGTCGACCTCGACGTCGTCCTGCACGGTGTCGCCGACGGGCACGCCGGCCCGGCCGCCACTTGGGCCGCGCAGGCCCGCCCGGGCGACCCGATGGTGCTCATGGGCCCCGACCGTCCCGGCCGCGGCCGCGCGTGGGGCGTCGAGTGGGCACCGCCGGCCACGGCCTCCTGCCTGCTGCTCGCCGGCGACGAGACCGCGGTGCCCGCCGTCGGCGCGATCCTCGAGGCGCTGCCGCCCGGCCGCCGCGCCGTCGCCGTCCTCGAGGTGCCCGAGGCCGGGGACCTGCAGGACCTGCGGCTGCCCGAGGGCGTGCAGGTGCGCTGGCTGGCCCGCGCCGACCGCCCCCGCGGCGAGCTGCTGGTACCCGCGGTGCACGCCGCGCTGGTGGACCTGGGGATCTGCGCCGCGCCGGCGCCCACCCCCGAGGACGTCGACCTCGACACCGGCCTGCTGTGGGAGGTCCCCGAGGACCCCGCGGCCGGGGCGGGCTGCTACGCCTGGCTGGCCGGCGAGGCCGGGATGGTCAAGCAGCTGCGCCGCCGCCTGGTCGGCGACCTCGGCGTCGACCGGCGCTCGGTGGCCTTCATGGGCTACTGGCGCGAGGGCCGCGCCGAGAACTGAGGGAGGACCCCGCTGCCCCCCACCGCTCGCACGCTCGCGGCGGGCCCCTGCAGCGGGGCCGTTCCATCAGCTCACCGGGGGAGCCGTCGGACCGGGACGACCATCGGGGTGCCGGCCACCGGGTCGGGCACCACGCGGGCCTCGAGGTCGAAGACGTCGGCGAGCAGTTGCTCGGTGAGCACCTCGTGCGGCGTGCCGGAGGAGACCAGGACGCCGTCGCGCATGGCCACCAGCCGCTGCGCGTAGCGGGCGGCGAGGTTGAGGTCGTGCAGCACGACGACGACCGTCCGTCCCCGCTCGGCGTGCAGCCGCGCCACGAGCTCCAGGACGTCGATCTGGTGCGACAGGTCCAGGTAGGTCGTCGGCTCGTCGAGCAGGATCAGGTCGGTGCCCTGGGCGAGCGCCATGGAGATCCAGGCCCGCTGCCGCTGGCCGCCGGAGAGCTCGTCCACCGGACGGTCGGCGAGGTCGCCCATGTCGGTCCAGGTCAGCGCCTCGGCGACGACCGCCTCGTCCTCGGTCGACCACTGCCGCAGCCAGCTCTGGTGCGGGTGGCGGCCGCGGGCCACGAGGTCGGCGACGGTGAGCCCCGAGGGGGCCACCGGCGTCTGCGGCAGCAGCCCGAGTACGCGGGCGACCTCGCGGGTCGGCGTCCTGGCGATCGCCCGGCCGTCGAGCAGCACCTGACCCGCCGCCGGGCGCAGCAGCCGGCCCAGCGCCCGCAGCAGCGTGGACTTGCCGCAGCCGTTCGGCCCGACGACGGCGGTGAACGAGCCGTCGGTGAGCGCGAGGTCCAGCCCGTCGACGACGACGCGGTCGTCGTAGGCCAGGCGCAGCCCCTCGGCCGCCAGGCGCACCCGGCCCTCGCCGGCGGCGGCGGGCACCGGGGGCGCGTCGGTGGTGGGAGTCGTCATGCGATGGTCCGCCTCCCGCGGACGAGCAGCCAGAGCAGGTACGGGGCGCCGACGACGGCGGTGAGGATGCCCACCGGCAGGGCCTCGGGCAGGACGGTGCGCGTGAGCAGGTCGGCCAGCACGACCAGCGCCGCGCCGAGCAGGCCCGAGGCCAGCAGGGGCGGGCGCGAGCCGCCGGTCAGCCGGACGGCGATCTGCGGGACGACCAGCGCGACGAACGTGATCGGCCCGGCCGCCGAGACCGACGCGGCGACCAGCACGACCGCGACGAGGACGACGGCGGCCTGCGCCGCGGCCAGGCGGACGCCCAGCCCGCGCGCGGTGTCGTCACCGAACTGCAGCACGCCGAGCACCCGCCCCGCCGCGAGGGCCAGCGGCACCAGCACCGCGAGGGCCACGGCCAGCGGCACGGCCTGGCCCCAGGTGCGGGCGTTGAGCGAGCCGACGATCCAGACGTAGGCGGCCGCGGCGTCGTAGATGGCCGCCCGGGTGAGCAGCCAGTCGACCACCGCCAGCGAGATCGAGGACACCGCGACGCCGACGAGGACCAGCCGGTAGCCGTCGACGCCGGACCGGTAGGCCAGCAGGAACAGCAGCAGCCCGGCCCCCAGCGCCCCGGCGAGGGCCGCGAGCGGGACGCCGACGCCGCCGAGGACCGCGCCGGCCGACGAGGTGCCGGTGGCGACGATCGCGACGACGGCGCCCACCGAGGCCCCCGAGGTGATCCCCAGGATGTCCGGTGAGGCCAGGGGGTTGCGCGCGAAGGTCTGGAACAGGGCGCCGGCCACGCCGAGCGCCAGCCCGACCAGCGCGCCGACGACGACCCGTGGCGCCCGCAGCTCCAGCACGACGAACCGCTGGCCCTGCTCGCCGGCTCCGACGAGCGTGCGCAGCACGTCGGTGACCGCGATCGGGTAGTCGCCCCGGCCCAGCGCGACCGCCCCGAGCAGCACGACGACGGCCAGCGCGACCAGCGGCACGACGACCGACCGCCACCGGAACCGCACCGACACCGGCCCGTGGCGCAGGACGACCGCGCGGCCGGCCGCGCGCCCGCCGGGGTCGGGCGGGGTCGTCTCGCGGATGGTGTCGACGGTGGCGGTCACGCGGCGGCCCTCACAGCGTCGCGCTCCGCCGCCGGCGCACGAGCGCGATGAAGAACGGCCCGCCGAGCAGGGCGAGCACGATGCCGACCTGCACCTCGCCGGGACGCGCGATCACCCGGCCGACGACGTCGGCGGTCAGCAGCAGGAACGCCCCGGCCAGCGCCGCGCAGGGGACCAGCCACCGGTGCGCCGGCCCGGTGAACGCCCGGACGGCGTGCGGGACCACCAGCCCGACGAAGGCGATCGGCCCGCAGGCCGCCGTCGCGGCGCCGGCCAGCAGCGTGATGGCCACCAGGCCGACGGCGCGGGCCAGCCACACCCGCTGGCCGAGGCCGCGGGCCACGTCCTCGCCCATGCCGAGCAGGTCCAGGGCGGGCGCGTTGAGCAGGGCGAGCACCAGGCCGGCGACGACGAAGGGCAGCACCTGCCAGGCGATGTCGGCGCCGCGGCCGGCCAGCGCGCCGACCACCCAGAAGCGGAAGGCGTCCAGCGAGTTCGAGTCGCTGACCAGCACGGCGCGCACGAGGGCGTACAGCAGCGCGGACAGCGTGGAGCCGGCCAGGGCGAGGGTGACCGGGGTGGCCCCGCCGCGGCCGGCCGCGCCCAGGACGTACACGGCGACCGTCCCGGCCAGCGCCCCCGCGAAGGCGAACCACACGTACCCCGACGGCGTGCTGATCCCCAGCAGCGCGATGGCCAGGACCACGGCGAAGGAGGCGCCGGCGGTGACGCCCAGCAGGCCGGGGTCGCCCAGCGGGTTGCGGGTGTGGCCCTGCATCAGGGCGCCGGCGACCCCGAGCGACGCCCCGACCAGGAGCCCGAGCACGGTGCGCGGGACCCGCAGGTCCCAGACGATGACCGCCTCCTCGGTCCGCAGCGAGCGGTCGGTGAGGACCTCCCACACGGTGCCCAGGCCGAGCGGGCGGGTGCCGATCGCGATGCTGGCCGCGCAGGCGGCGACCACGAGGACCAGGAGCCCGGCCAGGCCGAGCACGCGGCGTCGCGTCCGGGCGGTCCCTGCCGGGCGCGCCGGGGTGGCCCGGGTCGCCGCGGGAGCGCGGGTGACGCTGGGGACGGACACCGGGCAGCTCCGGACGGGTCGAGATCAGGCAAGGCTCACCTTAGTACCCGCTCCGGTGCGGGTCACGCTCACCGTTTCGTGCGGCGGCTCCCGCCGTGCCAGTCCTCCTGTACCCCGACCTCGTCCGGCTGCACCCCCGCGGCGAGGAGCTGCGGGCGCTCGCGCAGGCTGCGCTTGAGCTCGGCGAACCCGGGGAAGCGGGCCAGGCGGACGACGGCGTCCCAGAGCTCGACCGCGTCGTCGTCGGCGGGCAGCCGGCTGATGACCGGGCCGAAGAAGGCGACGCCCCCGGGCGGCTCGAAGTGCAGGATCGGCGTCCCGACGTCCTTGCCGGTGAGCGCCAGCGCCTCGTCGGTCTCGGCCCGGATCGTGCCGTCCCAGCGGTCGTCGTCGAGGGCGTCGGCGAGGTCGGCCGGCAGCCCGGCGCGCTCCAGCACCGGCTCGAGGTAGGCCCGCGTGCCGCGCTCGCCGGCCGTGCCGGGCCGGTCGGGCTCGGTCTCGAAGACCCGCCGGCCGAGGGCCTCGTAGAGCGTGCCCACCGCCGCGCGGCCGTGCTCCTCGCGGGTGCGGGCGGCCACGCGCAGCAGTCGCAGCCCCGCGGTGTGGCCGGCCTCGTACTCGGGCGGGAAGTGGGCGTCGTAGTCGACGTGCGCGTTGAGCAGGCGCAGCGAGATGAACCGCCAGTCGACGTCGTACTCGCGCCGGGACGCGACGGTGCGCACCCACCGGCTGGTCAGCCACGCGAACGGGCACACCGGGTCGAAGTAGAAGTGCAGGTCGGCCATGGCCCGATGCTGCCCCGCCGGCGCGGCCCCGGCATCCGCCGCCGCCGGAGCGGCCCCGGGTCAGCCGGCGAGCAGCGCCTCGATCGCCGTCCGGACCTCCGGCGCGCCCGGCTCGGTCGTCGGGCGGAACCGCGCGACGACCGCACCGTCGCCGTCGACCAGGAACTTCTCGAAGTTCCACCGCACCGGCCCGGCCTCACCGGCGGCGTCGGGGGCCTCGGTGAGCCGCTGGTAGACCGGGTGCGCGCCCTCGCCGTTGACGTCGACCTTCCCCGTCATCGGGAAGGTGACGCCGTACGTGGCCGAGCAGAAGGACTCGATCTCCTCGGCGCTGCCCGGCTCCTGCCCGGCGAACTGGTTGCACGGCACGCCGACGACGGTGAACCCGCGCGGGCCGTACTCCCGCTGCAGCTCCTCCAGCCCGGTGTACTGCGGGGTCAGGCCGCAGCGGCTGGCCACGTTGACCACCAGGGCCGGACGGCGGCCGGTGAGCGCGCCGAGCGTGGTGTCCTCGCCCCGGAGGGTCGAGACGGGCAGGTCGAGCAGGTCGGTCACGGGCGCTCCTCGCGGGCCGGGCGGGTCGACGGCACCAGCGCGCGGGGTGCCGGGCTCATTCCAGGTCGCTGATGTCGTCGGGGACGTCGACGGCGTGCTGCCGCAGCGCGGCGAGCGGCACGACCTCCAGCGACCGCGCGTTCGTGGCCGCGAGGACCACCCCGGCCGCGGCGCCGGCACGGTAGGCCTGCAGCCAGCGGGTGGCGACGACGCACCAGCGGTCGCCGGGCCGCAGCCCGGGGAACCCGAACTCCGGCCGCGGGGTCGTGAGGTCGTTCCCGAGCTCGCGCTGCAGGGCGAGGAACTCGCGGGAGACGACGGCGCACACCGTGTGGCTGCCCGTGTCGTCCGGGCCCGTGCGGCAGGACCCGTCGCGGTAGAAGCCGGTCAGCGGCTCGGTGCCGCAGGGGTCGAGGGGACCGCCCAGCACGTTGCGTTCGGTCCCCGGCTCCGGCTCGGTCACGACGGGATCGTGGCAGAGGTGCTCGCGGACGCGCCCGTCCGCGGGCCCGGCCGGCGGCGCTGCCGGCCGGGCCCGCGGAGGGCGGTCAGCCGGTGCCGGTCAGACGGCGTCCTCGCGACGACGCCGGCCGGCGAGGGTCAGCCCGGTCCCCAGTGCGAGGGCCAGCAGGGCCGCGCCGAGGGCGGTGACCGTCTCGGTGCCGGTGTAGGCGAGCTCCCCGGTGCCCGCGGAGCGGTCGGACGCCGTCCAGGAGCCGGCCGTCCAGGAGCCGGCCGCCGACGCCGGGCGGGTGGCCCCGTGGGCCCAGGCGTTCCCCGGGCCGTGACCCCGGTCGTGGCCCGTGCCGTCACCCGTGCCGTCACCCGTGCCGTCACCCGTGCCGTGGCCCGTGCCGTGGCCCGTGCCGTGGCCCGGGCAGTCCTGCGGCGCGCCCGGGTGCTGCGGGTCGGTCGGGTCCGTGGGGTCCGCCGGGTCGGTCGGGTCCGTGGGGTCGGTCGGGTCCACCGGCCGGGTCGGCGGCGTGCAGTCGCCGAGGGCGTCGCCGAGCAGGCCCAGGCCCGCGCCGCAGACGGTCACCGGCACGTCGACGTCGATGCCGCCGTCGGAGCCGTCGTCCCCGGAACCAGGGCCGCCGGGGCCTTCCGTGCCCTCGGAGGAGCACCCGCCGAGCGCGTCGCCCAGCAGGCCGACGCCGTTGCCGCAGACGGTGACCGGCAGGTCGACGTCGAGCAGGCCGCCGTCGGAGTCGCCGCCGGAGCCACTGCCGTCCCCGGAGGTGGCGGGGGTGCAGTCGCCGGCCGCGTCGCCCAGCAGGCCGACGCCGTTGCCGCAGACGGTGACCGGCAGGTCGACGTCGAGCAGGCCGCCGTCGGCCCCGGTGCCGGGGTTCCCGGTCGGCACCGCGGGGGTGCACTCCCCGGCGGCGTCGCCGAGCACGCCGACGCCGTTGCCGCAGGCGGAGACCGGGACGTCGACGTCGAGCAGGTCGCCGAGCGGGCCACCGTCGACGGGGGCGGGAGCCGGCTCCGTGGCGGTGCAGCCCCCGAGCGCGTCGCCCAGCACGCCGACGCCGTTGCCGCAGACGGTGACCGGCACGGTCACCGCGCCCTCGGGAGCGGCAGGTGCGGTGCCCTCGGCGGCGGCGTCGCCGAGCACGCCGATCCCGTTGCCGACGACGGTCACCGGCACGACGACGTCGGCCGGGTCGGTGCTGCCCGGGGCGGGCGCGGCCGGCTCCTGCGTGGCGGTGCCGCCGGCGACCGAGGCGTCGTTGCCGCCGATCGTCACGGGCACCGAGACGTCGACCGGGCCCACGTCGAGGGAGAGGTCCTGCGAGACGGCGGGCAGCTCCAGCCCGCCGATCGGGGTGCCGGTGTCGAGGACACCGAGCGCGTTGTCGGTGACGGTGACCGGCACCGTCACGTCGAGGTCGTCGGACGCGGCGGCGACACCGGTGCCGGCGGCCAGCAGGCCGCCGGTCATCAGTGCCACGCGCACGGCGCGGGTGGCCCAGGGGTGCATGGGAGGACTCCTGACTGAGGACGGGACCGCGTCCCGGACGGGACGGCGGGGACTGCGCTCGCCCGGCCCGTGGCCGGGAGGCGCGTCCTCAGTCGGGGGAGGTGGCGGGGTCGACCGGGTCGCCGGCGGCGGCGTCCCGGGCCTCGGCAGCGGCCGCCACGGCGGCCGCCTGCTGCGCGACGGGGACGGTCGCGCCGAGGTCGGCGGTGGGCTGGTCGGCACCGGCGGTGCCGGAGGCGGTGCCCGCGGACGCCGGCAGGGCCGGCACCGCGGGGACGGCGGGCGCGAGCGGCGGGACCGGCACGGACGGCGTCGGGACCGCGACCGGCGCCGCGGCGGGCGCGGGACCGGTGACGTCCGCGGACCGCTCGGCCGCGGCGGGGACCCTCGCGCCCGCGACGTCGGTGCCGGGGGCGAGGACGACCGGGGCGGCCACGACGGGCGCACCGGCGCCGGCCGCGGGAGCGCCGGCCGGGGTGTCGACCACCCCGGCGGCCGGGGGTGCGAGGACGTCGGTCACGGGGGCCGGCACGTCCGGGACCGGCGGGAGCGCACCGGTCACCGGCGCCAGGGCCCCGGTGACCGGCGACAGCGCCTCGGTGACCGGCGCCAGGACCGGCCGCAGCGCCCCGGTCACCGGGGACAGCGCCTGCGTCACCGGCGCGACGACGTCGGTCACCGGCTCGAGGGCCCGGCCGACCGGCGCGACGACGTCCCGCAGCGGCGCGGTGACCGGCGCGGCCGCCTCGGCGACCGGCGTCAGGACGGGCGCGACCGCGTCCGCGACAGGGGCGACCGCGTCCGCGACAGGGGTGACCGCGTCCGCGACGGGCGCGACGACGGGCTGCGTGACGGACTCGACCACCTGACCCACCGGCGCGGTGACCGCGCCCAGCAGGCCGGCGGGCGGGGGCTCGTCGGCCGAGGCGGTGGACGCGCCGGCCAGCCAGATACCGGCGGCGGTCCCGGCGAGGACCGCCAGGCGGCCGCCCCACCGGCGCAGGCGGGTGCGACGGCACGGCAGCGGAGAACGCTCGTCCATCGCACCTCCCCCCGGTGTCGTCCGACACAGTGCTCACTCATTGGAACCGGTCCGTCACAGAAGTGGCCAGGCGAACGCCGTCCTCCGATCGGGTGGAGACGGGACCGGACGGTCACGTCCCGTGAGGCGACCCACCCGGTCCGGGGACGCGGGAGGAGTGGCAGGGTGCCGCTGTGACCGCTGACACCTCTCCCGCACCGGTGCTCTGGCAGCCCACCCGGGAGGTCCGGGAGGCGACGCGGCTGGCGGCCTTCGCGCGCGAGGTGGCCGCCCGCCGCGGGCTGGACCTGGACGCCACCGACTACGACGCGATCTGGCGCTGGTCGGTCGAGCACCTCGACCAGTTCTGGGCCGACGTCGCCGCGTGGTCCGGCGTGCTGCCCGGCGTCCCCGACGACCGGGTGCTCACCCGGCGGGAGATGCCCGGCGCCGAGTGGTTCCCGGACGCCACCCTCAACTACGCGGAGCAGGCGCTGCGGCACGCCACCGACCAGCACCCCGCGCTCATCGCGGTGGCGGAGGACGCCGAGCCGGTCGAGGTCTCCTGGGCCGAGCTGCGCGCGCAGGTCGGCGCGTTCGCCGCGACCCTGCGCCGGCTGGGCGTGCGGCGCGGCGACCGGGTCGCCGGCTACCTGCCCAACGTCCCCGAGGCGGTCGTCGCGTTCCTCGGCGCGGCGTCGATCGGGGCGGTGTGGTCCTCCTGCGCGCCGGACTTCGGCACCCGCGCGGTGCTCGACCGGTTCGCCCAGATCGAGCCGACCGTGCTGGTCGCCGTCGACGGGTACCGCTTCAACGGGAGGCCCTACGACCGGCGCGGCGTCGTCGCCGAGCTCCGGGCCGCCCTGCCGACCGTGACGGCGACGATCGCCGTCCCCCGGCTGTTCCCCGACGAGCTGCCCGACGGCGCACTGGGCTGGGCCGACGCCGTCGCCGACCGGCAGGAGCCCGAGTTCGAGGCGCTGCCGTTCGACCACCCGCTGTGGATCGTCTACTCGTCGGGCACCACCGGGCTGCCCAAGGGGATCGTGCACGGGCACGGCGGCGTGGTCCTCGAGGAGCACAAGCAGCTGGGCCTGCACGGCGACGTTGGCCCCGGCGACCGCTTCTACTGGTACGCCTCCACCGCCTGGATCATGTGGAACATCGCCACCTCCGCGCTGCTGCGCGGCGCGACCGTGGTCGTCCACGACGGCGCCCCGGCGTACCCCTCGGTCGACGCGCAGTTCGCCCTCGCCGCGCGCACGCGCCTGACCTACCTGGGCACGAGCGCCGGCTACCTCGTCGCGTGCGAGAAGGCCGGGATCCGGCCGGGGGAGACCCACGACCTGTCGGCGCTGCGGACGATCGGGTCCACCGGCTCGCCGCTGCCCGCCTCGGCGTTCGAGTGGGTCTACGACGCGGTCGGCCGCGACGTCTTCCTCGCCTCGGTCTCCGGCGGCACCGACGTCGCCACCGGCTTCATCGGCAGCACGCTGCTGCTGCCGGTGACCGCCGGGGAGCTGCAGCGGCCGATGCTCGGCGTCGCCGCGGCGGCGTGGGGCGAGGACGGCGAGCCGGTCACCGGCGAGCTCGGCGAGCTGGTGATCACCGAGCCGATGCCGTCGATGCCGCTGTACTTCTGGAACGACCCGGACGGCAGCCGCTACCGCGAGGCCTACTTCGAGCCGTGGCCGGGGGTGTGGCGGCACGGCGACTGGATGGAGGTCACCGAGCGCGGCACCTGCGTCATCACCGGCCGCTCGGACTCCACCCTCAACCGCGGCGGCGTGCGCATGGGCACCGCCGACATCTACGCCGCCGTCGAGAGCTTCCCGGAGGTCGCCGACTGCGTCGTCCTCGGCGTCGAGCAGCGCGACGGCGGCTACTGGATGCCGCTGTTCGTCCAGATGGCGCCCGGCGCCGAGCTCACCGGCGAGCTCGCCGACCGCATCCGGGCCGCGATCCGCAGCTCGGCCAGCCCACGGCACGTGCCCGACGAGATCCTCGTCGTCCCCGGTGTCCCGCACACCCGGACCGGCAAGCGGCTGGAGGTGCCGCTCAAGCGGTTGTTCCAGGGGGTGCCGCCGGAGAAGGCGGTCAACCCCGGGGCGGTCGACGACGCGTCACTGGTCGAGCACTACGTCGCCCTGGCCCGGGAGCGCGGCGCCCGCTGAGAACGGTCCGCGCAGCGCCGCCCACTGCAGCAGCAGGACGGTCTTGGCGTCGGCGATCCGGCCGTCGCCGGCCATGGCCAGCGCCTCGTCGAACGGCAGCTCGAGCACCTCGATGTCCTCACCCTCCTCGGCCAGCCCGCCCCCGGCCGACACCCGGTCGGCCGGGGTGTAGGGCCCGGCGAAGAACGCCAGCCGCTCGGTCACCGACCCGGGGCTCATGAACAGGTCGGGCAGCCGGACGAGCGCCCCGACGGCGACGCCGAGCTCCTCCTCGGCCTCGCGCCGGACCGCGGCCTCGGCGTCCTGCTCGTCGAGCAGCCCGGCGGCGGTCTCGACGAGCATCCCGTCGGGGGAGCCGTTGACGTAGGCGGGGAAGCGGAACTGCCGGGTGAGCAGCACGGCGCGGCGGGCGGCGTCGTACAGCAGCACCGTCGCGCCGTTGCCGCGGTCGTGGGTCTCGCGCTGCTCGGTGCGCCAGACGCCGTCGCGGCCGCGGCGGGCGAACGTCGTCCGCCGGTTCACGTACCAGGCGCTGGACAGCACCTCGACGTCGCGGACGACGACGTCGGGGTTGCCGGTGAGGTCGCGCCCGGCCCGGTCCAGCCCGGTCCGCCCCCGCGCGTCGGGGACGTCGACGCCGAGGACGCCGGTCACCGGGCCACCGCCGGCACCTCGTCGACGCTGGTGTAGACCGCGGCGCCGTGGGCGCGGGCCAGCGCGACCATCTCGTCGGAGCCGGCCGAGGCGCCGGGCAGCCGCAGCACGGCGTCGACGCGGGCGACCAGCCGCCGGCCCATCGGGTGGAACACCTCGTCGAAGGCGGCGTCGCCGACCCGCGTCGACCCGGCGAGGGCGGCGAGCGGCAGCGCGAGGTCCTCCCCGTTGACGGCGAGGTGGCCGGCGCGGAACAGCTCCAGGCAGGCCCGCTGGATGGCCCGGTGGTTGGCCGCGATCCTCTCCGGGTCGTCGCCGGTGCCCCCGCGGTACGGGCCGGCGACCAGGATCATCAGGGGTTGTCCGTTCATGCGAGGTCGACCTCCACGCCGGCGTCGTCGAGCGCGGCGAGGGTCTCCTGCGCCGCGGGGGTGAGCTGGGGGTCGCGGGCGCTGGCGTCCGTGACCAGGCGGCCGACCGCGTCCAGCGGGGCGACCGAGGCGAAGGCGCGGACGCCGAGCTTCGAGGCGTCGGCGACGACGAACGCGCTGCGGGCCTGCTGGAGCCCGACCTGCTTGACCGCGGCGTCCTCGAGCGTGAACTCCGACCAGCCGGCCGCGGCGCTCACCGCCCCGATCGACATGACGAAGACGTCGAAGGTGAGCTGCCGCAGCACCGCGGCGGTCAGCGGGCCGGCCAGGCTCCGCTCGCCGGGCCGGGACTCCCCGCCGACGACGAGCAGGCGGATCCCCGGCCGGTCGGCCAGCGCGTCGGCCACCGGCAGGCTCACGACGGCGACCGTGAACGGTCCCTCGCCCGCGGCCGCCCGGTCGGCCAGCGCGCGGGCCACGTGCACCGTCGTCGTCCCGGCGTCGAGCAGCACCGTCGCGCCCGGCTCGACCAGGGCGGCGGCCGCGCGGCCGATCCGGTCCTTGAGCCCGGCCTGCCAGCCGGCCCGCGCGCCGAAGCCCGCGGAGCTCTCCGGCCCCGCGACGGCGACCGCGCCGCCCCGGACGCGCTCGACGAGGCCGCGGGCCTGCAGCGCGTCGAGGTCGCGCCGCACGGTCATCTCGGAGACGCCCAGGCGGGCGGCGAGGTCGCCGAGCGAGGCCCGGCCGGCGTTGCGCACCAGCCGCAGCGTCACGTCGAGTCGGTCGGGGACGGCCACGGCGGATTCCTACCAGGATCATGTGAGGTCTGTGAAGACGTTGTGCGATGTGCCCGGACGGGCGTGCCGTCGGTCACGCTCCCGCGGGGGCGCCGTGCGGGGTACGGGAGCGGCCCGCAAGGTGGACCGGGACCGACCACCGACGACGGAGAGAGGCCCCGCGACGATGACGTCGACCCAGGAGCGCCCCGCCGACCTGCTCGAGCCCCAGCCGCCCGCGCTGCTGCCGCCGTGGCACACCCCCGAGCGCCAGGCGCTGCAGGAGCGGGCCCGCCGGTTCGCCCACGACGAGGTGCTGCCGGTCGCGAACGAGCTGGACCCGCAGAAGGGGCTGCTGCCGGAGGCGCTGCTGGCCCGCATGGCCGAGCTCGGCTGGTTCGGCATCACGGTGCCCGCCGAGCACGGCGGCCTGGGCCTCGGCGTCTTCGAGTACTGCATGGTCTCCGAGGAGCTGGCCCGCGCCTGGATGAGCAGCGCGAGCATCCTCGCCCGCGCGCAGGGTCTCGGGACGGCGGTGGCCGATCCCGCCCGGCGCAGGGAGCTGCTGCGCCGCAGCGCGAGGGGCGAGTGGATCGGCGCGATCGCGCTGTCCGAGCCCGACGCCGGCTCCGACCTCGCCGGCGTCTCCACCCGGGCGGTCCTCGACGGCGACGAGTGGGTGGTCACCGGCCACAAGCGCTGGTGCGGCAACGCCGAGGCCGCCGACTTCATCCAGGTCCTCGTCCGGGAGCGCGACCCCGGGCCGGGGGAGTCGCGCTCCGCCGGGCTGGTCAACCTGCTGCTGGAGAAGGAGCGCGGCTCGTTCCCGCCCGGGCTCACCGGGACCCCGATCGACAAGATCGGCTACCACGGTTTCCTCACCTGGGACCTGGTCTTCGACGGCGTCCGCATCCCGCGGGGGAACGTCGTCGACCAGGCGGCGGCCAGCGACGAGCAGGGCGAGGCGGCCGAGCGTGCCGGGTGGGCGCAGGCGCAGAGATTCCTCGACACCGCGCGGGTGCACACCGCCGCCCGCGCCGTCGGCCTGGCCCGCGCCGCGCTCGAGGACTCGATCGTCTACCTGCAGGAGCGCGAGCAGTTCGGCCACCCGATCGGCGACTTCCAGGCGCTGCGCTTCGCCGTCGCGGAGATGGCCGCCCAGATCGAGCAGTCGCGCGCCTTCTACCGGCAGGTCGCCCACCTCGTCGACCTCGGGGTGCGCTGCGAGAAGGAGGCCTCGATGGTCAAGCTCGAGGCCACCGAGATGGCGGTAAAGGTGACCAACCAGGCCATGCAGCTGCACGGCGGCAACGGCTACACCACCGAGCGGCAGGTCGAGCGGCACTGGCGCGACGCCCGGCTGACCACGATCTTCGAGGGCACCAGCGAGATCCAGAAGCGGATCATCAGCGACCGCCTGCTGCCCCGGTCACCGCTCACCTGAGCCACCCGGTTCCGGGGTGGGGGGGGGGGGCGGGGGGGGGGGGGGGGGCGGGGGGGGGGGGCGGGGGGGGGGGGGGGGGGGGGGGGGCGGCGGGTGTGGTGCGGTGG
>NZ_JBJGZT010000036.1:0-37108 GCF_054050655.1 Geodermatophilus sp. SYSU D00663 | reverse complement strand
CGGGCGGGGCAGTCACACCCCCCCCCCCGCCGGCCCCAGGCGGGGGGCGGCCGGGGCGCGGCGCCGCCGGCGGGGGTCCTCGGGACGCCCACCCCTCCACACCGACGAGGAAGTGACATGCCTGCCTTCACCGCCGCCGACGTCAAGCGGCTCCGCGACGCCACCGGCGCCGGCATGATGGACGCCAAGAAGGCCCTCACCGAGGCCGACGGCGAGTACGACAAGGCCATCGAGCTGCTGCGCATCAAGGGCGCCAAGGACGTCGGCAAGCGCCTCGAGCGCTCCACGACCAACGGCATCGTCGTCAGCAAGCACGGCGCGCTGCTCGAGCTCGACTGCGAGACCGACTTCGTCGCCAAGAACGCCGACTTCGTGGCGCTCGCCGAGCGGCTCGTCGAGATCGTGCTGGAGCAGTCGCCGGCCGACCTCGACGCGCTGATGGCGACCGAGGTCGACGGCCAGACCGTCGCCAAGCTGATCGAGGCCGAGTCCGCCCGCATCGGCGAGAAGCTCGTCCTCTCCCGCTTCGCCACCTTCGAGGGCCCGACCGCGGTGTACCTGCACAAGCGGGCCACCGACCTGCCGCCGGCCATCGGCGTCGCCGTCCAGTACCAGGGCGGCGACGAGGAGGCCGCGCGCGCCCTGGCGATGCACATCGCCGCCGCCCGCCCGCGCTTCCTGTCCCGCGAGGAGGTCCCGGCGGAGGCCGTCGAGACCGAGCGCCGGGTCGCCGAGCAGACGGCCAAGGAGGAGGGCAAGCCCGAGCAGGCGATCGTCAAGATCGTCGAGGGCCGGGTCAACGCCTACTACAAGGACTTCGTCCTGCTCGAGCAGCCGTCGATCACCGAGCCCAAGCGCACGGTGAAGCAGGTCATCGACGAGGCCGGCCTGACCGTGCAGCGGTTCGCCCGCTTCGAGGTCGGCCAGGCCTGACGAGCCGCAGGCGACGGAGACACCACGCCACCGGCCCCGTCCCATCCCCGGGACGGGGCCGGTGGTGTCTCCGGGCCCGGCTGGCGAGCGCCGGGCTCTCTGTCAGGATCACCGAGAACGACGTCGAGCGAGGGAAGAGCTGTTGACCGAGACCGCCACGACGCAGACGACCGAGGCACCCCACCCGCCGCTGTCGGCCCCGAGCGCCTTCCAGCCCGCTGACGGCGCCGGCTACCAGCGGGTGCTGCTCAAGCTCTCCGGCGAGGCATTCGGCGGCGGCAAGGTCGGCGTCGACTCCGGGATCGTCCACGACATCGCCACCCAGCTGGCCGAGGTCGTCCACGGCGGCACGCAGGTCGCCGTCGTCGTCGGCGGGGGCAACTTCTTCCGCGGCGCCGAGCTGTCCCAGGCGGGCATGGACCGCCGGCACGCCGACTACATGGGCATGCTCGGCACGGTCATGAACTGCCTGGCGCTGCAGGCCTTCTGCGAGCAGGTGGGCCTGGAGACCCGGGTGCAGACGGCGATCACCATGGGCCAGGTCGCCGAGCCCTACATCCCGCGCAAGGCCGTCCGGCACCTGGAGAAGGGCCGGCTGGTCATCTTCGGCGCCGGCGCCGGCATGCCGTACTTCTCCACCGACACCGTCGCGGCCCAGCGCGCGCTGGAGATCGGCTGCCAGGTGCTGCTCATGGCCAAGAACGGCGTCGACGGCGTCTACGACGACGACCCGCGCACCAACCCGGCGGCGACCATGTACGACGAGCTGGACTACACCACGGTCCTCGCCGACCAGCTCAAGGTCGCCGACGCCACGGCCATCAGCCTGTGCATGGACAACCAGATGCCGATCGTGGTCTTCAACCTGCTGCGCGACGGCAACATCGCCCGCGCGGTGGCGGGTGAGAGGATCGGGACGCTGATCAGCTGAGCGGGCGCCGGAACGCGCACGCCGCACCGCAGGACGACGGCGGGGACGATCCCGCCGCAGGAGGAGAGACCGTGATCGACGACACCCTGCTCGACGCCGAGGAGCGGATGGACAAGGCCCTGTCGGTCGCGCGGGAGGACCTCGGCTCGGTGCGCACCGGCCGCGCGGCGCCCTCGATGTTCAACAAGGTCCTGGTCGACTACTACGGCGCGCCGACCCCGGTGCCGCAGATGTCGTCGATCACGGTGCCCGAGGCGCGCATGGCGGTCATCAAGCCCTACGACAACAGCCAGCTGTCGGCCATCGAGAAGGCCATCCGCGACAGCGACCTGGGCGTCAACCCGACCAACGACGGGCAGATCATCCGCGTGGTCTTCCCGCAGCTGACCGAGGAGCGCCGTCGCGACCTGGTCAAGCAGGCCCGGTCCAAGGGCGAGGACGCCAAGGTCGCCATCCGCAACGTTCGCCGCCGCAGCAAGGAGGAGCTCGACCGGATCGCCAAGGACGGCGAGGCCGGCGAGGACGACGTGCGCCGCGCGGAGAAGGAGCTCGACGACCTCACCGCCCAGCACGTGGCGGCCATCGACGAGGCCGTGAAGAACAAGGAGTCCGAGCTGCTCGAGGTCTGAGCCGCTCGCCCCGATCCCTGCCATGACCTCCCGTCCCGACGCCGCCGGGGCCGGCCCGTCCGGGGACGCCGACACCGGGCCGATCCCCGTGGTCCGGCGTCCCTCGCCACCCCCGCCGCCCGGCCCGCTCCGGCCGGTGCCCCCGCCGACCGGCCCCGTCGCGACGGCCCCGGTCCCCGCCGCGCCGGGCACCCAGGAGATGGCGGTGCCGGCCGCCGGCATCGCCGTCCCGCCCGTCCCCGGGGCACCGGCGGCGCCCGGCCCCGACACGGCCGGCGACGACGCCGGGACCGCACCGCAGGAGCGGAAGAGCGGCCGGGCCGGGCGTGACCTGGTCGCCGCCATCGGCGTCGGCCTGGGCCTCGGCGCGGTCATCCTCGCCTCGCTGCTGCTCTACCGGCCGGCGTTCCTGGTGGTCGTCGTCGCGGCGATCCTGGTCGGCATCGTCGAGCTGGTCCGCGCGCTCGAGGCCGGCGGTGCCCGCCCGCCGCTCGCCCCGGTGCTGGTCGGTGCCGTCGCGATGCTGCTGCTGGCGTGGACCCGCGGCCCCGACGGCCTCGTCGTCGGCTTCCTGCTCACCGTCGTCGCGGTGCTGCTGTGGCGGCTCGGCGACGGCCCCGGGGACTACCGCCGCGACGCCGCCGCCGGCGTCCTGGTCACCCTCTACGTGCCGCTGCTGGCCGGTTTCGCGGTCCTGCTGCTCGTCCCCGACGACGGCGCCGCGCGCGTGCTCGCGTTCATCGCCACCGTGGTCGGCAACGACGTCGGCGGATACGCCGCGGGCGTGCTGTTCGGCCGGCACCCCATGGCGCCGTCGGTGAGCCCGAAGAAGTCGTGGGAGGGCATGGCCGGGTCGGTCGTGGCCTGCGTCGCCGTCGCCACCCCGATCGTCGTGCTCGCCCTCGACGGCCCGTGGTGGGGCGGCGTGCTCGTCGGCGTCGCGCTCGCGGTCACCGCCACGGTGGGCGACCTCGGCGAGTCGCTGATCAAGCGGGACCTCGGCATCAAGGACATGGGCACGCTGCTGCCCGGCCACGGCGGGATCATGGACCGGCTCGACAGCCTGCTGCCCTCGGCGGCGGTGGCCTACCTCCTGCTGTCCTGGGTCGCGCCGCCCGGCTGAGGCGGCCAGGGGGCGCCGATCTCCCACGTCGACCCGACCGCGGCGAAGCCGCGGCGGGCGTACCAGTGGCGCGGCCAGTCGCCGGCGTCGACCTCGAGGGTGACGAGGTCGCAGCCGGCGTCCGCGGCCAGCTCCAGCAGCCGGGCGAGGACGGCGTCGGCGTGGCCGCGTCCCCGGGCGGCCGGCTCGGTCATCACCGACTCGACCGCCGCGGTCGCGCCGTCGACCCGCAGCTGCCCGGCCGCGACGACCCGGCCGCCCTCCCGCACCACGACGTCGGTCACCGCGACGACCCGGTCGTTACGGGACTCCCGCCCCACCAGCTGGGCGACCACCTCGTCGAGGTCCGGGATCCCCGCCAGGTCGCGCCGCCACCCCGCCTCCCACAGCGGGTGCACCTCCTCCTGCGCGACCACCTCCGCCCGCTCCGCCCCGGGCGGGCCGGGGCCGGCGGGACGGGCCATGACCAGCAGCTCGCCGGCCTCCCAGCCCGCCGCGGCCAGCTCGTGCGCGACCGCACCGGCACCGGGCCGGCGCAGCACCGCCGCGCGGTGGACCCAGCCGGCGTCCGCGGCGACCTCGCCGGCCGTCCGCGCCAGCGTGGCCGCGTCGACGGGGTCGTCGAGCACCAGCCGGTTGTCGTCGCGCGAGTGCGCGAAGCGGGGGTCGAGGACGGCCACCCCGCCGGGGACGTCGCGCACCTCGGCGGCCCGCCGGGTGCGCA
This sequence comes from Geodermatophilus sp. SYSU D00663, assembly GCF_054050655.1. NCBI lineage: Bacteria > Bacillati > Actinomycetota > Actinomycetes > Geodermatophilales > Geodermatophilaceae > Geodermatophilus > Geodermatophilus sp. SYSU D00663. The sequence continues at coordinate 32,768 of NZ_JBJGZT010000036.1, read as the reverse complement.
GCGACAGCCCGTGCGCCAGGGCCCGGCCCAGCGCGTCGTCCGGGGCGGGCAGGACCGGAGGCACGGGCGGGCGGTAGGGCACGACGGCGACCACCGCCGCCGTCGGGAGGGGGCCGTACAGGTGCGGGAAGCGCATGCCCGCGGGGTCGGTGCCGACGCCGGGCTCCTCGACCACCGGGTCGGTCAGGCGGGCCGGGTCGACGACGAGCAGGACCAGGTCGCGCCGGCCCGGGAACAGCCGCGCGGCCGGCAGGTGGACCTGCTCCGGGTGCGACAGGTGCACGAACGGCGCCCCGGCCGGCGGCACCGCACCGGCGGACAGTGCGGCCCGCCAGTCGGCCGGGGCGCACAGGTGGACGAGGACGCTCATGCCCCCGGGGTCTCGTCCGGGTCGATCCCGCGCGCGGCCAGCGCCTGCTCGATCGCCTCGCAGACGGCACGGACGACGGCCACCCGCGCCCACCGCTTGTCGTCCCCGGCGACCAGCGTCCACCGCCCCGCCGGGTGGTCGGTGCGCGCGAGCATCTCCTCGACGGCGGCCTCGTACGCCGGGCGCTTCTCCCGGTTGCGCCAGTCCTCGTCGGTGAGCTTCCAGGCCCGGTAGGGGTCGGCCGCGCGGGACTCGAAGCGGCGCAGCTGCTCCTCGGGCGAGACGTGCAGCCAGAACTTGACCAGGACCATGCCCTCGGCGGCCAGCGTCGTCTCCAGGTCGACGATCTCGCCGTAGGCCCGCTGCCACGCCTCCTCGCCGGCGAACCCCTCCACCCGCTCGACCAGCACGCGGCCGTACCAGGTGCGGTCGAGGACGGCCATGCCCCCCCAGCCGGGCAGCACGGGCCAGAACCGCCAGAGGAAGTGGTGCCGCTTCTCGGTGGGGGTGGGGGCGGCGAACTGCGCCACCCGCACGTGCCGGGGGTCCAGCTCGTCGACCAGCCGCTTGATCGCGCCGCCCTTGCCCGAGGCGTCCCAGCCCTCGAACAGCACGCAGACCGGCGGGCCGAGCGGGGTGCCCAGCTGCCCGCCGAGGAACAGCCGGAGGTGCACCAGGCGCTGCTGCGCGGCGGCCAGCTGTTCCTTGGCCTCGCGCTTGCCCAGCCGGAGGGTCAGGTCCACGTCGTCGAGTCGGCCCACCTCGCCGAGCCTGGCGTACGCGGCCCCGCCTGTCAGGTCGGCAGCTGCGCGTGCTGGCGGATCCAGGCGTGCATGGCGATCCCCGCCGCGACGCCGGCGTTGACCGAGCGGGTCGAGCCGAACTGCGCGATGGACAGGACGTCGTCGGCCACCGCCCGTGCCTCCTCCGACAGCCCGGTGCCCTCCTGGCCGAACAGCAGCACGCAGGCCCGGGGGAGGTCGGCGGTCTCGATCGGCCGGGCGCCGGGCAGGTTGTCGACGGCGAGCACCGGCACGCCCCGCTCCCGCGCCCAGGCGCCGAGCGCGGCGGCGTCGGGGTGGTGCCGCACGGTCAGGTACCGGTCGGTGACCATCGCTCCCCGGCGGTTCCACCGCTTCCGGCCGACGACGTGCACCTCCGCGGCGAGGAAGGCGTTGGCCGTGCGCACGACCGTCCCGATGTTGAGGTCGTGCCGCCAGTTCTCGATGGCGACGTGGAACCCGTGCCGGCGCCGGTCGAGGTCGGCGACGATCGCCTCGACGGCCCAGTAGCGGTACCGGTCGACGACGTTGCGCCGGTCCCCGTGCGCCAGCAGCTCGGGGTCGTAGCGCGGGTCCTCCGGCCACGGCCCCTCCCACGGGCCGACGCCGACCGAGTCGAGCGGGACGGGTGCGCGCTCGGCCTCGGACACCCGGCCGACGCTAGCGGGCCGCACCCCGCCGCCCGGCCGCGCCTCCGTCACCCGGTCGGGTCCGTCGGGCACGATGACCACTCCACGGGGTGAGCATCGGATGACAGTCAGTGACAGCGAGGTGGGATGGCGGCGCGGCAGGACGGCGACCCCGAGGAGGCCGGCACCCCGGTCGAGCCGTGGGGGGAGTGGCTGCCCGGGTGGGTGAACGAGCCCGGCCCCGGGGCGGCTGACGAGGACGCCCCGGTCGAGGAGGTCCTCGAGGACGCCCCGGTCGATGACGCCCCGGTCGGGGAGGTCCTCGAGGACCTCCCGCTCGACGAGGGGCCGGTCGACGAGGTCGCCGAGGACGCCCCGGTCGAGGAGGCGCCGGTCGAGGAGGCGCCGGTCGGCGGGGCCGCGGACGACGAGGACCTCCTCGAGACCCCCGTGCCGGCAGCCGACGACCTCGACGGCGCCGCCGCCGGGGAGCACCCGGAGGTGGCGAGCGCCGAGGACGACGGGCCGGGGACGTCCTCTCCTGGCGGTCCTCCCGTGACCGGCTCCCCGGCGACCGCGGCCCCGGACGCGGTGCCGGTCCCGGAGGCCCTGCCGGTCCCGGAGGCCCTGCCGGTCCCGGCGATCGCCGAGGTCGTGACGCCTCGTGTGGTCGTCCGCCCGCGGGTGCGGCCCCGGCGCCGGGTCGGCGTCGCCGTGGCGGCGGGCGTGCTCGCCGCCTGCGGCGTCACCGGTGCGGTCCTGCTGGCGGGTGCCTCGTCCGGCTCGGTCCCGACGGCGGCCGTGCAGTCCTCGCCGTCGGCGGTCGCCGCGCCGACGCGGGCCGTCCCGGCGCCGAGGCCGTCCGTCGTCGCCGGTGTCGTCCCCCTCGCCCCGACGACCAGCGTGCCCGCGCCGGCCACGTCCGCGCCGGTCACCGACCCCGCCCCGGCCCCGGTGCGGACCAGCGCGACGCCGTCCCCTGCGACGACCCCGGACGCCCCGCTACCGGCGGTCGTCGCGCCGGAGCCGTCCGCGGCACCGGAGGTCGTCCCGGTGCTGCCGCCGGTCGGACCGGCGGACCCCCCCGGATCCGGGACGGACGCGGTGCCGACCACCGAGCCGGCCACGCCGACGGGATCGGTCGAGGAGCCCGTGCCCACCCCGACCCCGACGACGACCCCGGCGCCGCCCCCGATCCCGACACCACCCCCGACCCCGCCGCCCTCGACCCCGACCGAGGACGACCTCCCGGACCCGGACGGCGAGGTGGCGCCCACCCCGACCCCCGCACCCACCTCCGCACCGACGACGGGGGCACCGGTGCCCACCGCCGCGCCGACGGGCGCAGGGGCGTCCTGAGCGAGCGACCTCACCCGCACGGCGGCCCACGCCCGGCCCGGGGGTGGGACGATGGAGGGGTCATGACTGCCCTGCCGCTCGTCCTCGACGCCCCCCGCCGGGGCAAGCCGCCGCGCCACCTCGCCGACCTCACCCGCGAGGAGGCGCGCGCCGCCGTCGCCGAGCTCGGGCAGCCGGCGTTCCGCGCCGACCAGCTCGCCCGGCACTTCTTCCGCGGCACCACCGATCCGGCGCGGATGACCGACGTGCCCGCCGCGGTGCGCGAGACGCTGTCCGAGGCGCTGCTGCCGGGCCTGCTCACGCCCGTGCGCCACCAGTCGGCCGACGGCGGGCGCACCCGCAAGACGCTGTGGCGGCTGCACGACGGCGCGCTGGTCGAGAGCGTGCTCATGCGCTACCCCGACCGGGCCACCGTCTGCATCTCCAGCCAGGCCGGCTGCGGCATGGCCTGCCCCTTCTGCGCCACCGGCCAGAACGGGCTGACCCGCAACCTCTCGGCGGCCGAGATCATCGGCCAGGCGGTCGCCGCCGCCGCGGCCATGGCGTCGGGGGAGATCCCCGGCGGGCCGGGCCGGTTGTCCAACGTCGTCTTCATGGGCATGGGCGAGCCGCTGGCCAACTACGCCCGGGTCCGCCGCACGCTGGACGCGCTGCTCACCTCCGCGCCGTGGGGCCTGGGCCTGTCGCAGCGGTCGGTCACCGTCTCCACCGTGGGCCTGGTGCCGGCGATCCGGCGGCTGACCGAGGAGGGCCTGGGCGTCACCCTCGCGGTGAGCCTGCACGCCCCCGACGACGAGCTGCGCGACACCCTCGTGCCGATCAACACCCGGTACAAGGTGGCCGACGTCGTCGACGCGGCCGACGCCTACGCCGCGCGCACCGGACGCCGCTACTCGGTGGAGTACGCCCTCATCCGCGACGTGAACGACCAGCCCGAGCGCGCCGACCTGCTCGGCCGGCTGCTGTCGGAGCGGCTCGCGCACGTCAACCTCATCCCGCTGAACCCGACGCCGGGCAGCCCCTGGGACGCCAGCCCGCTGCCCGCGCAGCGGGAGTTCGTGGCCCGGCTGCGCGCGCACGGGGTGCCGACGACGGTCCGCGACACCCGCGGCCAGGACATCGACGGTGCCTGCGGCCAGCTGGCCGCGGCCGACCGCGCCGAGGGCGTGCCGACCGTGGCCACGCCGGTCCCGGCGCTGGAGACCCCGGTCGAGTTGGGAGCCGAGGCGGACGCGTGAGCACCGGGGACGCCGCGTGAGCACCGGGGACGCCGCGTGAGCACCGGGGACGCCGCGTGAGCACCGAGGTCCCCACCGCCGAGGCGCACGAGCACAGCCACGCCGACGTCTCGGGCGGCTGGCTGCGGGCCGCCGTCTTCGGCGCGATGGACGGGCTGGTGACCAACACCGCGCTGGTCGCGGGTGTCGGCGGTGGCGGCGCCTCGTCGCACGCGATCGTGCTCTCCGGCGTCGCCAGCCTGGTCGCCGGGGCGATCTCGATGGCGCTGGGGGAGTACACCTCGGTCAGCACGCAGAACGAGCAGCTCGACCTCGAGGTGGAGAAGGAGCGCCGCGAGCTCGCGCGCAACCCCCAGGGCGAGCTGGCCGAGCTGGTGCAGATGCTGCGCGTGCGGGGCGTCGACGCCGACCTCGCCGAGCGGGTCGCCGTCCAGCTGCACCGCGACCCCGACACGGCGCTGCGGCTGCACGTGGTCGCCGAGCTGGGGCTCAACCCGGCCGACAAGCCCTCGCCGTGGACCGCGGCGGTCTCCTCGTTCCTCACCTTCGCCACCGGCGCGGTGATCCCGCTGCTGCCCTACCTGCTCGGGTTCTCGGTCCTCGCCGCGGCGCTGGTCTGCGGCGCGGTCGGCCTGGCCGCGGCCGGAGCGCTGTCCTCGCGCTTCACCCCGCGCTCCTGGTGGTCCGCGGCCCTGCGGCAGCTGCTGTTCGGGGCGCTGGCAGCGGGAGCGACGTACGCCATCGGCGCGGCGATCGGCGTCGCGGTCTCCTGACACGACGACGCCCGACCCGGCGGGGGCCGGATCGGGCGTCGAGTGTCCGTCGAGGGCTACCTGCGCCAGGCGGTGCGCTTGCGGTGCAGGTCCCACAGCAGCACCACGACCAGGCCGGCGGAGATGCCGAACAGCCACAGGTCCTCCATGCGGCCCTCGTGGTTGCCCCACGTGTAGGACAGCATGACCAGCACGGTCAGCCAGCCGGCGATCTGCGCCCACTTGCCGGTGCGGGCGTGCCAGCCCCAGTCCTCGGGCCGCTCCTCGTCGACCGGGTGCTCCCCGGCGCGGACGACGCCCTCCTCGCGGTTGGGCTGGTTGACGCGCGTGGTCTGCGGGTCGTGCTGGCGGACCCCGGGGCCGGACTGCTCGCTCACGCCCCTCATCCTGCCAGCCCCGTCCGCGGGTCACCGGTCGAGGTGTGGTGGGCGGGTCGCGTCCCGCGTCGGGGAGGATGCCGCTCATGAGCGAGCCGCGCGAGGTGACCGTGCTGGGCTCGACCGGGTCGATCGGCCGGCAGGCGATCGCGGTCGCCGAGCAGAACCCCGGCCGGCTGCGGATCACCGCGCTGGCCGCCGGCGGCGGCGACGTGGCCCGGCTGGCCGAGCAGGCGCTGGCCCTCGGCGTCCGCACGGTCGCGGTGGCCCGCGCGACCGCCGCCCAGGACCTGCAGCTGGCCTTCTACGCGGCGGCCTCCCAGCGCGGCTGGGCGCGGGGCGAGTACGCGCTGCCGGAGATCCTCGCCGGGCCGCGCGCCGCCGAGGAGCTCGCCGCCCGCCCCGCCGACGTGGTCCTCAACGGGATCACCGGCTCGATCGGGCTGGGCCCCACCCTGGCCGCGCTGCGGGCCGGCAACGTCGTCGCGCTGGCCAACAAGGAGTCCCTGGTCGCCGGCGGGGACCTCGTGACCGCCGCGGCCGCGCCCGGCCAGCTGGTGCCGGTGGACTCCGAGCACTCGGCGCTGGCGCAGTGTCTGCGCGGCGGGCGCAGGAGCGAGGTCGCCCGGCTGGTGCTCACCGCCAGCGGCGGGCCGTTCCGCGGGCGCAGCGCCGCCGACCTCGCCGACGTCACCGTCGAGCAGGCGCTGGCGCACCCCACGTGGGCCATGGGCCCGGTGGTGACGATCAACTCGGCCACGCTGGTCAACAAGGGCCTGGAGCTGATCGAGGCGCACCTGCTGTTCGGGGTGCCCTACGCCGACATCGACGTCGTGGTGCACCCGCAGTCGATCGTGCACTCGATGGTCACCTTCGCCGACGGCGCCACCATCGCCCAGGCCAGCCCGCCGGACATGCGGCTGCCGATCGCGCTGGCGCTGGCCTGGCCCGACCGGCTGCCGCACGTGCAGTCCGCGCTGGACTGGTCGACGGCGAGCACCTGGGAGTTCGCGCCGCTGGACGCCGACGCGTTCCCGGCGGTGCGGCTCGCGCGCGCGGCGGGGGAGGCCGGGGGCGTCGTCCCGGCGCTGTACAACGCGGCCAACGAGGAGGCGGTGGCGGCGTTCCTCGCCGGGCGGCTGCGTTTCCCGGACGTCGTCGGCCTGGTCGCGCGTACCCTCGACGACGCGCCGGACCTCGGCGCTCCCACCTGCGTCGACGACGTGCTGGCCGCGGAGCGCTGGGCCCGGCAGCACGCCCGCGCCGCTCTCGCCGGAGGCCCCAGCTGAGCATCCTCCTGACGGTCCTCGGGATCGTCGCGTTCGCGATCGGCCTGTTGTTCAGCATCGGCTTCCACGAGTTCGGCCACTTCTTCTGGGCGCGGAAGTTCGGCATGCGCGTGCCGCAGTTCATGGTCGGCTTCGGCCCGACGGTGTTCTCCCGGACGCGCGGCGAGACCGAGTACGGCATCAAGGCGATCCCGCTCGGCGGCTACATCCGCATCGTCGGCATGATCCCGCCGGCCGAGGAGAACGAGAGCAAGCGCGCCACCCGGATGCGGACGTTCATCGCCGAGGTGCGCGGCCAGGCCCTCGACGACGTCCGGCCCAGCGACGCCGGCCGGGTCTTCTACGCCAAGCCCTGGTGGCAGCGCGTGATCGTCATGTTCGCCGGGCCGTTCCACAACCTGGTGCTCGCGGTGGTGTTCTTCGCGATCACGCTCACCGCGATCGGCACCAACGTCATCACCACCCAGCTCGACACGGTCCCCGCCTGCGTCGTCCCGGCCGGTGCGGAGAGCATCGCCGTCGCCGAGGAGCAGGGCGGCGACGTCTGCGACATCCCGATCGTCACCAGCGGCGCCGACGCCGGGCAGCTCTGCGAGGAGGGCACCCCCGGGTGCGCGACGCCGGTGTCCAGCCCCGCCGCCCAGGCCGGGCTGCGGCCGGGCGACACGATCGTGGCGATCGGCGGCCGGCAGGTCGACCCGACCGGCTACGACAGCTGGACCACGGTGCAGCAGGCGATCCGCTCCTCGGCGGGGGAGCCGCTGGCCCTCGCCGTCGAGCGCGACGGCGTGCGCCGGGAGCTCACCGTCACGCCGATCGAGAACGTCGTCCCCACCGACGACGGCGAGGGCACGATGACCGCCGGCTACCTCGGCGTCAGCCCGGTGTTCGGCTTCGCCCGCCAGTCGGTGTCCGACCTGCCCGGCTACTTCGGCATGGTCGTGTCCCAGTCGGTGCAGCGCCTGGTGGAGATCCCCGAGCGCGTCCCGCAGCTGTTCCGCGCCGCCTTCCTCGGCGAGGAGCGCGACGAGAACGGCCCCATCGGCGTCGTCGGCGTCGGGCGGATCTCCGGCGAGGTCTTCGCCATCGAGCAGATCAGCGGCATGGAGAAGCTGAGCTTCTTCCTCGGCCTGCTGGCCAGCGTCAACCTCGTGCTGTTCCTGTTCAACCTGCTGCCGCTGTACCCGCTCGACGGCGGGCACGTGGCCGGGGCGCTGTACGAGAAGGCCCGCTCGGTGGTCGCCCGCTGGCGCGGCCGGCCCGACCCCGGCCCGTTCGACATCGCCCGGCTGATGCCGGTCGCCTACGTCGTCGCCGGGCTGTTCATCGCGCTGTCGGGGCTGCTGCTCGTCGCCGACGTCGTCAACCCGATCACACTCCAGTAGGCGTCGGCGCCGACCCCGCGGGAGCGGGGATACTCGTGGTCATGGCCATCCCCGTCGCTCTCGGCATGCCCGCCGCGCCCCCGCCCGTCCTGGCCCCGCGCCGGAAGACGCGGCAGCTGGACGTCGGCGGCGTGGGCGTCGGCAGCGACTCCCCGGTCAGCGTGCAGTCGATGACGACGACGAAGACCGCCGACGTCAACGCCACCCTGCAGCAGATCGCCGAGCTGACCGCCGCCGGCTGCCAGATCGTGCGGGTCGCCGTCCCCGACACCGACGACGCCGAGGCGCTGCCGGCGATCGCGAAGAAGTCGCAGATCCCGGTCATCGCCGACATCCACTTCCAGCCGCGGTACGTGTTCGCCGCGATCGACGCCGGCTGCGCCGCGGTGCGCGTCAACCCCGGCAACATCAAGAAGTTCGACGACCGGGTCGGCGAGATCGCGAGGGCGGCCAAGGACGCCGGCATCCCGATCCGCATCGGCGTCAACGCCGGCTCGCTCGACAAGCGGCTGCTGGCCAAGTACGGCAAGGCCACCCCGGAGGCGCTGGTCGAGTCGGCGCTGTGGGAGTGCTCGCTGTTCGAGGAGCACGACTTCCGCGACATCAAGATCTCGGTCAAGCACAACGACCCGGTGGTCATGGTGCGCGCCTACGAGCTGCTCGCCGCGCAGTGCGACTACCCGCTGCACCTCGGCGTCACCGAGGCCGGGCCCGCGTTCCAGGGGACGATCAAGTCCGCCGTCGCGTTCGGCGCGCTGCTGTCGCAGGGCATCGGCGACACCATCCGCGTCTCGCTCTCGGCGCCGCCGGTCGAGGAGGTCAAGGTCGGCACCCAGATCCTGGAGTCGCTGAACCTGCGCCAGCGCGGCCTGGAGATCGTCAGCTGCCCCTCGTGCGGCCGGGCGCAGGTCGACGTGTACAAGCTCGCGAACGAGGTGACCGCCGGCCTCGACGGGCTCGAGGTGCCGCTGCGGGTCGCCGTCATGGGCTGCGTCGTCAACGGCCCCGGCGAGGCCCGCGAGGCCGACCTCGGCGTCGCGTCGGGCAACGGCAAGGGGCAGATCTTCGTCAAGGGGCAGGTCGTCAAGACCGTCCCCGAGTCGCAGATCGTCGAGACGCTCATCGAGGAGGCCATGCGCCTCGCCGCCGAGATGCCTGCCGGCGAGCAGGTCGACGCCGGCACGCCGTCCGGCCCGCCGGTCGTCACCGTCAGCTGACCCTCCCCGTCCGTCCTCCTGGGCCCGACCCGTGCTCCGCTCGCCGACCGCCCGCGTCCTCGACGAGACCGACGAGCCGGCCGTTCGCCGGCTGCTGGCCTCCGACCCGGTCGCGGCGTGCGTGCTGGCCGGCCGCGTGGAGGCGGCCGGGACCGCGCCGTCGACCCTCGGGGCGCCGCTGTGGGGGATGGGCGCCGGCCGCAGCCTCGACGCCGTCTGCCTGGCCGGGGCCAACCTCATCCCGTTCGCCGTCCCCGGCGCCGAGCGGGCCGCGGCCGAGGCGTTCGCCGAGCGCGCCCGCCGGGCCGGCCGACGCTGCTCGACGATCGTCGGGCCGGCCGCGGCCGTCGCCCCGCTGTGGGAGCTGCTCGAGCCCGCCTGGGGCCCGTGCCGCGACCACCGGCCCCGGCAGCCGCTCCTGGCCATCGACGGCCCGCCGGCGATCGCCCCCGAGCCGCGGGTCCGGCCGGTGCGCCCGCGCGAGGTCGACGTGCTGCTGCCCGCGGCGGTGGCCATGTTCACCGAGGAGGTCGGCGTCAGCCCGCTGCGGACCGACGGCGGCGTCGGCTACCGGGCGCGGGTCGAGGACCTCGTCCGCGCCGGCCAGTCGCTGGCCTGGATCGAGGACGGCCGGGTGCTGTTCAAGGCCGAGATCGGCGCGGTCTCGCGGGCGGCGTGCCAGGTGCAGGGCGTGTGGACCGCGCCGGAGGTGCGCGGCCGGGGCATCGGCGCCGCCGGGATGGCCGCCGTCGTCGAGTACGCGCGGACCATGATCGCCCCGGTGGTCAGCCTCTACGTCAACGACTACAACGCCCCCGCCCGTGCGGTGTACGACCGGGTCGGGTTCCGCGAGGTCGGCCGCTACGCCAGCGTCCTCTTCTAGGAGGACCACCCTTCCCCCCACGCCTCGCGAGCCCGGCGCGGGTCCCTGAAGGGTGGCCGTCCCAGCACGTCGCCACCGGAACGTCGGACCGTTCTGGGAGGCTGTGCCGTCGTGGCAGCACGACGCACGGCGGTCCTCGGCACGGTCCTCACCCTCCTCTCCGCACCGGCCCTCGCCGCCTGCTCCGGCAGCTCGGAGGACGACGTCCGCGCCGCCGCGCGGGCCTTCCTCGACGACTGGGCCGGGGGCGACACCGGCGCCGCGGCCGACGCCACCACCGACCCCGACGCCGCCACCGCGCTGCTCGGGCAGACCGCCACCGACCTGCCCGGGGCCACGCTCGACGCCGAGCTCGGCGACGTCACCGTCCAGGACGGCACCGCCACCGCCGGCTGGACCGCCACCTGGGACCTCGCCGCGGCACCCGACTGGACCTACGAGGCCACCCTCGAGCTGCGGGAGGGGGACGGCGACGGTGCGGGCGCCTGGCGGGTGGTCGCCGAGCCCACGCTGGTACACCCCGAGCTGGGGGAGGGCCAGCGCCTGCAGCTGACCCGGTCGCTGCCCGAGCGTGCCGCGATCACCGACGCTGCCGGCCAGCCGCTGTTCACCCCGACCGAGGTCGTCAACGTCGGCGTCGACACCGGCCAGGTCGCCGACCTGCCGTCGCTGGCCGCGGCGCTGTCGTCGGCCACCGGCGTGCCCGCCGAGGAGATCACCGCCGACGTCCAGGCCGCCCCGGCCGGCCAGTTCGTCCCCGTCATCACCCTGCGGCGGCCGGACTTCGAGGCCATCCGCGCCCAGGTGTTCGACCTGCCCGGCGCGGTCTTCCCCACCGAGACGCGGCTGCTCGCGCCGTCGGCCCGGTTCGCCTCCGCGCTGCTCGGCCGGGTCGGGGCGGCCACGGCCGAGGTGCTCGAGGAGACCACCGGGGACGACGAGGCGGTGTACGCGGCGGGGGACCAGCTCGGCCTCTCCGGCCTGCAGCGCGCCTACCAGGAGCAGCTCACCGGCACCCCCGGCTTCACCGTCTCGGTGGTGAGCACCGACGAGTCCACCGGCGACGCCGGCCAGGAGGTCGGCGCCGTCGCCCCCGTCCCCGGCCGGCCGATCCGGACTCCGCTGGTCCGCGCGCTGCAGGACGCCGCCGACGGCGCCGTCGCCACCCAGCCGCTGGCGACCCACCTGGTCGTGGTCCGGCCCGGCACGGGCGAGGTGCTCGCCGTCTCCTCGAACGAGGCCGCGGCGGCCGGCAACGCCCTGACCGGCCAGTACCCGCCGGGCTCGAGCATGAAGACGATCACGGCGACCGCGCTCCTGTCCGCCGGCGCGCTGACCCCGGACACCCCGGTCCCCTGCCCGGGGACGACGGTCGTCGAGGGCCGCGAGTTCGAGAACCAGGACCAGTTCGACCTCGGCACCGTGCCCTTCACCGAGGCCTTCGCCCAGTCCTGCAACACCACCTTCATCCAGGCCGGCCTGCAGCTGCCCGACGACGCCCTGGCCGCGGCGGCCGCCTCCTACGGGGTGGGCAGCGACTGGCAGCTGCCGGTCGACGTGTTCAGCGGCAGCGTCCCGGCCGACGCCACCGGCACCACGAAGGCCGCGGACGCGATCGGCCAGGGCCAGGTGCTCGTGAGCCCGGCGCAGATGGCGCTGGTGGTCGCGGGCGTGGCCGGCGGCACCCCGGCCGCCCCGGTCGAGGTGGTCGGCGCCGACCCGGCGGGCCCCGCACCGGCCGGCCCGGGCCAGGCGGTGCTCGACCAGCTCCGGCCGATGATGCGCCAGGTCGTGCTGACCGGGACCGCGCAGGCACTGGCCGACCGCGGCGAGGTCTACGGCAAGACCGGCACCGCCGAGTTCGGCAGCAACACCCCGCCGGACGCGCACGGCTGGTTCACCGGTTACCAGCTCGGCGGCCCGCAGGGCGACATCGCGTTCGCGGTGCTGGTCGAGGGCGGGCAGTCCAGCAGCGCCGCCGTCGCCGTCACCGACGCCTTCCTCGGCGCGCTGGGGTGAGGACCTCCCTGCCCCTCGCAGGCCCGCGGCGGGCCCCTGCGGGCAGGCCGGGGAGCTCAGTCGAGACCGGGCAGGGCCGACGTGACGGGGGTGCGGCCGGCCGCGGCGCGCCAGGTCACGGCGCGCTCCTCGCCGGCGCCCAGGGAGTCGACGGCGAGCTGCCGCACCCGGGGCTCCTCCGCGGCGTCGAGCAGCGCCACCCAGGCCGCGGAGACGCCGTCCTCGAGCACGACCGCCAGGGCCGCGGCGTCGACCGGCGAGAGCACCGGGAAGGGCAGCTCGTAGCCGGCCTCCGCGGGTACCGGGTCGGCGCCGCGCTCGTCGAGCAGCTCCGCCAGGCGGTCGCGGGAGTCCCGGTGGGCCTGCTCGGCGTCGGCGGCGGGCGACCGGCCGTCGGCCGGCAGGGCGGCCCCGACGACGCCGTACCCCCACACCGCCGCGTGCTCGGCGGCCACCACCGCGCGCAGCGCGGTGTCCTCCGCGCTCCCGGCGGTCCCGTCCTCGGTCACTGCGGCCCCCTCACGCCAGCGCGGCGGCGTGCCCGCGCAGCCCCGCCGCGATCGACCCCAGCAGCGCGGCCCCGGCACCCGAGGCGTCCACGCAGGCGGCCGCGTGCGCGGCGGCCGCGGCGCCCACCTGCTCGCGCAGCCACGCGCGCAGGTCCCCGCCCGCGGGCGGGGACGGCGGGGCGGACGACGACGGGGTCGCCCCCGGCGCCGCCGCGCGCAGCCGCGCCAGCTGCTCCTGCGCCTGCCCGGTCAGGTCGGCGATCGTCCCGCCGAACGCGGGGTCCGCGGCGACCGCCGCGTCGTAGGCGGCCACCACCGCCTCCTGGACGGCGACCTGGCGGGCCAGCCGATCCTGCGCCGCCGTCTCCTGCGCCGTCTGCCCGGGGTCGCCGGAGGTGCAGCCGGCCAGCAGCAGCGCCAGCCCCGCCGTGCCCGCGAGCAGGCGGCGGCGCGGGAACCCGGCGGGGGCGGGGGAGACGGACATCGCCCGCCATCCTCCCAGGAGCCGCCCCGCCCGCCCGGACGGCTCCCGGGCGCGTCGGGACCCCGGGGAGGTCACCCGCCCGAGCGGCCGGGCCCCGGTCCCCGGTGGAGCGGTAGCCTGACGACTCCCCGGGTACGCCGCGGCCGGTGCCGCGCGAGCCCGCGCCACCGGGCGCGGCCCCGGACGGTGCGGTCCGCCGAGCACGAGCTCCGACCGGTTGCAGGAGGGGAGGGAGCCCGTGTCCGCGAGGGGACGGCAGGACCCGGCCGCAGGGTCACGGCAGGACCCGGCCGCAGGGTCACGGAATGACCCGGCCGCAGGGTCACGGCAGGACCCGGCCGCCACACGGCTGGCCGGCTGGATCGAGCCCGTGGTGGGTGCCGCCGGCTACGACCTCGAGGAGCTCGTGGTCACGCCCGCCGGCCGGCGCAGCGTCGTCCGCGTGGTCGTCGACCGGGACGAGGGCGTGTCCCTCGACGACGTCGCCGAGGTCAGCCGGGCGGTCTCGGCCGTCCTCGACGAGAACGACGGCGAGCTCGGCCGCGCCCCCTACGTGCTCGAGGTGACCAGCCCCGGCGTCGACCGGCCGCTCACCGAGCCGCGGCACTGGCGGCGCAACACCGGCCGGCTGGTCACCGTGACCGTCGGCCCGGCGGGGGCGGCCGAGCAGGTGACCGGCCGGGTCACCGCCGTCGACGACGAGGGCGTGACCCTCGCCGTCGAGCCGAAGGCCAGGCCCGGTGCCCGCAAGCGGCCGCCGACGCCCCGGCAGGTGCCCTGGGCCGAGCTCGGCTCCGGCCGGGTGCAGGTCGAGTTCGGCCGCCCGGGCAAGGACGACCCGGCGCACGACCCGGCGGACGACGCGGCGGACGACCCGGACGACGTGCTCGACGTGCACGACGACGTGGACGACGACGAGGGCAACGACGAGGGCGACGACGACGGAGGAGGACAGTGAACATCGACGTGACCGCCCTCAAGGCGGTCGAGCGGGAGAAGGGCATCCCCGTCGACACGGTCATCGAGGCCCTCGAGACGGCGCTCGTGACCGCGTACCGCCACGCCGACGGCGCGGCCAAGCACGTGCGGGTGCACGTCGACCGCAGGACCGGTGAGGTCGCGGTGCTCGCGCAGGAGCTGGGCCCCGACGGCGAGGTCGTGCGCGAGTGGGACGACACCCCCAGCGACTTCGGCCGCATCGCGGCCAGCACCGCCAAGCAGGTCATCGTCCAGCGGCTGCGCGACGCCGAGCACGAGCAGACCTTCGGCGAGTACGCCGGCAAGGAGGGCGACATCGTCAGCGGTGTCGTCCAGGCCGACGCCCGCCGCAACGCCCAGGGCGCGGTCCTGGTCGACATCGGCAAGGTCGAGGCGGTCCTGCCCGCCGCCGAGCAGGTCCCCGGCGAGAGCTATCCGCACGGCAGCCGGCTGCGCGCCTACGTCGTCTCCGTGTCGCGCACCCACCGCGGCCCGCAGGTGACCGTCTCGCGCACCCACCCGAACCTGGTGCGCAAGCTGTTCGCCCTCGAGGTCCCCGAGATCGCCGACGGCAGCGTCGAGATCGTCGCCGTCGCCCGGGAGGCCGGGCACCGCTCGAAGATCGCCGTCCGCACCTCCGTGCCGGGGCTCAACGCCAAGGGCGCCTGCATCGGCCCGATGGGGCAGCGGGTGCGCAACGTCATGAGCGAGCTGCACGGCGAGAAGATCGACATCGTCGACTGGTCCGACGACCCGGCGACCTTCGTGGCCTCCGCGCTCAGCCCGGCCCGGGTGAGCAGCGCCACGCTGGTCGACCCGAAGGCCAAGGCGGTGCGCGTCGTCGTCCCGGACTTCCAGCTGTCGCTGGCCATCGGCAAGGAGGGGCAGAACGCCCGCCTCGCCGCCCGGCTCACCGGCTGCCGGATCGACATCCGCAGCGACGCCCGGCCCGACGACGCCACCCCCTCGCCCGGCGTGGGGCGCCCGCCGCTGCGCTCGGGCCCGCCACCGGTCCGCGCCGGCACCCCGGGCGGGCGGCCGTCCCCCGGTGGGGGCGGGCTGCGGTCCGGTCCGCGGCGTCCGGAACAACGGGGTCCCGCAGCGCGCTAGAGTGACGGGTGGCCGAAACGTCGATCCCGGTGCGCACCTGTGTGGGCTGCCGGGAGCGCGCTCCGGTCACCGACCTGCTGCGTGTCGTCCACCGGTCCGGGACCCTCGTGCCCGATCCGCGACGGCGGCTCCCCGGCCGGGGCGCGTCCGTGCACCCCACCCCGGAGTGCCTCCACGCAGCGGAGCGACGCCGGGCCTTCTCCCGGGCACTGCGCCTCCCGCGCGGTGCCGCGGTGGAGGCCGGTCCGCTCCGGACCCACGTCCTCGGCGCCTCCGCGCCGGGGGACCCGGGCCCGGGACGGGCGACAGCGGACGAACGACAGACCGCACTTCCCACAGACGGACCGGCAACCGGCCGGTCCGCACGTCGAGAGCAGGACGTCGTCGGATGAGTCAGCCGTGAAGTCCCCACGATGACAAGCCAGACCATGCACTACTGACAACGAGGTCGCGCGGGCGAGCCGCCGGCCTCACAAGAGGAGATCCGTGCCAGGCAAAGCCCGCGTCCACGAACTCGCCAAGGAGTTCGGGGTCGACAGCAAGACCGTGCTCGCCAAGCTCAAGGAGCAGGGCGAGTTCGTGAAGTCCGCCTCCTCGACCGTCGAGGCCCCCGTGGCCCGGCGGCTCCGGGAGGCCCTCGGCGCGTCCACCGGCGGCAACGCCGGCGGCGGCAACGGCGGCGGTGCCCCCGCCCGTCCCGCCGCCCCGCGCCCGGCGGCGCCCTCGCCGGCCGCGTCGGCCCCCGCGCCGTCGCCCGCCCCGCGTGCGCCGCAGCCCCCCGCCGCCCCGTCCGCGCCCGCGCCGTCGGCCGGCCCGACGCCGGGTCCGCGGCCCGGTGCCCTGCGTCCGGGTGCGCCGACGCCAGGCCCGCGTCCGGCCGCGCCCCAGGCTCCGGCCGCGGCTGCGCCCCAGGCTCCGGCCGCGGCCGCGCCCCAGGCCCCGGCCGCGGGCGCGCCCCAGGCCCCGGCCGCCGGCGCGCCGACCCAGCAGCCGGCCGCGCCCTCGGGTCCGCGTCCGGCCGCGCCGGGCGCCCCGCGTCCGGGTGCGCCCGCGCCGCGTCCGGCCGGTGGCCCCGTCCCCGGTCCCGCGCGTCCGGGTGCCCCGCGCCCGGCGGCTCCCGGTGGGGCCCGTCCCGGCGGTGCCGCGCCCGGCGCCCCGGGTGCCGGCCCGCGTCCGGGCCCGCGTCCGGCCCCGCGGCCGGGCAACAACCCCTTCAGCAGCGCCCCGCGTCCGGGTCCGGCTGCCGGTGGCCCGCGTCCGGGCCCGGCG
Source organism: Geodermatophilus sp. SYSU D00663 (assembly GCF_054050655.1). Taxonomy (NCBI): domain Bacteria; kingdom Bacillati; phylum Actinomycetota; class Actinomycetes; order Geodermatophilales; family Geodermatophilaceae; genus Geodermatophilus; species Geodermatophilus sp. SYSU D00663. The sequence goes on along the minus strand of NZ_JBJGZT010000036.1, from coordinate 16,097 downwards.
GCGGGTGGCCCGCGTCCGGGTCCCGGTGCCGGCGGTCCGCGCCCGGCACCCGGCGCCGGTGGTCCCCGTCCCGGTGGCCCGCGTCCGGGTCCCGGTGCGGGTGGTCCGCGTCCCGCGGCCGGTCCGGGTGGTCCCCGGCCGAACCCGGGCATGATGCCGCCCCGGCCGAACCCGGGCATGATGCCGCCGCGTCCGGCCGGTGCCGGCCGTCCCGGCGGCCCCGGTGGTGCCGGTGGCCGCGGCCGTCCCGGTGGTCCCGGCGGCGGTGGCGGTGGCGGTTTCCGTCCCGGCGGCGGTGGCCCCGGTGCCGGTGCGCCGGCCGGCGGTGGTTTCCGCGGCGGCGGCGGCGGCGGTGGCCGCGGCCGTGGTCGTGGCGGCTCCGGTGCGGGCACCGCGGGTGCCTTCGGGCGTCCGGGTGGCCGCGGTCCGGTCCGCGGGCGCAAGAGCAAGAAGCAGCGGCGCCAGGAGTTCGACCAGATGGCGGCGCCCAGCATGGGCGGCGTCAGCCTGCCCCGCGGCAACGGGCAGACCGTCCGGCTGCCCCGCGGCGCCTCGCTGACCGACCTGGCCGAGCGCATCGGCGCCCAGCCGGCCGCGCTGGTGACCGCCCTGTTCCACCTGGGCGAGATGGTCACCGCGACGCAGTCGGTGAACGAGGACACGCTGCAGCTGCTCGGTGCCGAGATCGGCTGGAACATCGAGGTCGTCAGCCCGGAGGACGAGGACCGCGAGCTCCTCGAGACCTTCGACCTGACCTTCGGTGACGAGGGCGACGAGGAGGACTGGGAGACCCGTCCGCCGGTCGTCACGGTCATGGGTCACGTCGACCACGGCAAGACGAAGCTGCTCGACGCCGTCCGCAACACCAACGTGGTGGCGCGGGAGGCCGGCGGCATCACCCAGCACATCGGCGCGTACCAGATCGCCACCGAGCTGGACGGCCAGGAGCGGGCGATCACCTTCATCGACACCCCGGGTCACGAGTCGTTCACCGCGATGCGTGCCCGTGGCGCGAAGGTCACCGACATCGTCGTCCTGGTGGTCGCCGCCGACGACGGCGTCATGCCGCAGACGGTCGAGGCGCTCAACCACGCCCAGGCCGCCGAGGTGCCGATCGTGGTCGCGGTGAACAAGGTGGACAAGGAGGGGGCCAACCCCGCCAAGATCCGCCAGCAGCTCACCGAGTACGGGCTGGTGGCCGAGGAGTACGGCGGCGACACGATGTTCGTCGACGTCTCGGCGGTCACCCGGCAGGGTCTGGACGACCTGCTGGCGGCGATCCTGCTCACCGCGGACGCCGCGCTCGACCTGCGCGCCAACACCGAGATGGACGCCCAGGGCGTCGTCATCGACGCCAAGCTCGACCGTGGCCGTGGCCCCGTCGCCACGGTGCTGGTCCAGCGCGGCACCCTGCGGGTCGGTGACTCGCTGGTCGCCGGTGACGCCTTCGGCCGCGTGCGGTCGCTGCTCGACGAGCACGGCGCGAAGCTCAAGGAGGCCACGCCGGCCCGCCCGGTCCAGGTCGTCGGTCTCACCTCGGTGCCGCGTGCCGGTGACACCTTCCTCGTCGTCGAGGAGGACCGGGTCGCCCGGCAGATCGCCGACCGGCGGCAGGCCCGCATCCGCAACGCGCAGAACGCCTCGATGCGCAAGCGGATCAGCCTCGAGGACCTCGACGCCGCGCTGAAGGAGAACCGCCAGCTCAACCTGATCATCAAGGGCGACAACTCGGGCACCGTCGAGGCGCTCGAGGACGCGCTCATGAAGATCGAGGTGAGCGATGACGTCTCGCTGCGGGTCATCCACCGCGGCGTCGGCGCGATCAGCAAGAGCGACATCGACCTGGCGCTGGCCGACGACGTCATCGTCATCGGCTTCAACGTCCGGGCCGAGGGCCAGGCCACCGAGCTCGCCAACCGCGAGGGCGTCGACGTCCGGTACTACTCGGTCCTCTACTCGGCGATCGAGGAGATCGAAGCGGCCCTCAAGGGCATGCTCAAGCCGGAGTTCGAGGAGGTCGAGCTCGGCACGGCGGAGATCCGCGAGGTCTTCCGGGTGCCGCGCATCGGCAACGTCGCGGGCTCGATCGTCCGCAGCGGCACGATCACCCGGAACTCGAAGGCCCGGGTCATCCGCGACGGTGTGGTGATCGCCGACAACCTGACGGTCGAGTCGCTGCGCCGCTTCAAGGACGACGTCACCGAGGTCCGCGAGGGCTACGAGTGCGGTATCGGCCTGGGGTCGTTCAACGACGTCAAGGTCGAGGACGTCATCGAGACCTTCGAGGTCCGCGAGAAGCCGCGCGACTGACGAAGGGCCCCCTCGCCCCCCACCACTCGCAGGCTCGTGGCGGGGCCCTGCGAGGGGGCCACACCGGCACGTGATCGACGTCGTCAGGCACCAGGGAGGCGGTGAGCGTGTTCACCGGCACGCTCACCGCCGACCTGCTGCTGGGCGACGTCCACTCGCTCAAGGGCAAGCGCGCCGTGGTCCGGCCCATCGTGGCCGAGCTGCGGCGCCGCTTCGCCGTGGCCGCGGCCGAGGTGGGCGACGTCGACCTGCACCGCCGCGTGCAGGTCGGCGTCGCCACCGTCGCGGGGGACGCCGGCCAGGTGACCGACGTCCTCGACGCCTGCGAGCGGTTGCTGGCCGAGCGGCCGGAGGTGACGCTGCTGTCGACGCACCGGCAGCTGTTCTCCGACACCGACGCCTGATGAAGGACCCCCTCGCCCCCACCCCTCGCAGGCTCGGGGCGGGCCCCTGCGAGGGGGCCGCCCACTGTCCACCGGCGTCCTCGACGCCCCGACCCCCGGAGGTCCGCCGTGGCCGACCCCGCCCGCGCCCGCAAGCTCGCGGTGCGCATCCGACAGATCGTCTCCGCCGCGATCGAGTCCCAGATCAAGGACCCCCGGCTGGGCATGGTCACCGTGACCGACGCGCGGGTGACCAGCGACCTGCGCGAGGCCACCGTCTTCTACACCGTCTACGGCGACGCCACCGCCGTCGCGGACTCCGCCAAGGCGCTCGCCTCGGCCACCGGGGTGCTGCGCTCGACCGTGGGCCGGCAGACCGGCATCAAGTTCGTGCCGACGCTGACCTTCGTCGCCGACCACGTGCCCGACACCGCGCGCGAGCTCGACGAGGCCCTCGAGCGGGTCCGGCACGCCGACGCCGAGCTCGCTCGCCTACGCGAGCACGCCACCTACGCCGGCGAGGCCGACCCCTACCGGCACCCGGAGGAGGACGACGAGACCTCCGACGCCGACGTCAGCACGTCCCCCGAGCACAGGAGTGCCTCGTGAGCGAGAACGACCCGGACCCGCACCTCCCCGGGGAGGGGCAGGGCCGCTCGGAGCTCGGCGGGCGGGCCGAGCCGAACGCCGGCGACCCCACCGACGGCGGCCGCGAGGGCCAGATCGGGGCGGTGCCCTCCATCGCGGAGGACGAGCCCGACGACGGCGGCCCGCCGCTGCCGCCCGGGGGCGGGCGGGTGACCGAGGACTGCAACGCACCCCCGGTGGCCGATCCCGGCCCCGACGCCTGACCCGTGACCGCGCCGACCGCCGGGGTGCCCCTGCGCACCCCGGCCGCCGTGCTGGCCGCGGCCGCCGACACCGGCGCCACCGTCGTGCTCAGCGGGCACGTGCAGCCCGACGCCGACGCGCTGGGCAGCACCCTGGCCCTCGCCGAGGGGCTGCGCCGCCGCGGCGCCCGGGTGACCGCCACGTTCCCCGGCCGCCCCGTGCTGCCGGACTCGCTCGGCTGGCTGCCCGGGACCGAGGGCCTGGTGCCCTCGACCGCCGTCCCCGCGTCCCCGGACGTCTTCGTCAGCCTCGACGCCGCCTCGCCCGCCCGCCTGGGCGAGCTGGCCGCGCTGCTCGGCGACGCCGGCACCTCCGTCGTCGTCGACCACCACGCGAGCAACCCCGGCTTCGGGGACGTGCGGCTGGTCGACCCGGCCGCCCCGGCGACCGTCGTCCTCGTCGCCGGCCTGCTCGACGAGCTCGGCGTCGCCCTCGACGCCGGCCTGGCCACGGTGCTGTACGCCGGCCTGGCCGCCGACACCGGCTCCTTCCGCTTCAGCAGCACCCGGCCGGACACCCACGTGCTGGCCGCCCGGCTGCTGTCCACCGGCATCGACCACGCGGCCATCAGCCAGCGGCTGTTCGACACCGCCCCGTTCGGCTGGCTGCGGCTGCTGTCGGCGGTGACCGGGCGGGCGGTGCTCGAGCCCGGCGTCGGCGCCGGGCTGGTGTGGACCTGGTCGAGCACCGCTGAGGCGGCCGAGCACGGCCTGCCCGGCGAGCAGCTCGAGGCGCTGGTCGACGTCGTCCGGTCGACCGCCGAGGCCGACGTCGCCTGCGTGCTCAAGGGGCAGGACGACGGCTCGTGGGCGGTGTCGCTGCGCTCGCGCGGCGGCACCGACGTCGCCCGTGTCGCGATGGCGCTGGGCGGCGGCGGGCACCGGGCCGCGGCGGGCTTCACCTCGCACCTGGACCGCGAGGCGACGATGGCGGCGATCCGTGCCCTGGTGTCGTCCGCGACGACGGCGCGGTGACGGAGCGGGCGCCGTCCGTCCTGGGGCTGGCCGTCCCGGCGCTGGTCGTGCTGGCCGCCGAGCCGCTGTACCTGCTGGTCGACACAGCGGTCGTCGGCAACCTGGGTACCGTCCCCCTGGGCGGGCTCGCCGTCGGCGGCGGGCTGCTGGCCTGGGCGGCCGCGCTGCTCAACTTCCTCGCCTACGGCACCACCGCCCGCGCCGCCCGCCGCGCCGGGGCCGGGGACCGCGCCGGGGCGGTCGCCGAGGGCGTGCAGGCCACCTGGCTGGCGCTGCTGCTCGGCGCCGCCGTCGTCGTGCTCTTCCAGCTCCTGGCCGGCCCGCTGACCCGCGCCCTGGCCGGCGGGCCCGGAGAGGTGGCCGCGGCGGGGGAGCAGTGGCTGCGGATCGCCGGCTGCGGCGCGCCGCTGCTGCTGGTGTCCCTGGCCGGCAACGGCTGGCTGCGCGGCGTGCAGGACCTCCGCCGGCCGGTGCGCTTCGTGCTCGCCGGCAGCCTGCTGAGCCTGGTGCTCTGCCCGCTGCTGGTGCACCCGGCCGGCCTCGGGCTGCCCGGCTCCGCGGTGGCCAACCTCGTCGGCCAGTCGCTCACCGCGTCGCTGTTCGTGCGGGCGCTGCTGCGCGAGGGCGCCGACTGGCGGTTCCGGCCGGCCGCCGTGCGGGCGCAGCTGGTCCTCGGCCGCGACCTGCTGCTGCGCGCCACCGTGCTGCAGCTGGCCTTCCTGGTCGCCGCCGGGGTCGCCGCGCGCGCCGGGCAGGCGCAGCTCGGCGCCCACCAGATCGCGCTGCAGCTGTTCCTCTTCCTCGCGCTGGTCCTCGACGCCTACGCCATCGCCGCGCAGACGCTGGTCGGCCACGCGCTCGGTGCCGGCCGGCCCGGCGAGGCCCGCGCCACCGCCCGCCGGGTCACCCTGTGGGGCCTGGGCACCGGCGTGCTGGTCGCCGTCGCGCTGCTGGCCGGCCGCGACCTGCTCGTGCCGCTGTTCAGCGGCGACCCCGCCGTCCGGGAGCAGGCGGAGCTGGTCTGGTGGTTCCTCGCCGGGTTCCAGCCGCTGGCCGGGGTCGTCTTCGCCCTCGACGGCGTGCTCATGGGGGCGGGCGACGTCGCCTACCTGCGCACGGTCACCGTCGGCGCCGCGCTGGTCGGCTTCCTGCCCCTGTCGCTGCTGTCGGGACCGCTGGGCTGGGGGCTGGCCGGTGTCTGGACCGGGCTCACGGCGTTCATCGCGCTGCGGCTGGTCGCGGTGCTCGCCCGGGTGGCGGGGGACAGGTGGCTGACCGCGCCTGCGACGGTGGGGGCGTGAGCTCACCCCACGACGACGCTCCGCCGGCGCTCCACGTCTCCGCGGGGACCCCGGCATGAGCCGCCGCCGCGCCGCCGACGCCGACGTCACCCCGGGGATCCTGCTGGTCGACAAGCCCGGCGGGATGACCTCGCACGACGTCGTCGCCCGGGCCCGGCGGGTGCTGTCGGTCCGCCGGGTCGGCCACGCCGGCACCCTCGACCCGATGGCCACCGGTCTGCTCGTGCTCGGCGTCGGGTCGGCGACCCGGCTGCTGGGCCACCTGGGCGGCTCGGACAAGGTCTACGACGCCACGATCCGTCTCGGGCAGACCACCGTGACCGACGACCGCGAGGGCGAGGTCCTCACCACCACCCCCGCCGGGCACCTCGACGACGACGCGATCCGCGCGGCGCTGGCCGCCCAGACCGGCCCGCTGCTGCAGGTGCCCTCGTCGGTCAGCGCGGTGAAGGTCGGCGGCCGCCGCTCCTACGACCGCGTCCGGGCCGGCGAGGAGGTCGTGCTCGAGCCCCGCCCGGTCACCGTGCACCGCATCGACGTGCACCGCGTCGACCGGACCGGGCCCGGCCTGGTCGACGTCGAGGTCACCGTGTCCTGCTCCGCCGGGACGTACGTCCGCGCCATCGCCCGCGACGCCGGGGCCGCGCTCGGCGTCGGCGGGCACCTCACCGCGCTGCGCCGCACCGCCTCCGGCCCGTTCACCACCGCGCAGGCCGCCCCGGTCGAGGAGGCCGCGGCCGCGCTCGCCGCCGGGGGCGGGCCGGGGACGCTGACCCTCCCCGAGGCCGCGACGGCGATCTACCCCGAGCGGCGGCTCACCGACGACGAGGCCCGCGCCCTCGGGTACGGCCAGCGGGTCGCGGCGACCGGGCGGCCGGGGCTCAGCGCCGCCGTCGACCCGGCGGGCCGGCTGGTCGCGCTCGTCGAGGACGCCGGGTCCACCGCCCGGGTCGCCGTCGGCTTCCCCGGGTGACGGTCTGGAACGGCTCCCGTGCAGGGGCCCTCCGCCTGCGCGTGCGAGGCGTGGGGGCACGGGGGTCCTCCGCCTAGTCCCGGACGAGCTAGTCCCGGACGAGCTTGCCGATCAGCGAGTCGTCCAGGTGGTCGAGGAGGTCGGCGGGGTCGTCGTACACCTCGTCGGCGCCGGCGTCCTCCAGCTCGGCGCGGGAGATGCCGCCGCAGGTCAGCGCGATGCACGGCAGCCCGGCGTCGCGCGCGGACCGCACGTCCCAGACGGTGTCCCCGACGACGACGGTGCGCGCGGCGTCCAGGCCGTGCTGGTCGACGGCGGTCTGCAACAGGTCCGGCGCCGGCTTGGCCGCCTCGACGTCGGCCGAGGAGGTGGCCCCGTCGACGACGTCGTCGCCACCGATCGCCGGCACCATCCACTCCAGGTCCGAGTCCTTGCCGCTGGTGGCCAGCACCACGGCCAGCTCCCGCTCCCGGCACGCGGCCAGCAGCTCGTCGACGCGCGGGAAGGCGGTCACCAGCTCGCGCAGCGGCTCGTAGCGGCGGGTCTTGGCGTCGGACACCTCGCCGGCGTCGTCGGCGTCCTCACCGAGGAGGTGGGTGACCAGCTCCTCGCTGGCGATGCCGATCGCCCGGTGGCAGTCGGCCATCGACACCTCGGGGTGCCCGGTGTCGCGGAACGCCTGCCACCAGGCGAGGACCTGCAGGTAGTTCGTGTCGAGCAGGGTGCCGTCGACGTCGAACAGCACGCCGGGCCGCGGAGCCGGGGTCATCGGGCCATCCTGGCCCGGCCCGCGGGAGGCCGCAGGGGATTGACGGTCCCCGCGGGCGGGAAGGGGGCTGCCATGAGCGTCGTCAAGATCAACGCCATCACCGTGCCGCCGCACATGCAGGAGCGCTTCGAGGAGCGCTTCCGCGGCCGCGCCGGCGCCGTGGAGAAGACCCCGGGCTTCGAGTGGTTCGAGCTGCTGCGGCCGCTGGAGGGCACCGACCAGTACCTCGTCTACACCCGGTGGGAGAGCGAGGAGGCCTACCGCTCCTGGGAGGACGGGCAGGACTTCGCCCGCGCCCACGAGGGCGGGGGTGACGAGCTCGCCCCGGCGGCCAGCGACTCGCAGCACCTGTGGTCCTACGAGGTCGTCGAGAGCTCGGCGCCGGACCGGCCCTGACCCGCGCGGGCGACGGCGGCGGTCGGCTCCCGGCAGCCGCCGGGCCCGGGGCTACTGTGAGCGGAGGGGCGGCCCCGACGCCGCCCCGGCCGCAGACGGAGCACGCGCAGGTGGGAGCCATGACCGACACGCTCGCCGACAGCAGGACCACGCCCCGGGTCTTCACCGAGGGCGTGCCGGTGACCGTGGAGGACGTGACCCGCCGCCCGGCCGCCGAGCGCCGGGCGGTGCTCGCCGACCCCGGCTTCGGCCGGCACTTCACCGACTCGATGTTCGTGGCCCGCTGGACCGCCGGCCGCGGCTGGCACGACGCCCGGCTCACCGCGTACGCGCCGCTGCAGGTGGACCCGGCCACCGCCGCGCTGCACTACGCGCAGTCGATCTTCGAGGGCCTCAAGGCCTACGCCCAGCCCGACGGCAGCGTCGCGACCTTCCGGCCCGAGGCCAACGCGGCCCGCTTCGCCCGGAGCGCCCGCCGGCTGGCGATGCCGCCGGTGCCCGAGGAGGCGTTCATCGCCGCCGTCGACGCGCTCGTCGACGCCGACCGCGACTGGGTGCCCACCGGCCCCGACCAGACGCTGTACCTCCGGCCCTACCAGCTGGCCACCGAGCCCTTCCTCGGCGTGCGCCCGGCCAACGAGTACCTGTTCCTCGTCATCGCCAGCCCGGCTGGCGCGTACTTCCCGCGCGGCGTGCACCCGGTGAGCGTCTACCTGTCCGAGGACTACATCCGGGCCGCGCCCGGCGGCACCGGCGACGTCAAGTGCGCCGGCAACTACGCCGCCAGCCTGCTGGCCCAGGAGCAGGCCATCGCCGCCGGCTGCGACCAGGTCGTCTGGCTCGACGCGCTGGAGAAGCGCTACGTCGAGGAGATGGGCGGGATGAACCTGTTCTTCGTCCTCGGCTCCGGCGACGACGCCGAGCTGGTCACCCCCGAGCTCACCGGCACGCTGCTGCCCGGCATCACCCGCGAGTCGCTGGTCACCGTGGCCCGCGACCGCGGCATGCGGGTGACCGAGCGCCGGTTCAGCGTCGACGAGTGGCGCTCCGGCGTGGCCGACGGCACGGTCACCGAGACCTTCGCCTGCGGCACCGCCGCGGTCATCACCCCGGTCGGCGAGGTGAAGGCGCGCACCGGCGACTTCACCGTCGGCGACGGGACGCCGGGGCCGGTGACCATGGGCCTGCGCGAGCACCTGCTCGACATCCAGCACGGCCGGGTGCCCGACACCCACGGCTGGCTGCACCGGGTCGCCTGAGCGACCCGGCGGCGACACGGGGGAGCGGGCGGGTGCGGCACTGGCGTGGGCTGGCCGACGTCCCGGCCGACCTGGGCCGGACGGTGGTCACCGTCGGCATGTACGACGGCGTCCACCGCGGCCACCAGCAGCTGATCGGCACCGCCGTCGCCCGCGCGCGGGCGCTGCACCGGCCGTGCGTGCTGGTCACCTTCGACCCGCACCCGACCGAGGTCGTGCGGCCCGGCTCGCACCCGGCGATCCTCACCTCCCTGGACCGCAAGGCCGAGCTGGTCGCCGGGCTCGGCGTCGACGCGATGTGCGTCATCCCGTTCACGCCCGAGTTCAGCCGGCTCACCCCCGAGGAGTTCGCCCACGGCGTGCTCGTCGAGGACCTGCACGCCGCGGCGGTCGTCGTCGGCGAGAACTTCACCTACGGGCACAGGGCCGCCGGGAACGTCACCACGCTGACCCAGGAGGGCCGCCGGTTCGGCTTCGCCGTCGAGGGGATCCCGCTGGCCGGCGACGCCTCCGCCGACGGCGAGGTGACGATCTCCTCGACCTACATCCGCGCCTGCGTCGCCGCCGGGGACATGGAGAGCGCGGCGCGGGCGCTGGGCCGCCCGCACCGGGTCGACGGCGTCGTCGTCCGCGGCGACCGGCGCGGCCGGGAGCTCGGCTACCCGACGGCGAACGTCGAGTGCCCGCCGTACACCGCGATCCCCGCCGACGGCGTCTACGCCGGGTCCCTGGTCACCCGCGACCCCGCCGGGCGCACGCTCGACAGCCGCCCCGCCGCGGTCTCGGTGGGCACCAACCCCACCTTCCAGGGCTCCCGGCGCACCGTGGAGGCCCACGTCCTCGACTTCGCCGGCGACCTCTACGGCGAGCACGTCGGCGTCGAGTTCGTCTCCCGGCTGCGCCCGATGACCGCCTTCGCCGGGGTCGACGAGCTGGTGACGGCCATGGCCGCCGACGTCGTCCGCACCCGCGCCGTCCTGGGGCTGCCCCCCGCCGGGTGATCACCGCGGCGGGCCCCCGCCGGCGCGCTGGTAGCCTCGCAGGTGTCGGGCCCCGCCCGACGTGTGTGCACACCTGCCCCCGTGACCCAGACCGGGGGCCACACCCGACCTGGCCAGGAGGCCCGCCCATGGCGCTCGACAGCGCGACGAAGCAGCAGATCATGACCGAGTACGCGACGGTCGAGAAGGACACGGGCTCGCCCGAGGTCCAGGTCGCGATGCTCACCCGCCGGATCAGCGACCTGACCGAGCACCTCAAGCAGCACAAGCACGACCACCACAGCCGGCGCGGCCTGCTGCTGCTGGTCGGCCGCCGTCGCCGGCTGCTGAACTACCTGGCGAAGACCGACATCAACCGCTACCGCTCGCTCATCGAGCGGCTCGGTCTGCGCCGCTGACCCAGAGGGGACCGTCCCGCCCGGGACGGTCCCCTCTCTCGTGGGGCACCCGCCCCACGGGACCCCCGGCGCCCCGCCCGCGCACCCCGACGCCGGCCGGTCCTCGGTGGTGGCCCCCGGGAATGCCCCTCCACGGGAGGGGGAACGACCCCCGTGGGCTTCGATCGAAGACCGGTCACCCGGGAGCAGTCCGGCGCAGGACGCCACGAAGAGGACGTCGCCGCATGCGACGTAGGAAGAGGACGACGTGTCCGCACCCACCACCCAGGGCAGCATCGCTGCCGAGTACGACCCCGAGGACGGGGTCACCACCGCCACCGCGGTCATCGACAACGGCAGCCACGGCAGCCGCAGCATCACCTTCGAGACCGGGCGGCTGGCCAAGCAGGCCGCCGGCTCGGTCGTCGTCAGCATGGGCGACACCATGCTGCTGTCGGCCACCACGGCCAGCAGGCAGCCCAAGGAGCACTTCGACTTCTTCCCGCTGACGGTCGACGTCGAGGAGCGGATGTACGCCGCCGGGCGCATCCCCGGCTCGTTCTTCCGCCGCGAGGGCCGCCCCAGCGAGGACGCGATCCTCACCTGCCGGCTCATCGACCGGCCGCTGCGGCCGACCTTCGCCAAGGGCCTGCGCAACGAGGTCCAGGTCGTCATCACCGTGCTGTCGCTGGACCCGGCGCACCTCTACGACGTGCTCGCCATCAACGGCGCGTCGGCGTCCACCCAGCTGTCGGGCCTGCCGTTCTCCGGCCCGGTCGGCGGCACCCGCGTCGCCCTGGTGGGCGGCCAGTGGATCGGCTTCCCCACGCACGCCGAGCTCGAGGACGCCGTCTTCGACATGGTCGTGGCCGGCCGCGTGCTCCCCGACGGCGACGTCGCGATCATGATGGTCGAGGCCGAGGCCACCGAGAAGACGATCGAGCTGGTCCGCGGCGGCGCCACCGCGCCGACCGAGGAGGTCGTCGCCCAGGGCCTCGAGGCCGCCAAGCCCTTCATCAAGGCGCTGTGCGAGGCGCAGACGGCGCTGGCCGAGAAGGCCGCCAAGCCGGTCGCGGAGTTCCCGCGCTTCCTGGACTACCAGGACGACGTGTACGCCGCCGTCGAGTCCGCCGCCCTCGAGCGGCTGACCGAGGCGCAGGCCATCGCCGGCAAGCAGGAGCGCAACGACGCCACCGACGCGCTCAAGGACGAGGTCGCCGCCTCGCTGGCCGAGCAGTTCGCCGGCCGCGAGAAGGAGGTGTCGGCCGCCTTCCGCGCCGTCACCAAGAAGGTCGTCCGGCAGCGCATCCTGCGCGACAAGGTCCGCATCGACGGCCGCGGCGTCACCGACATCCGGCCGCTGTCGGCCGAGGTCGAGGTCGTCCCGCGGGTGCACGGCTCGGCGCTGTTCGAGCGCGGCGAGACCCAGATCCTGGGCGTCACCACGCTGAACATGCTCCGCATGGAGCAGCAGCTCGACACGCTCTCGCCCGAGACGCGCAAGCGCTACATGCACAACTACAACTTCCCGCCGTACTCCACCGGCGAGACCGGCCGCGTGGGCTCGCCCAAGCGCCGCGAGATCGGCCACGGCGCGCTCGCCGAGCGCGCCCTGCTGCCGGTGCTGCCCGACCGCGAGGAGTTCCCCTACGCGATCCGGCAGGTGTCCGAGGCGCTGGGCTCCAACGGCTCGACGTCGATGGGCTCGGTCTGCGCCTCGACCCTGTCGCTGCTCAACGCCGGTGTGCCGCTGCGCGCCCCGGTCGCCGGCATCGCCATGGGCCTGGTCTCCGACGAGGTCGACGGCAGGACCGAGTACGTCGCGCTGACCGACATCCTCGGCGCCGAGGACGCCTTCGGCGACATGGACTTCAAGGTCGCCGGCACCAAGGACTTCGTCACGGCCCTGCAGCTGGACACCAAGCTCGACGGCATCCCGTCCGACGTGCTCGCCCAGGCGCTGACCCAGGCACGCGCCGCCCGTCTGCACATCCTCGACGTGATGAACGAGGCCATCGACGGCCCCGACGAGATGAGCCCCTACGCCCCGCGCGTGACCACGGTGCGCATCCCGGTCGACAAGATCGGCGCGGTCATCGGCCCCAAGGGCCAGATGATCAACTCGATCCAGGACGAGACCGGCGCCGAGATCACCATCGAGGACGACGGCACGATCTACGTCGGCGCCTCCGACGGCCCGTCGGCCCAGGCCGCGGTCGACCGCATCAACGCGATCGCCAACCCGCAGATGCCGAAGGTCGGGGAGCGCTTCCTCGGCACCGTCGTCAAGACGACGCCGTTCGGCGCCTTCGTCTCGCTGCTGCCGGGCAAGGACGGCCTGGTGCACATCAGCAAGCTGGGCGGCGGCAAGCGGATCGGCAAGGTCGAGGACGTCGTGAACGTCGGCGACAAGCTGCAGGTCGAGATCACCGACATCGACGCCCGCGGCAAGATCAGCCTGGTCCCGGTGGCCGCCGAGGGCGAGGGCGAGGGTGCCGCCGCCGGCGACGGCGCGGCCCCGGCCGACGCCCCCGCTCCCGCGGAGGCCTGACACGGTCGCCGAACCGACGCCGACCGGGGCCGGGGCCGGCGTGGGGTCCACCGACCTCACGTCCGCCCCGGCCCCGGTCGGTGTCGCCCGCGTCATCGACGTCGACGAGGTCGGCGGCCGGGTCGAGCGCACGGTGCTGCCCGGCGGGCTGCGCGTGCTCACCGAGACGATGCCCGGCGTCCACTCGGCCACCCTCGGCATCTGGGTGGGCGTCGGCTCCCGGGACGAGACCGACCGGGTCGCCGGCGCCTCGCACTTCCTCGAGCACCTGCTGTTCAAGGGCACCCGCAGCCGCAGCGCCCTGGAGATCGCGACGGCGATGGACGCCGTCGGCGGTGAGATGAACGCCTTCACCGCCAAGGAGCACACCTGCTACTACGCCAACGTGCTCGCCAGCGACCTCCCGCTGGCGGTCACGCTGCTCGGCGACCTGGTGACCGAGGCGCTCAACACCGCCGAGGACCTGGAGTCCGAGCGGACGGTGGTGCTCGAGGAGATCGCCATGCGCGACGACGAGCCCTCCGACCTGGTGCACGACCTGTTCGCCGAGACGCTGTTCGGCGGCACCCCGCTGGGCCGATCGGTGCTCGGCACCGTCGAGTCGATCGAGGGGCTGACCCGCGACGACGTCGACGGCTGGTACCGCTCGCGCTACTCCGTCCCCTCGATGGTGGTCACCGCCGCCGGCCGGGTGGACCACCAGCAGGTGGTCGACCTGGTGACGGCGGTCTTCGGCGACCGGCTGTCCGGTACGGCGTCCCCGGCACCGCTGCGCCGCGGCGAGGAACTGGTCCCCGGCCGCCCCGCGCGGCCCGCCGGGCTGGTCAGCCGGAAGACCGAGCAGACGCACCTGCTGCTGGGCAGCCTCGCGCTCAGCCGGTTCGACGAGCGGCGCTACGCCGCCGCGGTCCTGGAGACGGCGGTGGGCGGCGGGATGAGCTCGCGGCTGTTCCAGGAGATCCGGGAGAAGCGCGGCCTGGTCTACAGCGTCGGGTCGGCGCTGACCTCCTACGCCGGCACCGGCGCGTTCTCCGTCTACGCCGGCTGCGCCAAGAAGCGGGTGCCCGAGGTGCTGCGCCTGGTGCGCGAGGAGCTGGCCCGGGTGGCCGCCGAGGGGCTCACCTCCGAGGAGGTGGCCCGCGGCCGCGGTCAGCTGCGCGGCGGGACGGTGCTCGGCCTCGAGGACACCGGTTCGCGGATGAGCCGGCTGGGCAAGAGCGAGCTGTCGTACGGGGAGTACGTCCCGGTGCGCGAGGTGCTCGACCGGATCGCCGCGGTCGACGAGGGGCAGGTGCGCGCGGTCGCCGCGGACCTGCTGGGCCGGGAGACCTGCCTCGCCGTCGTCGGCCCCTACCGGGAGTCCGACCTCGACCGGCTCTGACCCCGCCCAGCCCGACCCCGGAGACCGATGACCGACCCGAGTCCCTCCCCGGCGTTCCGCGTGCACGGTGCGCTGTCCCGCGGCGCCTTCGCGGTGACGGTGCTCGTCTCGCTCGCCGTGCTGTTCGCGCCGGCCTCCGACGTCCCCGCCGCCCCTCCGGGCGTGGACAAGCTCGTCCACCTCGCGCTGTTCCTGGCGCTGGCGCTCGCCGGCCGGTGGGCGGGGACGCGGCCGGGACCGCTGGCGGTGCTCCTGCTCGCCTACGGCGCGGTCAGCGAGGTCGTCCAGGCGGTGACGCCGCTGCAGCGCTCGGGCTCGGTTCTCGACTGGCTCGCCGACGCCGCCGGCGTCGCGCTCGGCCTGCTGCTGTGGGCGGTGGGGGAGCGCCGGGCCGCCCGGGTGACCGGTGCGGAGGCCGTCTTGCATCGGGACGGGCCGCCGGGAAGCCTGACCCGGTGACCACGAGCACCCCCGCACCCCACCAGCAGGCGACCGGCGCGACCACGGGCGAGCCGCCCCGGATCTCGGTCGGTGTGCTCGGCGCCCGGGGCCGGATGGGCACCGAGGTGGTGAAGGCGGTCAACGCCGCCGACGACCTCGAGCTCGTCGCGATGGTCGACGAGGGGGACTGGCTGTTCAACGTCGCCGACGCCGGCGCGCAGGTGGTCGTCGACTTCACCCGCCCGGACGTCGTCATGGACAACATCCGGTTCTGCATCGACCAGAACATCCACTGCGTCGTCGGGACGACGGGCTTCGACGAGCAGAAGCTGGCGACGGTCGCCGAGTGGCTGGAGCCCAAGCCCGAGGTGGGCGTGGTCATCGCCCCCAACTTCGGCATCGGCGCGGTGCTGCTCATGCGCTTCGCCCAGGAGGCCGCGCGCTTCTTCCCCTCCACGGAGATCGTCGAGCTGCACCACCCGAACAAGGTCGACGCACCGTCGGGCACCGCCGTCCGCACCGCGCGCCTCGTGGCCGCCGCACGCCGGGCGGCCGGGCTGCCGGCGTCGCCGGACGCGACCACCGACTCGCTGCCCGGTGCCCGCGGTGCCGACGTCGAGGGCATCCCGGTGCACGCGGTGCGGCTCACCGGCCTGGTCGCGCACCAGGAGGTCCTCATGGGCGCGGCGGGGGAGACCCTGACGCTGCGGCACGACTCCTTCGACCGCGCGTCCTTCATGCCCGGCGTCCTGCTCGCCGTCCGCGAGATCGGCGCGCGGCCGGGGCTGACCGTGGGGATCGAGACCTTCCTCGGTCTCTGACCGCCCGTGACGGGGTGTGACCGAGACCCCGTGTGCACGCCCGCCGGGAGTCGTGTACTGTTCTCTTCGCGCCGGACGAGCCCGCGAGGGCCACGGAGGAGCACCCGAGCGGTGCAGGACTCCGGAGCCGGCGTAGAGTAGGACAAGCAGCCACCGAGGAAGCCCGAGAGGGTCGAGTTGGTGTGCGTCCGCTCCTTGAGAACTCAACAGCGTGCCGAAAGTCAGTGCCAAGTAATACCCCGTCCCGGGCTTCACGCCTGGGTGGGATT
>NZ_JBJGZT010000035.1:0-37250 GCF_054050655.1 Geodermatophilus sp. SYSU D00663 | reverse complement strand
CACTCTCGATGTCATCAACCAAAGGAATCCCTGCGCTCCACCACACGGTGCAGCGCCGGGGGTTTGTTACTTGGCACTGACTTTCGGCACGCTGTTGAGTTCTCAAGGAGCGGACGCGCTCGAACCCCGGCCTTTCCAGGCCTTCGTTCGAGGCGGTGTCCCCACTGTAACACCGGCTCCGCAACGGTCCGGCCCCACGGGCCCTCCCGGCGGTTTCCCGGGCCTTCCGGCCCGGTCCGTTCTCGCTCGGTGCAGGAAGAACCATACACGCCCCGGAACGGGTCCTGCACGGGGGTCCGGTGAGTCCCGGGCCACACCCGTTCACCGGGGTCGGTCACGGGGGCGGGGCGTCCTCCGCGTCGTGGTCGGACAGGTCCTGCGGCACGCCCTCGGACGGCGCGCGGTGCCGCTCGGGATCGGTCTCGCTCGCCAGCCGCTGCTCGACGTCGGGGGTCTGCTCCGGCTCCGTCACAGGAGCGACTGTCCTCCCCCACTGCCGGCGCCGCAGCGCGTCCGGTGCCGCACGTACCCGGACCAGCGCCGACCACGGCCGGCGAAGGGCCGGTCACGGGTGCGAGGCACACGCCCGGTAGGGCCGCCCGGTGCGATCACCGGGGACCAACGTCGCTGACGGGCCGCCGGGCCCGTCACTAGCGTCCGGCCCGACAGTCCCCGTCCGGGTCCGCCGGCCCGGTGCACCCGGAGGGCCCGGTCATGGGCAGGTCCTACGCGTCCCGTGTCAGTTCCCCGCGCCTGAAGTGGGTCGTCCTCGTCGTCTGGGTGGCGCTGGCCGCCGCGGCCGCTCCCCTCGCCGGCGGGCTCACCGGGGAGCAGGAGAACGACATCGCCGCCTGGCTGCCGCAGGACGCGGAGTCCACCCGGGTGCTCGAGCTCCAGGGCGAGCTCGGCGCGAACCCCGACCTCATCCCGGCCGTGGTCGTCTACGAGCGGGCGTCCGGCCTCACCGCGGAGGACCTCGCGGCCGTCCAGGAGGACGTGCGCGCCTTCGGGGAGCTCGACGCGCTCTCCGGCAGCGTGCTGGGGCCGATACCGGCCGAGGACGGCCAGGCCGTGCAGCTCGTCGTCCCCCTGGACGTCGGGCCGGACGGGTGGGAGGCCATCGCCCCGATCGTCGACGACATCCGCGCGGAGGCGTCACAGGCACCCGACGGGCTCGGGACCTGGGTGACCGGACCCGCGGGCAACGCCGCCGACTCGTCCGAGGCCTTCGCGGGGATCGACGGCACGCTGCTGTTCGCCGCGCTCGGCGTCGTCATCGTTATCCTGCTGCTGACCTACCGCAGCCCCGTCCTGTGGGTCCTGCCGATCTTCTCGGCGGTCATCGCGCTGGTCTGCGCCCAGGCCGTCGTCTACCTGCTGGCCCGTCACGCGGACCTGACGGTCAACGCCCAGAGCGCGAGCATCCTCACCGTCCTGGTCGTCGGCGCGGGGACCGACTACGCCCTCCTGCTGGTCGCCCGGTACCGGGAGGAGCTGCGGCTGCACACCGACCGGCACGAGGCCATGACCGAGGCCGTGCACCGGGCCGGGCCGGCCGTGGTGGCCAGCGCCGGCACGGTGGTCCTCGGCATGCTGTGCCTGGTCGCCGCGGAGATGAACTCGACCGCGGGCCTCGGGCCGGTGGCCGCGATCGGCGTCGCCGTCACCCTGGTCGTGCTCATGACGCTGCTGCCGGCGCTGCTGGTGATCTGCGGCCGGTGGGTGTTCTGGCCGGTGCGGCCGGCCTTCGGCAGCGCCGAGCCGAGCGCCACCGGGTGGTGGGCCCGCGTCGGGACCTGGATCCGGCCGCGCCCCCGGGCGACGTGGATGGTCACCAGCGCGCTGCTGCTGCTCGCCTGCTTCGCCGTGTTCCGGCTGGACCCGAGCGGCCTGACCCAGTCCGAGGGCTTCCGCGGGACGCCGGAGTCGATCGCCGGCGAGGAGGTCGCCGCGGAGCACTTCCCCGCCGTCGCCGGCAACCCGGTGGTCGTGGTGACGACGGCGGACGACGCCGACGCGGTCGCCGCCGCCGTGGCCGAGGACGACGGCATCGCCGCCGTCGCTCCCCCGCAGATCGTCGGGGACGGCGCGCTGCTCGAGGCCTCGCTGGCCGACCCCTTCGACAGCGCGGCGGCCGCCGCCACGGTCGAGCAGCTGCGCACCTCGCTCGACGACGTCGGCGACGGGCAGGCACTGGTCGGCGGGACGACGGCGCTCAACCTCGACGTCCAGACCGCCTCGCAGCGGGACAACCGCGTCGTGATCCCACTGATCATGCTCGTGGTGCTCGTCGTCCTGGGCCTGCTGCTGCGGGCGCTGGTCGCACCGCTGGTCCTCATCGCGACGGTGGTGCTGTCCTACGGCGCCGCGCTGGGGCTGAGCGCCCTGGTCTTCGGCTGGGTCCTCGGCGTGGAGGCGACCGACAGCTCGTTCCCGCTGTTCGTCTTCGTGTTCCTCGTCGCCCTCGGGATCGACTACAACATCTTCCTGATGACCCGCGTGCGGGAGGAGTCCGCCGACCACGGCACCCGGCGGGCCGCGCTGGTCGGGCTGGCCGCCACCGGCGGCGTGATCACCTCGGCGGGGCTGGTGCTCGCGGCGACGTTCGCGGTGCTCGGCACCCTGCCGCTGACCTTCCTGACGCAGCTGGGCATCGCGGTGGCGCTCGGGGTGCTGCTCGACACGATCGTCGTGCGGTCGGTGCTGGTCACCGCGCTGACCCTCGACGTCGGCCGGTGGATGTGGTGGCCCGGCCGGCTGGCGCACCGCCTCGACGAGCCGGAGGTGCCGCCCGCACCGGCCGCGTCGCCGTCCGAGGCGCCGGCCCGGACCTGACGCCGGCCGACGTCCCGGGACGGCGGCGTTCCGCTCAACGGCACGGGCCTGGGGCACCGGCGGGCACCCGGGGCAGGGTGGACCGGCCCGCGCGACCCGCCGCGGCGGACCGGAGGAGCCCCGGGTGGAGCACGGAGGACGGTTGCGCCTCGCCGAGCAGTGCCGGGTGGTCGTCGACAACGACTGGGCCGGGGACCCCGACGGCCTCGTCGCGCTGGCCCACCACCTGCTGTCCCCGACCAACCGGGTGGTCGCCGTCACCAGCTCCTTCCTCAACCCGGTCTTCGGCCCGCTGGGGTCGACGGCGGAACGGGGCTCGGCGCTGGCCCGGGAGCTGGTCGACCTGGTCGGCGGCCCGTCCCGGCCGCCGGTGCACACCGGCGCGGAGGGACCGTTCGACGGCACGTCGACCTCCGCGGCCTCGGCGGCGATCGTGGCCGAGGCGCGCCGGGACGACGACCTGCCGCTGTTCCTCGTCTGCGCCGGCCCGCTGACCAACGTCGCGGCCGCCCTGCAGGAGGCCCCCGACATCGCCGGCCGGCTGACCCTGGTCTGGGTCGGCGGCGCGCGGGCGGCCGGGGCCGCCGAGTACAACCGGGACACCGACCCCGCGGCCGCCGAGCTCGTCCTCGCCCGGCCCGAGCTGGTGATCCGGCAGTTCCCGCTGGAGACCTACCGGCGCTGCGCGTACTCGGTCGCCGAGCTCGAGCGCGACCTCGCCGGCAGCGGCCGGGTCGGCCGGTGGCTGTGGACCCGCTTCCTCGAGCTCCCGCTGCCCGACTGGATCCGGCTCGGCGGCGTCTGGCCCCTCGGCGACAGCCCGCCGGTGCTGGTCACCGCGCTCGACGACGAGTCGAGCACGTGGACCGAGGCGGCGGGTGGGACCCGGCGGGTCTACACCGACGTCGACACCCGGCTGCTGTTCGGCGACATGCTGGCCAGGCTCCGCCTGCACGAGTCCCGCCAGGCACGCGGTGGGGGCGGGACCGGCCGGGACGGGTGACCGTCGAGCTCGTCGACCACCCGACGGCCGTGCCCGGGGTCCTAGGGTTCCGCGTGGACTTCGCCGACCTGAGCCGGCCGTTCGTCATCGCCCACCGCGGCGGGGCCCTGCAGGCGCCCGAGCACACGATGGAGGCCTACCGGGTCGCCGTGGGCCAGGGGCTGCCGGTCATCGAGCAGGACGTGTCCACCCTCGCCGACGGCGGCCTCGGCGTCATGCACGACGGCACCGTGGACCGCATGACCACCTCCAGCGGCAACGTCGCCGACCACACGTCGGTGTCCTGGAAGCAGCTGGAGATCGACGCCTCGGCGATCCTCGGCGGCGGCTGGCCCGACGGGCTGCGGCCCCCGCTGTTCGACGAGGTGCTCACCGAGTTCGGGAACCGCGTCCTGCTGTGCGCCGAGGCCAAGGGCACGGACGCCATGGACCCGATGACCCGGGCGCTCGACCGCCGCGGCATCCGCCCGGGGGCGGTCCTGCTGCAGTCCTACTCGCTGACCGACTGCCGGCTGGCGCGCTCGCGGGGCTGGCAGGTCATCTGGCTCGGCAGCACCGACGTCGCCCGGGCCGCGGCCGAGGGCATCGGCTGGATCGGCCCGGAGGCCGGCCAGGTCACCCCGGCGGTCTGCGCGCGGGCGCACGCGGCCGGCATCGAGGTGGCCTGTCACACCGTCGACCGCCGCCACCACCGGGACACCGTGGTCACCGCCGGCGTGGACGCGATCTTCTCCGACGACCCCGTGTACCTCGCGGGCGACGCCGCCCGTCGCCCGTCGGACCTGTTCGCCCGGCAGGTCTGGCTGCCGGGGATGCAGCCGGACACCGACCGCGGCCGCTTCCACCCCGACGACGCCTCGTGGGGCTCCGCCGGCTCCGCCACCTCCACCCTCATGGGCTTCCTGGCGCCCCCGGACCCGGCCGCGTTCACGCTGGACCTCGACCTCCGCATGGACGAGTGCCACGCCGACGGCCGCACGTCCTGCGGATCGGTCCTGCTGAGCACCGACGACCACCCCCACCTGCCGACGTCACCGTCGTCCCCCGGTGTCGACGGCTACCGCGTGCTCCTGCGCGCGGACGGCGACGTGGAGGTGCACCGGGTCGCCGACGGCGTCGCCACCCGGCTGGCGTCCTCGACCGGCGGCGAGGCGCTGCGGATGGGCGCCTACGTCGCCCTCCGCATCACCGTCACCCCCGCCGCCCTCGTCGTACGCGCCGGCACCGCCGGGGAGACCGTGACCGTCGCGGACGCCTCGCCCCGCCCCGTCCCCGTCGTCCACCTCGGCAGCGTGTCCGCCGGGGTCCGCTTCCGGAACCTGGTGTTCACGTGACCGATCGACGCCCGACCGACCAGCGCCCGACCGACCAGCGCCCGACCGACCAGCGCCCGACCGACCAGCGCCCGACCGACCAGCGCCCGACCGACCAGCGCCCGACCGATCCGCGCCCGCTCCCGGGCCACGGCCCCGCCGACCCGGACGGGTACCTGGTCGAGGAGACCCCCGGCGGCTACCGGTGGACCTGCCGCTCCGACGGCCGGACCGGGGGGCCGTTCCCCACCCGCGAGGAGGCCGTCGCCTCCGCCGAGGCCGACCGCACGCCCTGACCCGTCCGGAGCGCTCGGTCCCGTCCCGCGCGGAACGGACCCGGCCGATGCGTGAACCGGGCCGCCGCCCGGGTAAGCGCGGGGCCCCGTGGTGCAACCGCCCCGGGTCGGAACTCCGATGGGTGTGCGCGTGACCGACCACGGCGGAGCAGACGCCGACGCGACCAGGAGGGCGCCCGCCGACGGCCCCGGACCGGACGACGAGGAGCGGCTGGCGCGGACGGTCGGGGACGCCGGCGTCGTCCGCACCGCGTTCGACCAGGTGCCGCTGATCCTCGCCGTGTACGCCGGACCCGAGCACACCGTGGTGGCCACGAACGCGGCGATGCGGTCGTTCTTCGGCCGGGACGAGCTCATCGGGGCGCCGATCCGGTCGGCGCTGCCGGAGCTGGCGGGGCAGCACGTCTTCGAGCTGCTCGATGAGGTGTACGCCACCGGCCGCAGCCGGGTGGCGCGGGAGTGGCGGCTGCAGGTCGACCTCGGCGGCACCGGCGAGCTGCAGGAGGTCTGGCTCGACTTCCACCTGGCGCCGACGCGCGCCGTCGACGGGCGGGTGAGCGGCGTGGCCACCTACGCCTACGACGTCACCGAGTCCGTGCGGGCCCGGCAGGCCGCCCAGCAGCAGGCCGCCGACGCCGAGCGGCGGGCGCGCGACGCCCGCGACGTCGTCACCGCGCTGCAGGAGGCGCTGCTGCCCACCGACCTGCCGGTGCTGCCCGGCGCCCGGATCGCCGCCCGGTACCTGGTCGCCGACCGCGACCAGGTGGCCGGCGGGGACTGGTTCGACGCGATCCCGCTGCCCGGCGGCGGCGTCGCGCTCGTCGTGGGCGACGTCGTCGGGCACGGGGTCGCCGCGTCGGCGGCGATGGGCCAGCTGCGGGCGGTGCTCTCCGACGCGCTGGTCACCGGCGCCGGGCCGGCCCGGGCGCTGGCCCGCGCGGACGCGTTCGCCGCGCGCAGCCCGCGGCTGCGCGCCACCACCGTCGGCCTGGTCGTGCTCGACCCGGACACCGGCGACCTCGCCTACGCCTGCTGCGGGCAGCCCCCGCCGGTGGTCGTCGCCCCCGACGGGTCCACCCGGTTCCTCGCCGACCTGGGCGGCGAGCCGCTGGGCACCGGCGTCCCCGGCACCGCACCGGCGCTGTCGCGCGACACGCTGGCGCCCGGCGAGCTGGTGCTCCTCTACAGCGACGGGCTGGTCGAGCGGCCGCACCGCAGCATCGCCGACGGCATGGCGGAGCTGGCCAAGGTCGCCGCCGACGCCGCGACCGGGCAGGCGCCCCTCGGCGCCGGCGCCGGCCCGGCCGAGCGGGTCTGCCAGCTGACCGTCGAGCTGCTCACCCGCACCGGCTACGACGACGACGTCACCACCCTCGCCGCCCACCGCCTGCCGGAGCCGGTGCCCCCGCTGCACGCCGAGACGACCACCGACCGCGGCGGCATCCGCGGGCTGCGGCGCACGGTCGACACCTGGCTGGACGAGCTCGACCCGGCCGACGACGACCGCGACGCCGTGGAGCTGGCGGTGTGGGAGGCCATCGCCAACGCCGTCGACCACGCCTACCCGCCGGGGCTGCCCGGGCCGGTGCGGGTGGACGCCGCCCTGCTGCCCGACGGCGTGCTGGAGTGCCGCGTCACCGACGAGGGCAGCTGGCGCGACCCGGACCCCGGGGCCACCCACCGCGGCCGGGGGCTGCTCATGGCCCAGCAGCTCACCGACTCCCTGCACGTGCTGCGCGGCGCGGGCCCGGCCGGCGCCGGCACGGTGGTCACGCTGCGGCACCGGCTGCACCGGCCGGCGATGCTCGGCTCCGGCGTCGGCCGCGACGCCGCGCCCGCCGCCCGCCCGCCGTTCGCCGTCGACGTCGCCTCCGGGGACGGGGTCCCGGGCGACGGCGTCCTGGTCGGCGAGGCGCCGGGCGGTGGGGACGGCGGGCCGGCCTCCCGCGACGTGCGGCTGCGGGTGTCCGGGCCGGTGGACGTCACCTCGGTCGAGGCGCTGGCCCGGCAGCTGGCCGCGGCCTCCCGCGGCGGGGTGCTGCCGCTGACGGTCGACCTCAGCGAGGTGACGCTGCTCGCCAGCGCCGGCGTGCAGGTGCTGCACCGGGTGCGCGACCAGCTCGCCGGGCACGGCCACGCGCTGACCCTCGTCGCGCCGCCCGGCAGCGCCGCCCGCGCCGTCCTCGACCTCGTGCACCTGCCCGCCACCGGCTGACCCGCGGCTCCCGCGTTGGAGCCTCCTTGGAGCGCGGCCCGGGACCCTGGCCGCCCCCCGGGCGGCGGTCCCGGGGACCACCCGGGCGGGAGGCGCCATGGAGGACGTGCTCGTCGTCGGGGCCGGCCCCGTCGGTCTCGTCGCGGCCTGCGAGCTGGCCCGCCAGGGCCTGCGGCCGCGCATCGTCGACCCGCTCGAGCAGCCGACCGACCAGTCGCGCGCCGTGCTGCTGCACCCGCGCAGCCAGGAGATGCTGGCCGCGCTCGGCGCGCTGGACCGGATCGACGCGGCCGCGCGCCGCATCGGCGCGGTGGAGATCCGCGCCGGGGGCCGCCCGCTCGTGCACCTCCCGCTCGGCGGCCTGCCCACCCGCCACCCGTGGGCGCTGGACGTGCCGCAGTCCGACACCGAGGCCGCGCTCGCCGCCCGGGCCGCGGAACTGGGGGTGACGGTCGAGCGCGGGGTCGGGATGGCCGGCCTCACCCAGGACGCCGACGGGGTCGACGTCACGCTGCGCGGCGCGAGGTCGGAGGAGCGGGTCCGCGTCGGGTGGGTCGTGGCCGCCGACGGCGCGCACAGCCCGACCCGCAAGGCGGTCGGCACGGCCCTCGCGGGCACCTTCACCGGCCGGCACTTCGTCTTCGCCGACGTCGACGCCGACACCGACCTCCCGCCGGACACCGTGCGGCTGTTCGCCTCCCCGGAGGGCATCTCGGGCCTGTTCCCGCTGCCCGGGGAGCGCGTGCGGCTGATGTTCCTCGTCGCCCCGCCCGCCGAGGGGGTCTCCCCCACCCTCGAGCTCGTGCAGGCGCTGGCCGACCGGCGGATGGAGGGCCGGGTCGCGGTGCACCGGGCCCGCTGGCTCACCTTCTTCGAGGTCCACCACGGGCAGGTGCCCCGCTACCGCCACGGCCGCGTCCTGCTCGCCGGCGACGCGGCGCACGTCCACAGCCCGGCCGGCGGGCAGGGCATGAACACCGGCATGCAGGACGCCGCCGGGCTCGCCTGGCGGCTCGCCCTCGTGGCGCGGGGCCGCGCCGGCGCCGCCCTGCTGGACTCCTACGACGCCGAGCGCCGGCCCGTCGGGGCGGCGGTGATCCGGGAGACGACCGCGCTGACCGCCGCGGGCACCCTGACCGGCGCCCCGGCGGCGGTGCGCAACGCCGTGCTGTCCGCCGCGGGGCGCGTGCCGCGGCTGAGGAGTGCCGCGGCGGCCCGGCTGGCGGAGCTGACGGTCGCCTACCCCGGCAGCCCGGTCGTGGGCTCCGCCGGCCGGGCGGTGGCCCGCGCCGCCCGCCCCGGCCGGCACGCGCCGGACCCCGCCGGCCTCCTGGACGCGGACGGGAGCCCGGTCCGGATCGGCGACCTGCTGCGGCGCCCCGGGCACCTGCTGCTGGTCCGCACCGGCGACGCCGGCGTGCTCGCCGCCCTCCGCGGCACGCTGGGCGACCTCGGCACCGTGGTGCCCGTCGTCCGCGACGCCGCCGACGCCGTCGCCGGTGCCCTCGTCGACCCGCACGACGTCGTCGGCCGCACGTACGGGACCGGCGACGACGGGCTGGTCCTCGTCCGGCCCGACGGCTACGTCGGCTTCACGAGCGTCCCCGCGGACCCCGCGGCCCTGGCGGCCCACCTGGGCGACGCGCTCCGCGTCGCCGCCGCCCGCACAACCGTCCCCGGGGCCGCGGCCCGGTGATCCGCCGGCCGCTGCCGCGGGGGCCCCACGGCGCTCCCGGGCGGGGCAGGATCGCGGACCGTCGCACCCACGCCCGCGGGAGGTGCCGTGGAGCTGGAACTGGAGATCCTGCCGGTGGTCAGCGGCCGGCGCGAGCTCGTCACCTGGCTGGTGCTGGGCTTCCTGGTGACCTTCCTCGTCACCCGCTTCGTCACGCACGCCATCCGCCTCGGCCGGGGGCCGTTCCGGGACGCCAGCGTCGGCGGGGTGCACCTGCACCACGAGGTCTACGGGATCTTCCTGCTGCTGGGCACCGGCACCGTCGAGTTCACCTACCGCCCCGAGGGGGCCGGCGCCGTGCTGGTCGCCGTGCTCTTCGGCGCCGGCGCGGCCCTGACCCTCGACGAGTTCGCCCTGTGGCTGCACCTGGAGGACGTGTACTGGTCCCGGGAGGGCCGCAGCTCGGTGGACGCGGTGCTCATCGCGCTGGTGGTCGGCGTGCTGCTCCTGGCCGGCGCCAACCCGTTCGACGCCGACGACGCCGACAGCGAGGTCGCGATCGCCCTGACCGTCGCGGTCAACCTGGTGTTCGCGCTGGTCGCCGTCCTCAAGGGCCGCGTCGTGCTCGGCGTGGTGGGGGTGTTCGTGCCGCTGGTCGCGCTCGTCGGCGCGGTGCGGCTGGCCCGGCCCACCTCCCCGTGGGCCCGGCGCCGCTACCCGCCGGACGGCTCCCGCGCGCGGCGCGCGCTGCGGCGGTTCCCGCCGGGCCGGCGCAACCGCTGGGACGGCCTGGTCGACCTGTTCACCGCCGTGCCGCGGTCCACGCCGGCCGCGGCGGCCCCGGGCACCCCCGCGACCGGCTGACCGCCCGTCCCGCGAGCCCTACCAGCGCGGGCGCCGATGCGGTACGCAGGGCAGCGGCGCGGGGGCGTTCCGCTCGGGAGCCGTGCGCTGCCGCGGCGGGGTCGCCCGCCCGCGGCCGACGACGGCACGGGGGCCGCACGCGAGGAGGCCGACCGTGCCCGGCACCACCTCCCCTCAGCTGTCCTTCCACGACCTGGGCCCGCTCGAGGTGCTGCGCGGGGGGACACCGGTCGCGCTGGGCGGCGCGCGGCTGCACGCGGCGCTGTCGCTGCTGCTGGTGCACGCCGGACGGCCGGTCCCCGCCGACGCGCTGGGCGACGCGATGTGGGGTGAGCGCTCCCCGGGGCGGTCGTCGTCGACCCTCGACTCCCACGTCTGGCGGCTGCGCCGGGCGCTCGAGCCCGGCCGCCCGCCCGGGGCGCCGTCGGCGGTGCTGGTGCGCGAGCCGGGCGGCTACCGGCTGGTCGCCGACCCGGAGTCCGTCGACTCGCGCCGGTTCGCGCGCCTGGCCGCCGCGGCGGCGGCCCTGCTGCCGGCCGGGCGGCCGCACGAGGCCGCCGCGGCCGCCGAGCAGGCCCTCGGGCTCTGGCGCGGGCGGCCCTGGCCCACCGTGGCCGACCGGCCGTGGGCCGCCCCCGACGTCGCCCGCGTCGAGGAGCTCCGCGACCAGGTGCGCGAGGTGCTGGCCGAGGCGCTGATCGCCGCCGGTGCCCCGCAGCGGGCGCTGCTGGAGCTCGGGTCGTCCCTGGCCCAGACGCCGCTGCGGGAGCGCCTGTGGGCGCTGCGCATGCTCGCCCAGCACCGCCTCGGCCGCGCCGAGGAGGCGCTGCGCAGCTACCGACAGGTCCGCGCGATGCTCCTCGACGAGCTGGGTCTGGAGCCCGGCGCGGAGCTGCGCGGCCTGCACCGCCGGATCCTCGCGGCGGACCCGACGCTGGCCGGCCCACCCGCACCCCGGGTCGCCACGGGGTGAGGTCCCCGGGCGGCTTGGAGCACCGTTGGAGCGGGGACCGGCACGGTGGGACGTGTACTCCTTCTCCAAGCACGCCGACGTCCAGTTCGCCGTCGAGGACGTCCTGGGCGGGACCTGGGCCCGGGCCGCCGACGTCGGGGAGGTGCTGGCCACCGTCGCCCGCGTCCCGGACGGCGACGCCCGCGCCTGGGTGGCGCAGTGGAGCGCCACCGCGGAGCGGCTGGCCGGGCTGGCCCGCGACGCCGAGGCGGCCGGTCACCTGCGCAGCGCGGCCGCGCGCTGGCTGCGGGCCGCGGCCTACTGGTCGACGGCGTCGGACCGGGGCGACGCCACCGGGGAGTTCGTGCCCCTGTGGGAGCGCCACCGCGACGCCTGGGACCGGTTCGCCGACCTCACCGCCGCCGTCGGCGACGTCGCCGTCGAGCGGCTGGAGATCCCCTACGAGGGCACCACCCTGCCCGGCTACCTCTTCCGCCCGGGCCCGCCCGGGGAACCGCGCCGCACCCTGGTGCACACCAACGGCAGCGACGGCTCGGCGGTCAGCGCCTGGACCCGCGCGATCGCCGACGCGCTGGCCCGCGGCTGGACCGCGGTGACCTACGACGGCCCCGGCCAGAACGCCGCCCTGGTGCGGCAGGGGCTGCCGTTCCGGCCCGACTGGGAGCACGTCCTCACCCCCGTCGTCGACGCGCTCGTCGCGCGGGCCGACGTCGACCCCGCCCGGATCGCCGTCATGGGGGTCAGCCAGGGCGGGTACTGGGTGCCGCGGGCGCTGGCCTCCGAGCACCGGGTCGCGGCCGGCGTCGCCGACCCGGGCGTCGTCGACGTCTCCAGCACCATGCTCGCCCAGCTGCCCGCGCACCTGGTGCGGCTGCTCGACGCCGGCGACCGGGAGGCGTTCGACCGCGAGATGGGCTGGGCGCTGCGCCTGTCCCCCGCCACCCGCACGATGCTGCAGTGGCGGATGCGGCCCTACGGGGTGAGCTCGCCGTTCGACCTGTTCACCGCCGCCCGGGCGTACCGGCTCACCCCGGAGCAGATCGCGGCCGTCCGCTGCCCGGTGCTGGTCACCGACCCCGAGCACGAGCAGTTCTGGCCCGGCCAGTCCGCCCGCCTGGCCGAGGCGCTGACCTGCCCGGTGACGCTGCTGCCCTTCACCGCCGAGGAGGGCGCCGACGGGCACTGCGAGCCGGCCGCGGCCGGCCTCCGCAACGAGCGGGTCCTCGACTGGCTCGACGACGTCGTGCCCGCCTGACCGCCCGCGGTCAGCGCGGTTCCCTCCGCACCCGCCACCACTGCCCCCTCGGGCGGTGCACCACCGGGACCTCGTCCACGACCAGCTCGTAGCGCCGCCCGTAGGTCTCCACCACCGACTCGACGGCGGCCACGACCGGGATGGCGACCAGCGCGCCCATCGGCCCGAGCAGGCTCACCCCGACGATGACCGAGCCGAGCGCGACCGCCGGGTGCACGTGCACCGTGCGCGCGGTGATCCGCGGCCCGATGAGGTAGTTCTCCACCTGCTGGTAGGCCACGCCGAACAGGACGACCCACAGGGCGTCCGACGGCTGGCCGGCCAGGGCCACGACCGCCGGCAGGCCGATCGCGAGGTAGGTCCCCACGGTGGGGATGAACTGCGACACCAGGCCGGTCCACAGCGCGAGCGGCAGCCAGAACGGCACCCCCAGGACCGCCAGGAAGACCGCGGTGACGAACGCGCTGAGCAGGGCCAGCAGGAACCGGGAGAACACGAAGCCGCCGGTCTTCTCCACCGCGATCTCCCACACGGTGGCGATGACCCGCTGCTGGCGGGGTGGGAAGCGACGCGAGACGGTGTCCCGCAGGGCGGGTGCCTGCGCGGACATGTAGAAGGCGAACAGCAGGAACGTCAGCGTCTGGAAGATCGCGCCGATCACCGTCGTCACGAAGCCGACGACGCCCGGCGTGAGGTCCTCGACGACCTGCTGGACCCGCTCGGGCGTGAGCCGGAGGGAGTCGACGACGTCGGCCGCCTGCAGCTGCGTGCCGAAGCTCCGGTTGACCGCCTCCACCAGGCTGCGGACGACGTCCGGCAGCGAGGTGACCAGCCCGGCGAGCTGGTCGACCAGCAGGGTGCCGAACGCGGCCACCATGCCGATCCCGAGGAGCACGACGACGAGCATCACCAGGCCGGTGGCGGCCCCGCGGCGCAGCCCCCGGCGGGTGAGGGCGTGCACGGCCGGCTCGATGCTGATCGAGAACATCCAGGCGAGGAACACCAGGCCGAGGAAGCTCCGGAGGTGGGTGAACGACCAGGCCGCCACCTGGTAGGCGGCGGCGGCGAGCAGCACCAGGAGCAGGACCCGGCGCAGCCAGGGCGGCTCGACACCCCACCGGCCGGGTGCCGCGCCGTCGGCCGCGGCGGGGGGCGTCGCCGGGGGCGTCACAGGGGGCGCGGCAGGGGGCGGCGGGGCGGCCGGCGCCTCGCGCCCGGCGGTCCCGTCGGGCTCCCCAGTCCCCGGCACGCAGGCAGGGTAGAGGGGACCGGGACCTCCGGCACGGGCCGGAGGTCCGCGGTCGGCGGGACCTCCGGTCAGCAGGCCCTCCGGTCGGCAGGACCTCCGTCGGGACGCGCCGGGGCATCTGGACCGGACCCGGGCCCGCCGCCAGACTGGCCGGGCACCCCGGGGGTCAGGAGGCACCGCGTGGAGCTCGGGATCGATCTCGGCACCGCCACCACCGTCGTGAGCGACGTGCGCCGCGGGATCCTCTACGACGAACCCACCGTCATGCTCGTGCGCCGCGGCAGCGGCCGCCGGGACCGGGTGCTGGCCGTCGGCCGGGAGGCCGCCGACCTGCTCGGCCGCGCGCCGTCCCGGTACGCCGCGGTGCGCCCCCTCGACGACGGCGTGGTCACCGACCTCGAGACCACCCGGACCTACCTGCGCGCGGTGCTGCGGGCGGCGGGCCAGCGGCTGTGGCGGATGCCCGTCCGCGCGGTGGTGACCGTGCCCGTCGGGTCCAGCTCCCTGGAGCACCGCGCGCTGCTGGAGGCCGCCGAGGAGGCGGGCATCCGGCCGGTGACCGCGCTGGACGAGGCGGTCGCCGGCGCCGTCGGCTGCGGCCTCGACCCGCTGGAGCGGCGGGTGCACATGGTCGTCGACGTCGGCGGCGGGCGGGCCGAGGCCGTCGCGTTCTGCTACGGCGGCGTGCTCGCCTCCCGGACCAGCAAGACCGGCGGGGAGGAGATGACGCTGGCCGTCGCCCGGTTCCTGCGCGAGCAGCACCAGCTGCTGGTCGGCGACCTCGAGGCGGAGGCGCTCAAGGTCCGGCTCTGCTCGGCCGGGGACGAGCCGCTCGTCGTCCAGGGCCGGGACGGCGTCACCGGCCGGCCGCGGCTGGCCACCGTCCCGGCGGCGGAGGTCGGCGAGGCGCTGCGCCCGATCGTCGACGACATCGTGCGGACCCTGGCGCCCTGCCTGGACGACCTCCCGCCGCAGGCCATCGCCGACGTCATGGGCGAGGGCGTGCTCGTCTTCGGCGGGTCCTCCCTCGTCCCCGGCCTCCCGCAGGAGCTCGAGCGGGTCCTCGGCCTGCCGGTCAAGCCGGCCGAGGAGCCGCTGACCTGCGTCGCCGACGGCGCCGCCCGGGCGCTGCGCAACCGGGCGCTGCTGTCGGCCTACGGCCGCCGCTGACCCTCAGGCGCGGCCGGTCACGGGGCCTGCACCGGCTCGGTCGCGAGGACGTCGGCCCGGTGGTCCAGGTAGTGGCGCAGGCCCGCGGACACGACGTCCTTGGCGTTGTTGGCGCCCGTCCCCGGCCCCTGCACCATCGCCGTCACGACGATCTCCGGGGCGTCCATCGGGGCGGCGACGGTCAGCCAGTTGTCGTACTCGTCGTCGCGCAGCCCGCCGTCCTGGGCCGTGCCGGTCTTGCCGCCGACCGGGGCCGGCAGGTCCGCCAGCCGGATCGCGGTGCCGCTGGTGACGGCGTCGCGCATGCCCTCGCGGACCGGGCCCAGCTCGGCGGCGTACGGCAGCGGTGTCGGGGCCGGCGTGGGGACGGCGGTGTGCGACCCCTGCGTCCCGATCGACATGCCCAGCCGCGGTGTGACCAGGGACCCGGTGCTCAGCGCGGCGGTCCACCGGGCGTTCTGCAGCGGCGTCACCGTGATCTCGCCCTGGCCGATGCCGAGGATGACGGTGGACCCGCCGTACCAGGTGCCGCCGTCGGCCTCCACGGACTCCGGCGTGCCGAGGTACCCGGCGGACTCGCCGGGCAGGTCGATGCCGGTGCGCTGGCCGACGCCGAGCGACTGCGCGGTGTCGATCATCGCCTCGGGGCCGAGCGCGACGGCGAGCTTGTAGAAGTAGACGTCGTTGGAGATGGCGATCGACTCACGCAGGTCCATCGGCCCCATCGGCCGCCAGTTGCCGAAGGTGTGCCCGCCGTAGGTGTAGCTGCCCCCGGTCGGGACCACCTGGTCGGGGTCCCACACCCGGTGGGCCTGGTTGGCCGCGGCGACGACGAGCTTGAACGTCGACCCGGGCGGCGCGACCGCCTGCGTGACGTGCTCGAGCGTCGGTGACCCCGGCGCCGACGCGAGCGCCTCCAGCGCGGCGGAGTCGGCCGGCGGGCCGTAGAGGTTGTTGTCGAACGACGGGGCGCTGGCGATCGCCAGCACGTGCCCGGTGCGGGGGTCCATGGCGACGGCGGCGCCGATCTTGCCCTGCGGCCGGGGCTGGGCGCGCAGGGCGGCGGCCAGGCCGGCGTCGAGCTGCCGCTGCAGGCCCAGGTCGATCGCCAGCCGCAGGTCGGCACCGGGCACGGGCTCGACGCGGCCGGCGAGCGCGACGGGCACGCCCGCCGGGTCCACGTACACGCACTGCCGCCCGTTGGTGCCGCGCAGCACCGCGTCGTACTCCAGCTCCAGGCCGGCCCGGCCGACGACCTCGCCGTTGGGCAGGCCGGGCCAGCGCTCCTCCGCCTCGGGCGTGGCCACGCCGACGAAGCCGAGGACCGGGCCGAGCAGCGCGCCCTCCGGGTACCACCGGCGGGGCTCCGGGACGACGACCACGCCGGTGATCCCGGCGGCGGCGATCGTGTCGCCGACGGCCCGGGGCACCTCGGCCACCGGCAGCGACAGCGTGGTGGCCTCCGCCGCGTCCAGCTGCGCCTGCAGCTCGGCGGGCGGGCGGGCGGTCAGGACGGCGAGCCGCTCGACGGCCGCGGCGTCGTCGCGCACGAGGGCGGGCACCGCGAGCACCCGGTCGGCGCCGGTGCCGGCGGCCGCGGCGTCGACGGCCAGGGGCGCGTCGTGCCGGTCGGTGATGGCGCCGCGGGGGGCGGGCAGCCGGATGCAGCGGGTCATCTGCTCCTCGCCGGCGAGCGTGAGCTCCTCGCCCCGGGTGACCTGCATCCGCCAGCCGTAGAGCCCGAAGGCGACGAGCAGCGCCGAGAGGGCGGCCGCGGCCAGCCGGAGCAGCCGCGGGCGCGGGTTGCGCCGGCCCGGCGCCGCCCACAGCCGCCGGCGGGCGCTGTCCCGGCGGACGCCCAGCACGACGCCGATCGCGGCCAGGTGCACGACCAGCGCCGTCCCGCCGTAGCTGAGCAGCGGGAACGGGACGCCGGCCAGGGGCAGCAGCCCGAGGTTCGCGCCCACCGAGACGACGGTCTCGACGCCCATGAGGATCGCCAGCCCGCCGCCGACCAGCGCGGCCTGCGGCGTGCGCGCCCGGCGGGCGGCCAGCGCTAGCCGCCACACGAGGACGACGACGGCGACCACGACCCCGGCGCCCGCGAGCAGGCCCCACTGGCCGACCAGGCTGGCCGGCGCGAGGTCGGTCTGTCCTTCGGGCAGGTACTGGGCGCGCAGCTCGCGGAGCGGGTCGTCGGCCCGCCCGGTCAGCCCGCCGGAGGCCACCGCGATGTGCGCCTGCCGCAGCGCCCAGCCCGAGCCGGTGGGCGACTCGTGGGCGCCGACCAGGAAGGTGCCCAGGCGCTGCAGCTGGTAGGGCTGCATCAGGCTGATCATCAGCGGCGCGGAGACGACGGCCGCGGCGCCCAGCGGCAGCAGGAAGCGCGCCGGCACCCGGCCGAGGACGAGCATCGACGCGGTGAGGACGGTGAGCAGCGCCGTCGTGCTGAGGTCGGGCTGCATCAGCGTCAGCCCGATGGGCACGGCGGCCAGCAGCACGGCCGGGCCGAAGCGCCGCCAGGCCGACCGTCCGGAGCCGAGGACCGCGGCGAGGACCAGCAGCAGCCCGAGCTTGGCCAGCTCGGAGGGCTGGAAGGTGACCGCGCCGAGGACGAACCAGCGGGTGGCGCCCTTGACCGTCACCCCGACCGTGAGGACGCCGACGAGGAAGACGACGGCCGCGGCGTAGGACACCCAGCCCAGCACGCCGAGGTACCGGACGCGGACCCGCCAGAACACCGCGAGGGCGAGCACACCCCCGGCGGCGATCAGGCCCTGGCGCAGCGCGAGCTCGTGCGCGCCGATCAGGTACAGGTTGGCCAGCCCCAGCCCGACCAGCGCGAGGGCGGCGACCACGGCCAGGAGGTCGAACAGCGCGCTGCGGCGTTCCCGGCGCTCCTCCCGGGTCCGGCCCCGCCCGCCGTCGCCGGCCGGCAGCCCGCCCGGCTCCAGCGGGGAGCCCTCCGGGACGGCCCACAGCACGCGGCGCTGGCGCCGGCTCCACCGCCGGGTCGCCCGGGGACTGCTCGCGGCGTCGTCCGGCGGGCCGGCGGGCACCGTGTAGCGCATGCGGGCACTCCCGTCGGGTCAGCGGGTGCGGAGCTCGGGTGGGCAGGAGCCCACGGACAGCGGCGCGGAGGCCGCGGTCGCGGGCGCGTCGGTGACGGCCAGGACCGCGACGGCCGGCAGGGGCGGCAGCGCGACGACGCCGAGGGCCTCGGCCCGCTCCCCTCCCGGCGGGACGGCGACCGTGCCGCCCGGCGCGGTGGAGCTGTCGCCGGTGCAGCGGTCGACGAGCAGGTAGGACCAGGTCACCCGCTGCTCCGCGGTCCCGGGGACCAGCCGCACCTGCACCCGCACGGTGCAGGGCTGCCCCGGCTCGCACGCGTCGAGGCCGCGCAGGTCGACCGCGGTCACGCTGCCGGCCGCGGCCGGGGCCGGCGCGGGGATCGGCACGCCGTCGGTCTCGGGCTCCGCGGTCGGCTCGACGCCGCTGCGCCCGGCGTCGAGGAGCACCTCGACGTCGGCGGCGATCTCGTCCCGCAGCAGGACGACCTCCGCCGTGACCGCCGCGGTGAGCACGACGACCGAGAGCAGCCACGCCCCGACCCGCCGCGCCCTGCGGGACCCCTCGCGCCGGACCGGGCGCGACACGGTGCCGCGGACGGCGGCCGACGCGGCCGCGCCCACCGGCCCGCCCGCCGCGATGGACCGCACCAGCGCGCCGAGCTCGGCGCGGACGGCGCCGCGGTCGATCGCCGCGGCGGCCTCGGCGACCCGCCGCGCGACCGGAGGGACGCCGGCGTCCGGCAGGGCCGCCACCGCCGCGTCGACCGCGTCCAGCAGCGGGTCCTCGGCCTCCGCCGCGCCGGGACGGGACCGGGCGGTGGCCGCGACGTCGGCGAGGACCGCGGCGACGGCCGGACCGGCCGGTGCCGCGGAGGGGTGGAGGGCCACCTGCCCGTCGGTCCCGACCGCGAGCCGGTCGAGGAGCGCGCGGCCGCCGGCCCCGGTGTCCGGCACCGGCAGCTGCGCCGCCTGCTCCAGCACGCCGGTGGACAGCTCGAGGGCCTGCGGCGAGGTGAGCCGGGCGAGGGCGAGCAGGCGGGCGAGCGCGACCCCGCCGGAGGGGACCGGGGGCGGACCGGACGGCCGCTGCTGGGCCGGAGGAGGGGGCGCGGAGCCGTCGTCGAGGCCCCCGGACGCCCGTTCGATCGTCAGGTCTGCCACTGACTGTCACCCGCCCATCCGCGTGCTCAGGATGTCCCCCGGGTCCGCTCGCTCAGGCTGGTGCACGGAGCCCCCGGATGTCACCGGGTCGCCGCACGGCGTCGCACCGGAACCGGCGCGTCGCGCTGGAGGACCGGCGCGTCGGCGCCCGGGACCCGGCGCGTCCCCGGCGCCCCGCGTGCCCGGGGACCTCCGGCACCGCCCGCGCGGCGACCGAGGTCCCCGCTCCCGGTGACCTGCTCCCCTTCCGCCCCGCCCGCGGACGGCGGCGCACTGGGGACCTCACCGCGGACGTCCCGAGGAGGCACCCCATGTCCGCACGAGACCGCACCGCCGGCACAGCCGGGGCCTGGACGTGGCCGCAGGTCGCCGCCCTGGTCGTCGGTGCCGTCTACACGATCGCCGGCGTCGCCGGCTGGTTCGTGACCGGCTTCGAGGACTTCGCCGCCCACACCGGCGACGAGCTGCTCGGCTTCGAGGTCAACCCGCTGCACAACCTGGTCCACCTGGCCATCGGGGTCGCGGGCCTGGCCCTGGCCCGCTCCCTGCCCCTCGCGCGCACCTACGGGTGGCTGCTCGCCGTCGGCTACGGCGCCGCCCTGGTGTACGGGCTGATCGCCATCGGGGAGACCTGGGACTTCCTGGCGATCAACGCCGCCGACAACTGGCTGCACGCGGTCAGCGCCGCCGTCGGCCTGGCCATCGCCCTCGGCCCGGTGCGGGCCGCCGTCGGCCGCCGGACGACGGGGGTGTGAGGCGCCCGCCCGGCCACCGGGCGGGCGACCGGCCGGCACGGGACCCCGCGGGTGCCGTGCCGGCCGGGACGCGCCCGGCGAGGAGGCCGCCACGACGTCCACGAGCCGGGAGCGGGCGCGGGGCCGGACCGGGCCGACCCCTCGGGAGCGGGGCGTGCTCCACGGCCTCGCCTCGGTGCAGGTGTCCCTGGCCGTCGCCGCGTGGGCCGACCTCGCGCGCCGCCGCCCCGACCGGGTCGACGGCCGCCGGGCGGTGCGGGCGGCGGTCACCGCCGTCGACCGGGTGGGTCCCGCGGCCGGGTTCCTGTGGGGGCGCCGCCGCCGAGCGGCCCTCCCGGCGACCTCCGGCGCCCCCCACCGCCGGCTCCCGGACGACGCCCCCGCCGGCAGCCCGGCGGGGGCGTCGCCGTGCGCACTCAGTCCTGCCGGGTGCGGGTCGGCGTCGGCTCCGGCTCGGCACCGCGCGGGCGGGGCAGGACCGGCGGCCCCGCGGCCGGCACCGGGCCGGACGGCGGCAGCGGCCGGGCCCGGTGCGCCCCGAGCGCGACGAGCAGCACGCCGCCGCCGAGCAGCAGCGCGCCCACCGCCAGCAGCGACACGGAGACCCAGGTCAGCCCGGGCAGGGTGGCGCCGACCCGGACGTCGGCCTCGATGCCGGCGCCGCCGTCGGTCCGCATGAGCACGACGGTCCAGTCGCCCTCGTCCGGCCGCCAGTCCAGCGTCACCGACCCCGTGCCGACGGCCGAGGCGGCCCAGATGCCCGCCTCCTCCGGCGGGACCGGCGGCGACCCGCCCGCCTCCGCGTCGACGGCCCACGCCCACTCGTCCCCGGACCACCAGCCCGACTCGGCCGGCTCGACCTCCGCGCGGGCGACGCCGCCCAGGTACCGGTCGACGTCGGCGGTGCGGGCCAGGCCCAGGAACAGCTCGTCGTCGGGTCCGGTGGCGGTGGCCTGCACCCGCGCGGTGCCCAGCAGCTCGTCGACCACCCAGTCGGTCCCGTCGCCCTGCAGCAGGAGCCCCTGGCTGACGGCGGCGTGGCCGGCGGTGTCGACGGCCGCCGGCTCCGAGGTCACGAAGCCGCCGTCGCGCTGCGTGGTGTCGGCCCACAGCAGGCTGCCCCCGGCGGCGAGCAGGCCGGTCGCGGCGGTGACGAGCAGCGCGCCGGCGACCACGGCCACGACCGGCCCGGCCGTCCAGCGGCTGGTCGCCGGCGCGGCGACGGGGACCGCCGTCGCGCCCGCGGGAGGCGCCTGCCCGGCGGGGACCGGCGGCGCCGCGGCCGGCGCCGGCAGCGCGGCGGGGTCCGTCCCGCCCATGTCGAACCGGAAGGGCGGATAGGCGTCGGTCAGCAGCAGGACGTAGCCCGTCACCCGCAGGGACCACCGGTCCATGCCGAGGACGAAGTCGTACAGTGGTTGGGGATAACGGCCGGTGACGAGCAGGACGACGCCGGCCACGAGGACCAGCAGCGCGACCAGGCCACCGGCCGCCCACCCCTCGCTCCAGACGCCGTCGCCGTCCCAGTCGCCCGTGCCGAACCAGAGCCCGCCGCCGACGAACACCGCCAGCACGAGGTAGTGCGGCAGCGCCAGCAGCCACTTGACCAGCACCAGGCCTCGGGACATCCGCTCCGGGTACACGACGTCCAGCCGGGCCGGGTGCCCGGGCACGTCGGCCAGGGTGAACGGCGGGTACCGGTCGGTGCCCAGCGCGGAGTAGCCGTAGTGCTGGACCCGCCAGGTCCAGCGCAGCACGCCCACGGTGAAGTCGAACAGCGGCCGCGGGTAGCGCGCGGTCACCAGGACCGCGAAGAACGCGACGACGGTGACGACGCCCACCGCCGCCCACAGGAACACCAGCACCACGAGGTGCGGTACCAGCAGCAGCCACTTGACCAGCCAGAGCCCGCGGGACAGCGGCGGGTCCAGGACCCCGTCGACCCGCACCGGGTAGGCGGGGGGCGGCGGTCCCGCCCCCGGGGACACGTGCTCGCTCACGACGCACCTCCTCCGCACCGCCGCGGCGGCCCGGGGTCGTCTCCCCGGCGCAGGCGGCCGTCCGGAGCCTCGCCCCCCGGGCCGCCGCGGGGACACGGGCGAAGGCGGGTCGGCCGCGGGGACGTTGGTCGGTGGTCCCGGGGACCGCGGGCCCCGGACGGCGGCGCCCGCACGGGCCAGGCTCGGGGGGACGACCGTCCCGAGGAGCCGCACCATGGCCCGCCGCGCCGCCCTCCCGGACCTGCCGCCTCCCCGGGTCCCGCGCCCTCCGCTGGAGGCGGCCGCGGACGCCGCCGGGCGGGCCCCCTCCGTGCACGGCACCCGGCCCTGGCGCGCCGTGCTGCACCCCGGCCGGCTGGAGCTGGTCGCCGACCTCCCCCGGCAGCTCGCGGTCCCGGACCCCGTCGGCCGGGCCCGGGCGCGGAGCGTGGGTGCGGCCCTGTTCGACGCCCGGGTCGCGCTGGCCGCGGCCGGGTCCGCCGTCCGCGTCGACCGGCTGCCCGACCCCACCGACCCGGGGGTGGTGGCCGTCCTCCGCCCGGTCGACGGGCCGCCGGACCCGGTGCTGGCCGCCCTCGCCCCCGCCGTGCGCCGGGGCCACGCCGACCCCCGGCGGCTCGAGGCCGACCGCGTCCCCGAGGACGTGCTCCGGCTCCTGGTCGCCGCGGCCGCCGCGGAGGAGACGGTGCTCGTCCCGGTCACCCGCGAGGAGCACCTGCGCCTGGTCGCCCGGCTCGCGCAGCAGGCCGGCCGCGGCCCCGCCCCGGACACCGACCGGACCCTCCTGGTGCTCGCGACTCACCGCGACGACCTGCGCGCGTGGCTGCGCTGCGGCGAGGCCCTGGAGCGGGTGCTGCTGGAGCTCACCGCCCGCGGCTGGGGAGGCGAGCCGCTCCCCCGGCTCGTCGAGGTCCCGGTGACCCGCACCCAGCTGCGCTCGGCGCTCAGCTGGGACGCGCACCCCCAGGTGGTGCTGCGCACCGGCCGGGCCCCGGTCCCGGCGCCGACGCCCCGCCGCCCGGTCCCCGACGGCCACGGGGGGACGACGTGGGTGTGACCTCCCGGCTGGCCCCGGTCGTGGCCGCGGTCGGTCCCGACCGCTCCGCGCCGGCGGTGGCGGCGGCCGCCGCCGACCGGGCGCACCGCGAGCTGCGCCCTCTGCTGCTGGTGGCCGCGGTGGAGGGCGCGCACGACCCCGGCCGCGCCCACGACGGTCCGTGGCACCGCGCGCTCGCGCGGCTGGACGTGCTGCGCCGCGACCTCACCGCCCGCGCCCCCGCCACCCCGGTGCGGACCGTCGTGCGCACCGGTCCCGCGTCCGGGGTGCTGC
Source organism: Geodermatophilus sp. SYSU D00663 (assembly GCF_054050655.1). Lineage (NCBI taxonomy): Bacteria > Bacillati > Actinomycetota > Actinomycetes > Geodermatophilales > Geodermatophilaceae > Geodermatophilus > Geodermatophilus sp. SYSU D00663. The sequence continues at coordinate 14,085 of NZ_JBJGZT010000035.1, read as the reverse complement.
GCGAGGAGTCCGCCGGGGCGGCGGTGCTGGTCCTCGGCACGGGTCCCGCGGCCGGTGGGCTGGGCCCCGTCGCCCGGGACCTGCTCGCGTCCGCGGCCTGCCCCGTGCTCGCCGTGCCCCCGGGCGCCACCGGGGGCAGCGAGGTCGTGGCCGGCGTGGAGGGCACGGCCGGGACGACGGCGGTGCTCGCCGCGGCGGCCCTCGAGGCCGGCACGCGGGGCTGCCCGCTGCGCGTGGTGCACGCGTGGCCCGGCGGGGGCGCCCTCGGCGGGGCGGCGGTCCCGGCGGCCGTCGCCGAGGCCGAGCGCCGGCTCGTCGAGACGCACGCCGCCCGGGTGCACGAGGGCTGGCCGGCGGTGCCGGTGACCGTCGACGTCCGCGAGGGGGACCCCGCCCCGGCGCTGGTGCGCCTGTCCCGGGACGCCGGGCTGCTGGTCCTCGGGCGGCCGCGCACCCCGGCCGGCCCGGCCCTCGTCGAGGCGGTCGCGGGGCACGCGCGCTGCCCCGTGCTCGTCGTGCCGGCCCCTCCCCCGCCGCGACCCGACGACGCCCGCCGGCGCCGGGCCGCCGTCGCGCCGGCGAGGTGACCCGTGCCCCCCGACGCCGCCCCGCCGCCGGGGTACCTGCGCGCGCTGGTGCGGCGCGGCCTCGCCCCGGGCGCCCGCACGGCCGACCGGGTGGAGCTGGTCTCCTGCCTCGCGAGCGTCCTGCTGGCCGTCGCGGTGGTGCCGGTGGCGCTGGCGGTGGGCAGCGTGGTGGCGTCGGACACCGGCGCGCTGGCCGATCGCCAGGCCGCGCAGCGGCAGCAGGTGCCCGCGGTGGTCCTCGAGGACGCGGAGGTGCTGCCCGGCTCCCCGACGTCGCTGCGGGCGACCGCGCCGGCGCGGTGGGAGGCCCCGGACGGCGGCACCCGCGAGGACACGGTGCCGGTCGCGCCGGGGACCCCGGCCGGGGCCACGGTGCCGGTGTGGACCGGTCCGGGCGGCGGGCGCGCCGGCCCGCCGATCGAGGCCACCGACGTCGCCGTGGTCAGCGTGACCAGCGGCGTGCTGACCCTGCTGCTCGGGCTGGCCACGGCGGCGGTCGCGCACGCCTCGGTCTGCGCCTTGACCGGCCGGGCGCGCGACCGCGCCTGGGAGCGCGAGTGGGCCGAGGTCGGGCCCCTGTGGGCCGACCGCTTCCGGCTGCCCTGACCCCCGGGGCCGCGGCGCGTCAGACGTGCAGCACCGCGGCCCCGGCGAAGCGGCCGTGCGCGAGGTCGGCCAGCGCGCGCGGGGCGTCGTCGAGGGCGTAGGCGGTCGTGGTCGCGCGCACCCCCAGCCGGGCGGCGAGGACGAGGAACTCCTCGGCGTCGCGGCGGGTGTTGGCGGTGACGCTGCGCAGCCGGCGCTCCTGGAACAGCTCGCCGGCGTAGGACAGCGGCGGCACGTCGGACAGCCAGATGCCGGCGACGGCTAGCGTGCCGCCGCGGTCCAGGGCGCGCAGCGCGACCGGCACCAGCTCCCCGGCCGGCGCGAACAGCACCGCGCCGTCCAGCGGCTCCGGCGGCGGGTCGGCCGGGCCGCCGACGGAGTCCACCCCGAGCTCCCGCGCCAGCGCCCGGTTGGCGGCGCCGCGGGTCAGCACGTGCACCCGCATCCCCTGCGCCAGCGCGACCTGCACCGTCAGGTGGGCGCTGCCGCCGAAGCCGTAGACCCCCAGCCGGCCGCCGGGCGGGACCGCGGCGCAGCGCAGCGCCCGCCAGCCGATGATCCCGGCGCACAGCAGCGGCGCGGCCGCCTCGTCGTCGAGGCCCTCGGGCAGCCGGTGGGCGAAGCGCTCGTCGACCAGGCAGGCCTCGGCGTAGCCGCCGTCGAGGTCCCAGCCGGTGAACCGCGGGTCGGTGCACAGGTTCTCGTCGCCGCGGCGGCAGAACCGGCAGCTGCCGTCGGTGCGGCCGAGCCACGGGACGCCGACCCGGTCGCCGGGTGCGAAGCGGGCCGCCCCGGGGCCGAGCGCGTCGACGCGGCCGACGACCTCGTGCCCGGGGACGACGCCCGGCCGCCGCGGCGGCAGGTCGCCCTCGGCCAGGTGCAGGTCGGTGCGGCACACGCCGCAGCAGCGGACGGCGACCCGGACCTGCCCCGGGCCGGGGACGGGCGGCTCGCGCTCCACCCGGCGCAGCGGTCCCGCGTCCACCGGCGCCGGCGTCCCGACCACCCAGGCCCGCACCCGCGCCTCCTCAGACCGTCGTCCCGGCCGGCACCTGCCGCGGGTGCGCCACGACGACGGGGCACCGGGCCCGGGGCACGCAGCCGAGGACGACCGGCGACCCGTCGAGGCCGGCGACCACCCCGTCACCCTCCGCCGGAGCCCGGGGGCGGGTCCGCCGCCGGACGTCCCCCCGGCGGCGGACCTTGGTCCCGGGCGAAGACGGCGAGCAGCGCGTCCACCTCGTACGCGGCCGTGGCGGGGTGCCGGAAGTGCTGGTGCGGCCGGATCTCGTAGCGGGTGCGCCGGCCGTGCCGGTGGCGCGTCAGGTACCCGCCCTCCTCGAGGTCGCGGAGGATCCCCAGGGCCGCCCGGGGGGTGACACCCACCCGGGCCGCCACGTCGACGACCCGCGCGTCGGGGTCGGCGGCCACGGCGAGGAGCACGTGGCCGTGGTTGGTGAGGAAGGTCCAGGACGGGCGCGCCGCCCGGGCGTCCGCGGTCACGGGCTGCTCCTCGGTCCGGTGGCGGGGACAGGTGAACCCTGCTTCACTGGTTCTCGCGGAGGGGAGTATCCCCGTGGCGCTGCCGTCGTCAGGACGGCCCCGGAGGAGGGGTCCGGCGGAGCGGGCCCGAGACGGGCCGGGAGAGACCTCCGGTTGGTGCTCACCGACTGGAGGCTGTCCGTGGACGTCCCCTTCTGGCTCTGGCCGGCCGTGCTCGGCCTCATCGTCGGCATGCTCGCCGTCGACCTGTTCGCCCACCGCCGGGCGCACGTCATCGGCGTCCGCGAGGCCGCGCTGTGGTCGGCGGCCTGGGTGGCGGTCGGCGTCGCCTTCGGCGCCTGGGTCTGGTGGGCGCACGGCGCCGAGCCCGGCCAGCAGTACTTCGCCGGCTACCTGATCGAGAAGTCGCTGGCGGTGGACAACGTCTTCGTCTGGGCGGTCCTGTTCACGTACTTCGCGGTGCCGCGGGAGTACCAGCACCGCGTGCTGTTCCTCGGCGTCCTCGGCGCCCTCGTCCTGCGCGGGCTGTTCATCGCCGGCGGCTCGGTGCTGGTCGAGCGCTTCGACTGGGTGCTGTACCTGTTCGCCGGGTTCCTGCTCTGGACCGGCTGGCGGATGGCCCGGCAGCGCGACGAGCACCTGGACCCGGAGCGGTCCCGGGCGCTGCGGTGGTTCCGCCGGTACGTGCCGATGACCGACGCCTACCACGGGCAGCGGTTCCTCGTCCGCCGCGACGGCGTCCTGCTGGCCACGCCGCTGCTGGCGGTGCTCGTGCTCGTCGAGGTGACCGACGTCGTCTTCGCCGTCGACTCGATCCCGGCCATCTTCGCCGTCACCGACGAGCCGTTCCTCGTCTTCACGGCCAACGCCTTCGCGCTGCTGGGGCTGCGCGCGATGTACTTCCTGCTCGCCGACCTGGTCCACCGGTTCGTGTACCTCAAGACCGGGCTGGCCCTGGTCCTCGTGTGGGTCGGCGTCAAGATGCTGCTCAAGGTGGACCTGTTCCACGTGCCGACCGCGGTCAGCCTCGCGGTCATCACCACGATCATCGGCGTCTCGGTCGCCGCGAGCCTGCGGGCCACCCGGGGTCAGGGCCGGCGTCCGGTCGCCGCTCCGCCGGCGCCGCCGTTCCGGACCGCCACCGCCGAGGAGGTCGCGGCTCTCGAGCCGCTGTGGCGCCGCCGCCGCGCGGACGCGCCGGCCGCGGCGGGGTCCGGCCCCTCCCCCGGGGAGCGGCGGTGAGTCCCGCCCCCCGGGGCGCCCGGTCACGCCCGCGCCGGCTCGCCCGCGTCGACGGTGACCCCGGTGCGCCGGCCGGCGGGGTGGACGACCAGGACCGGGCAGGCGGCGTGCACCGCGCAGTGCAGCGCCACCGACCCGACCAGCAGCCCGCGCACCGCCCCGCGCCCGCGGCCGCCCACCACCAGCAGCGCGGCGTCGCGCGCCCGGTCGACCAGCACGTCGGAGGCGGCGCCCTCGACCACGTCCACGTCGACCCGCGGCACCGGCGCGTCCGCGGGCCGGCCGCCGAGCACGCCGTCGACGGCCTCGTCCACCCGCCGGCGCAGGTCGCCGCGGACCTCGTCCCGCGAGGGCACGACGACCGAGGACAGGTCCACCCAGTAGTCGGTGAGGACGTAGGTGGCCAGCACGTGGAGCTCCGCACCCGTCCGCGCGGCCTCCTCGACCGCCGCGGCGAGGGCCGCGTGCGCCGTGGCGGAGCCGTCGAAGCCGGCGACCACCCGCGGCGGGGCGGCCGGCTCGTCGGTCCGCGGGTGCACCACCAGCACCGGGCAGCGGGCGTGGGTGACCGTGTGCAGGGCGACCGAGCCGAGCAGGGCGCTGCGCACCGCTCCCCGCCCGCGGTTGCCGACGACGACGAGCTGCGCGTCGGCCGACCGGCTCACCAGGGCGGCCGCGGGTGACTCGGGTGTGACGTCGACGTCGACGGGGACGCCGTCCGCCTCCGGGACCTCCTCGCGGACCGACGCCACCAGCTCCTCGGTCAGCCGCCGGGTGGCGCCGCGGACGTCGTCGACCAGCGGCACCACGACGCCCGCGCCGCCGAGCCAGTACAGGTCGGACGCGAAGCTGCTGACAACCAGGAGTCCGGCGGCGCGCTCCGCGGCGGCACGGAGGGCCGCGTGCAGGGCGGCGCGGGCCGGGACCGAGCCGTCCACCCCGACGACGACGGGGCCGACGGCGGGCGCGACGGCGCCGGGCTGCTGGGGGGTCGCGTCCATCGGCGGTCCTCACGTCGGGCCCGGGGACGCCCCGGGCGGGCGCCCCGACGATGCGCCGCGCGGCCGCCGCCCGGCCCGGGGCGAGGGACCCGGGGTCCCGGGACCTCCGTCCCTCCGCACGGCGGCCGCCGACCCTGGGGCCGGGTGCGCGGACTCCCTAGCGTCCGGCACACCGACCGCGAGGAGGAGCCGTGCAGACCAGGGACGTCATGACGCGCGACGTGCCCGCGGTGGTCCCCGCCGCCGGCGGCCGGCGGGGAGGACCACGGTGAGCCGGCCCCGGGTCCTGGTCGCCCACGCCAGCCGGCACGGGTCGACCCGGGAGATCGCCGAGGCCCTGGCCCGCGACGTGGGCGGGTCCCCGGCCGGGCGCTCGGTGGGCCTCTCCGCGGCGGCGCTGCCGGCCGGGTCGCGGCCCGACCCCGCCGCCTGGGACGCGGTCGTGCCGGCCAGCGCCGTCCACGCCGGCCGATGGCTCCCCCCGGTCCAGGACCTGGCCGTGCGGTGCGCGGGAGTGCTCCGCCGGCGGCCGGTGTGGCTGTTCTCCAGCGGGCCGATCGGCGATCTGCCGTACCCGCCGGAGGACCCGCAGGACGCCGCCGCGCCGGCCGCGCTGCTCGCCCCGCGCGGCCACCGGGTCCTGCCCGGCCGGCTCGACCGGGCCCTGCTCGGCTCCGGCGAGCGTGCGGTGGTCACCGCGATGCGTGCCCCGGTCGGCGACTTCCGGGACCGGGACGCCGTCCGGTCGTGGGCCGGTGAGATCGCCGGCGCGGTCGCCGCGGGCCGTCCGGCCGTGGCGTCGCAGCGGCTGTCCGGTGCCTGACCCGCCGCGGCCGCCGCACCGGGCCGGCGGGAGGGCCGTCCGGGCCGCCGACCCGGGCCTCCCGGCCCCTCCGTCCGGGACCGTCGCCCCGGTGCGGTCCCGCCTCGGGCAGGGCAACCTGGGGAGTCGGCGCCCGCAGGGGCGCACGTGGGGGCCGCGCCACCCCCGCGGCACGCCGAACGGGGAACGCACGTGACCGGTACGGGGACCATCCGCACCTCCCTCGACGACGGGGAGTGCCGCTCCCTGCTGGGCAGGGGCACCCACGGGCACCTCGCCTTCACCCGGGACGCCCTGCCGGCGATCGCACCGGTCCGCTACGCGCTCGACGGGGACCGCGTGGTCATCCCCGCGGCCCCGGACAGCGACCACCTGCCGCCGGCGGGGGGCGCCGTCGTCGTGCTCGGCGTGGACGGCTGCGACGGCGACACCGAGTGGTCGGTGACCGTCGTGGGCCCGGCGCGGACCGTCACCGACGCCGCCACCGCGGCCGCCCTCCGCGCCCGGGACTGGCCCCGGCCGCTGCTGGTCGGGGACGGCCACCGGTTCGTGCTCCTGACCATCGGGGTCCTGCGCGGCTGGCGGACCACGCCCCCGGCGGCCCCGGTCCCGGGGAGGGCGGGGTGACCCCGGACAGCACCGTGTGACCCCGGACGACGCCGTGTGACCCCGCCGGGGCGGGACGGGCAGGACCGCCGGGTGCCTACCACCGGCCGGGGTCCCGTGCCAGTCTGGGCCGGCGAGGTCAGGCCTCGGTGAGGGGTGCCGACATGACCGGTCCGGTGTCAGCGCGCGGGCCCGGGCCCGCGGGCGGGTCGGCCCTGGCCGGGATGCGGCTCACCGAGCTGGTCGACGAGGTGCAGGACCGGCTGACCGCGGTCGCCCGCAGCCAGGAACGCATCCAGAACCTGCTCGACGCGTTCCTGTCGGTCTCCTCCGGCCTGGACCTGGAGACCACCCTGCGGCGCATCGTGGAGAGCGCCTGCGACCTGGTCGACGCCCGGTACGGAGCGCTGGGCGTGCTGGCTCCGGAGGGCGGGCTGGCGGCGTTCATCCACGTCGGCGTCGACGAGGCGACCGCCGCCGCGCTGGGCTCGCTGCCCGAGGGCAAGGGCGTGCTCGGGCAGCTGATCACCGAGCCGTACCCGCTGCGGATCGCCGACCTGAGCAAGCACCCGGCCTCGGTCGGCTTCCCCCCGGGCCACCCGGAGATGCACAGCTTCCTCGGGGTGCCCGTGCTCGTGCGCGGCACGGTGTTCGGCAACCTCTACATGACCGAGAAGCGGCAGGGGGAGTTCACCCCCGAGGACGAGGCGGTGCTCACCGCTCTCGCCGGCGCCGCGGGCGTCGCCGTCGACAACGCCCGGCTCTACGAGGAGGCCGAGGAGCGCCGCCGGTGGGCGACCGCGCTCTCCGACGTCCGGGCCAGCCTGCTCGACACCGGCTCCGGCGAGCGGGCGCTCGCCCTCGTCGCCGAGCGGGTCCGCGAGCTGACCGGCGCCGCGGCGGCGTGGATCATGGCCGGCCCCGACGCCGCGGGCCGCTACGAGGTCCGGGTCCAGGTCGGCGACGGGCTGCGGGACATCACCGGGACCTGGGTGGACGTGGCCGACAGCCCGGTGCTGCAGGCCATGGGCGACGGCGCCGGCGAGGTCGTCACCCTCGACATGACCGGGCTGGCCTACGACGGGCCCAACGCGCACGTGGAGTGGGGTCCCTGCCTGGGCGTCCCGCTGCGCGGCACGGAGGCGGAGTCCGCGGTCGTGATCGCGGCCCGCCGCGCGGGGTCGCCGGCGTTCGACGGCGCGCTGCCGGCGCTGGTCGGCTCGTTCGCCGACCAGGCCGCGGTCGCCCTCGACCTCGCCGCCCGGCAGCGCCTCGCCCGCCAGCTCGACGTCTACGAGGACCGCGACCGCATCGCCCGCGACCTGCACGACCACGTCATCCAGCGGGTGTTCGCCGCCGGGCTGAGCCTGCAGTCGGTCCTCCCGCGGGTCGCCGACCCGCAGGTGCAGGGCCGGATCCGCGACGTCGTCCGCCAGCTCGACGACACCGTCCGCGACATCCGCACGAGCATCTTCGACCTGCACACCGTCGACCAGCCCGACGGCGGGGTGCGCCGGCAGGTGCTGGACACGGTGGCCGGCACCGCCGGCGACCTGGAGTCCACCGTGCGCACCTCCGGCGCGGTCGACACGCTCGTCACCGGCGGGCTGGCCACCGACGTGGTGGCCGTCGTCCGGGAGGCGGTGAGCAACGCGGCCCGCCACTCCGGCGCCCGGCACGTGACCGTCACCCTCGACGTCGGCGACGAGCTGGTGCTCGAGGTGGTCGACGACGGCCGGGGCATCGACGCGCGGGCCGCGCGCAGCGGGCTGCGCAACCTGGAGCAGCGGGCGACCGGCCGCGGCGGCGGCCTCGAGGTCGCGGCGGTCCCGGACGGCGGGACCCGGCTGCGGTGGTGGGCGCCGCTGTCCTGACCGGCCGCCGGCCCGGCCGGTCAGCCCTGGCGGGGCGTCCCGCCGCGCAGCTGGGTCGCCAGGACCGCGGCCTGGGTGCGCCGCTCCAGGCCCAGCTTGGCCAGCAGGTGGGACACGTAGTTCTTCACCGTCTTCTCGGCGAGGAACATCCGCTCGCCGATCTGCCGGTTGGTGAGCCCCTCGCCGATGAGCTCGAGCACCGTGCGCTCCTGCTCGCTGAGCCGGGCCAGCGGCCCGGCCGGCTCCGCGGCGCGCCGCATCCGCTCGAGCACCGCGGTGGTGGCCGCGGGGTCCAGCAGCGAGCCGCCGGCGGCCACCGTGCGCACCGCGCTGACCAGGTCGGCGCCGAGGATCTGCTTGAGCAGGTAGCCCGAGGCGCCGGCCATGATCGCCTCGAACAGGGCCTCGTCGTCGCTGTAGCTGGTCAGCATGATCACCCGCAGCTCCGGCATCCGGCTGCGGAGCTCGCGGCAGACCGAGACGCCGTCGCCGTCGGGCAGCCGGACGTCCAGCACCGCGACGTCGGGCCGGAGCGCGGGCACGCGGGCCAGGGCCTCGGAGGCGTTCTTCGCCTCCCCTACGACCCGGATGCCGGGGTCGCTCTCCAGGACGTCGGCGACGCCGCGGCGCACCACCTCGTGGTCGTCGAGGAGGAAGACCCCGATCGGCGCCTGCTGCGTGTCCGTGTCCACCGGAGCCCTCCCGTCCCGCGGTCGTCGTCCGAGGTTAGGGCCTGCCGGCCACCCGGGGCGCGGGGTCGGAGGTCCCGTCCCGCCGGCCCTCCGGCCGCCGGCGACCTCCGGCCCGCCGACCGGGGACGTCCGGCCCTCACCGCCGTCCGGCCGGGGCGCGAGCGTCGGGCCGTGGACGACGCCTCCCTCCGGGTCCGGGCCGGCCGCGCCACCCCGGAGGAGCCGTGACGTCGTCCCTGCTCGACCGCGCCACCGCCCGCGCGGCCGTCGCGCTGGCCGACCGCGCGCCGTCGCCGCACGACACCCGGCCCTGGCGCTGGCGGATCGGGCGCACGTCGGTCCACCTGTCCGCCGACCCGTCCCGGCGGCTGCCGGCGACCGACCCCGGGAGCCGGGACCTGCTGATCGGCTGCGGTGCCGCGCTCCACCACCTCCGGGTGGCCCTGCGTGCCGCCGGCCTGGCCCCGTGCGTCCACCGGCTGCCCGACCCCGCGCGCCCCGCACACCTCGCCGCCGTCGACGTGTCCCCCGCCGAGCCGGCCCCGGACGACCTCGCCCTGGCGCAGGCCGTCGAGCACCGCCGCAGCGACCCGCGCGTCTACTCCCCCTGGCCCGTCCCGGCGGAGCTGCTCGCCGACCTGGTGCGCGCCGCGGCCGGGGAGACGGCGCGGCTCACCGTCCTCGCCCCCCGCGCCCGGCGGGAGGTGGTGCGCCTGGTCGAGGAGGCCGCCTGGAGCGGGCGGTCCCGCGGCTCGGTGGACGGCGTCCCGGTGCGGGACCTCGCCGGCGGCGCGCTCCGGCTCGCCGGTGACGGGTCCGGAGGGAGCGTCCTCGCCGTCCTCACCACCGCCGGCGACGGGCCCGCCGACCGGCTGCGGGCGGGCGAGGCGCTCAGCGCGGTGCTCCTGACCGCGACCGCCGTCGGCCTGGCCACCGACCCGGTCGGCCGGCCGCTCGAGGTCCCGCACGTCCGGGCCCGGCTGGCCGCGCTGTGCGCCGGCGTCTCCCCCGACGCGCCGGGGACGCCCCAGGCTCTCGTGCGGCTGGGCTGGGCGCCGGTCAGCGCCGACCCGGTCCCGGCGACCCCGCGCCGCCCGGTCGACGAGGCCGTCGACCCGCTCGACGCCCCCTGGTCCTGACCGCACCGGCAGTGCCGGCCGGGGCGTGTCCGCCTGCCGGTGGGCAGCGCCCCGCAGGTGGCGCCCACGGGCAGGGCCGGAGGACCCTGCCCGTGGGCGGGGGCGGGGCGCTGGACTGTGGCCGTGACCACCCGGACCGTCCCCGCGGGGCAGCTGGGCCGCGGGGCCGGTCCCTCCGGCTGGGGACGGGGACGTCCGCAGCGCCTGACGACCGACCTGGTGCGCGTGGCCCTGGGGCTCGTCGTCCTGGGCACGGGGGTGCTGATCGCCCGGCGAGGGCAGCTGTCCGCCCTCGAGCGGGACCTGTTCCGGCTGTTCAACGACCTGCCGGCCGGCATCATGCCGGCGGTCTGGGTGGTCATGCAGCTGGGCAACGTGCTCGCCGTCCCGGCGCTCGCGCTGGTCGCCGTCCTGTGCCGCCGCCTCCGCGCGGCGCGGGACCTCCTCCTCTCCGGGTTCGCGGCCTACCTGGCCGCCGACCTGGTGAAGTCGCTGGTCGGCCGGGAACGGCCCGCGGGCCTGCCGGTCGGCGCGGTCCTGCACGAGGGCACCGTGGGCGGGGCCGGCTTCGTCTCCGGCCACTCGGCGGTCGCCGCCGCCCTCGCCGCCGCCGCCGCCCCGTACCTGACCCGGCGGGGACGCCGGGTGGCGTGGGCGCTGGCGTGGTCGGTCGCGCTCGCCCGCGTGTACGTGGGCGCCCACCTGCCCCTCGACGTCGTCGGGGGCGTGGCGCTGGGCTGGGCGATCGGCTCGCTGGTGCACTGGGTGTTCGGGGTGCCGTCGCGGGAGGTCCCGCCCGGCCGGGTCGAGGCCGTGCTGCGGCGCTTCGGACTGCCGGTCACCGGGGTGGCGCCGGCCGCGGTGCGGGCACGCAGCTCCCAGCCGTTCACGGCGGTCGACGACCGCGGCCGGCGGCTGTACGTGAAGTACCTGGAGCCCGACCGGCACGAGCGCGACCGGCTGCACCGGATGTGGCGGGTGTTCGCCGTCGGGGACGTGAAGGACGCCGACGCGCTGGCCCCGCTGGGGCACCAGGCCGAGCACGAGGCGGTGGCCGCCCTGACCGTCGAGCGGCGCGGGGTGCGGGTGCCGTCGGTGCTGCTGGCCCGCGGCGGGTCCGGGGACGCCGTCGTCGTGCAGGAGTACGTCGAGGGCCGACCGCTCGACGAGCTGGACCCGGCGGAGCGGACCCCCGGGCTGCTGCACCAGGTGTGGAGCGAGGTCGCCCGGATGCACGCCGCGAACGTGGCGCACCGGGACCTCGTGGCCGCCAGCGTGCTGGTCGACCCGGCGGGCCGGCCGTGGCTGGTCGACTTCGGCAACGCCCGGACCGGCGCCACCGACGACGAGGAGGCCGTCGACGTCGCCGAGCTGCTGGCCTCGCTGGCCGCCGCACCCGGGGCCCCGTGCGACCCGGTCGCGCTGGTGGCCGCGGCGGTCGACGTCCTCGGGGAGCCGGCCGTCGCGGCGGCGCTGCCGTCGCTGACGCCGCTGGCGCTGTCGTCCGAGACCCGGGAGCGGCTGCGCGCCGAGCCGTCCCGCCTGGCCGCGCTGCGGGCCGCCCTGCACGCCCGGCTGGACCTGCCCGACCCCGACCGCCCGGTGTTCCCGCCCGCCGGGCCCGTGGCGCGGGTGCTCGTGACCCTCGGCTGCGCGGTCGCCTTCGCCGGACCCGTGGTGGTCGCGGGGGTCGGCGCCGCCGTCGACAGCGTCGGGACGCAGGGGTGGCGGTGGCTGGGCGGAGCCGGGCTGCTGGCCGCCGCCGCGGCCCTGGCCCGCGCGGCCGCCGTCGCCCGGGCCGCCGACCGGCGGGTGTCGGTGGGCCGGGCGCTCGTCGTCACGCTGGTCGCCCGGAACGTGGGCCTGGTGCACGGCCGCGACGGCGAGCGCCTGGCGCGCGCCCGGCTGCTGGAGCGGGCCGGGCTGCTGCCGGCGACCGCGCACGCGGCGACGGTGCGGACCGCGGTCGCCGGCCTGGCCGGGGCGGCCGTGGCGGCGGGGGCGGTCGTCGCGCTCGCCGCCGTCGACGGCTCGATCCCGGACTGGCGGTCCCCGACCGCGGTCCTCCCTGCGGCCGCCGCCGGCCTGGCCGCCTGGGTGCTGGCGGGCGCGGGACAGCTGACGGCCCGCCGCGGCAACGCCGAGCCGCTCCCGTCGACCGCCGTGCGCCGCCTGGTCCCGCGGCGGCAGCAGGCGGCCCTCCTCGGCTGGGTCGCCCTCGCCGTCTCGCTCGAGGCCGCGGTCCTCTCGGCCGCGGTGCAGGCGGCCGGCGGCGGGGTCCCCGTGCTCGCCGTCGCCGGCTGCTACGCCGTCCTCCGCCTGGTCTGGATCGCGCTGCCCGCCTCCGCCCTGCCCGGCGCCCCCGAGGCGGTGCTGCTCCTGCTGCTCGGCACCATCGGGACGTCCCCGGCCGCCGCCTGCGTCGCCGTCCTCGTCACCCGGTCGCTGACCGTCTGGATCCCCGCCGCCGTCGGCGTCGCGGTGGACCGGCGGTCCCACCCGGCCACCGTCCCCGCGTCCGTCTGACCGGCCGGGCCGGCTGCCCAGCACGTCCGACGGGACGTCCGGTCCTGGTTCCCGGTGGGCCGATGGGCGGTCGAGAGGCCATCCGTCGCGGACCGGGGTGCGTCGGTCGCACCCGACTCGGCCGTCCGCGGACATGGGCGCAGGACTCGCCTCTGGCCTGCGGGAACTGTCGTACCCCGGCCGTAGCGTGCGGGGTGTGGAGGAGGTCGCCCAGTACGTCTCGCCCGTCGAGCGGGCGCTCGTCGGCGTGCTCCTCGAGCAGCCGGTGTCCATCCCCCGGCTGCCGGTGGCGCTGCTGTCGCGCGAGCAGAAGGCCGCCGAGCTGCAACGGGTGGCCGCGCTCAAGGCGATGACCGCCGCCTACGAGGCCGAGCTGGTCCTCGGCCTGGCCGACGACTCCCCCGATGACGACGACCCGGCACTCGGCACCCCGGGCACCCGCTCCCGGTCGTGGAAGCCGGATGCCGAGCTGCCCGGGGTGTCGGAGTTCTTCCCCGCCGAGCTCGCGATGGTCCTCAACTGCGGGCGGCTGGCCGCCGCGCAGCTGGCGCACCGAGCGTGGACCTACCGGGAGAAACTGCCCGGGACCTGGGCGGCGCTGGCCGCCGGGCGGCTGGACGAGGCGCGCGCCAAGGCTCTGGTCGACGTGCTCGAGCACACCACGGCGGCCACCGCCCGGACGCTCGAGGCCCGGCTGCTGCCCGAGGCCATGTCCCTGACGGTGCGCACGCTCAAGGACCGCGCGCTGGCGCTGCTGCTCGACGCCGACGCCCAGGCCATCGACGGCCGCCGGAGGCAGGCCGAGCGGCACGCCGACGTGCGGCTGTACGACTGCCCCTTCGACGGCATGGCCACCCTCGCCGCCGACCTCCCCGCCGACCTCGCCGCGGCCAGCTTCGCGGTCGTGGACGAGCTGGCGCGGATGCTGAAGGCCGACGGGGACGAGCGGCCGATCGGGCAGCTGCGCACGCTGGTCCTCGCCGATCTGCTGCAGCGCCCGTGGGAGACCGGCCGCCCGCCGGTGAGCGCGCACCTGCAGGTCATCGCCACCCTCGCCGCGCTGACCGGCCGCAGCAGCGAGGCCGGGGCGGTGAACGGGCTGCCGATCACCGCCGCCCACCTCCGGGAACTCCTGCAGCAACTGGACGCCCTGGGGCTGCGCACCCCGGAGGGCGGCTCGGTGACGCTGGCGCTGGTCGACGACGACGGCACGCTGCGGGCGACGACCACGCTGAACCGGTTGCGTCGGCTCGCCCGCACCGGCTGCGCCGACCACCCGGCCGACGCCGACTGCGACTGTGCGCTGCTCGAGCGACCGGCCGCGACGGACAGCTACGCACCCTCCGCGCCGCAGCAGGCGTTCGTGCACACCCGCGACCGCACCTGCCGCTTCCCCACCTGCGGCCAGCGCGTCGGCTGGGCCGACACCGACCACGTCGTCCCCCACGCCGCCGGCGGCGCCACCGACTGCGCCAACCTGTGCTGC
>NZ_JBJGZT010000034.1:0-41993 GCF_054050655.1 Geodermatophilus sp. SYSU D00663 | reverse complement strand
CCCCCCCCCCCCCCCCCCCCCCCCCCCCCCCCCCCCCCCCCCCCCCCCCCCCCCCCCCCCCCCCCCCCCCCCCCCCCCCCCCCCCCCCCCCCCCCCCCCCCCCCCCCCCCCCCCCCCCCGGAACGGTCGTGCCCTGCACGGCTGAGGAGTCAGGTCCCGAGCCGGCCGCCGCCGTTCCCGGCCGCGGCCGGGTCGACCGCGTCTGCCTCGACCGCGCCCGGCGTCGTCGGGAGGCCCGACACGCGGCCGACGACGAGCTCGTCGACCTCCAGCCGCGCCACCCGCACGGTGCGCAGGTCCGCGCGTCCCACGGCCACGCGGCCCACGGCCAGCCGTCCCACCGCGAGCCGTCCCACGGCGAGCGAGCCGACCGCCAGACCGCCCACTGCCGCCGAGCCGAGCGCCACCGCGCCGACCGCCAGCGCCCGGACCGCCACGGGGCCGACCGCGCGGCCGCCGGCCGTGCGCCTGCCGGCCGTGCGTCGGCCGGCCTTGCGTCGGCCGGCCATGTGCTCACGGCGGGCCCGTGCCACCTCTCGTCCCCGCATCGCTGCTCCCTCCCTCGGACCGGTTCCGGACGCGGCGACCGTCAGACCGAGGGCTCCGGCACCGCGCTCGTGACGGCGGGCTCCGCGGGGGCCGCCTGCTGCGCGACCCGCCCGGGGTGCACCACCATGACCGGGCAGGGCGCGTGCACCGCGCAGTGCAGGGCCACGGAGCCGAGGACCATCCCGCCCAGGCGGCTGCGGCTGCGGCTCCCGACGACGAGCAGCGCGGCGCCGTCCGCGTGCTGCACCAGCGCCTCCCCCGGGGACCCCTGCACCACCCGGAGGTCGGTCCCCGCCACCGACCCGAGCACGTCGGCGACGAACGCCGTCACGCGGGCGCGGGCGTGCTCCTCGGTCTCGGAGGCCGGCGGTGCGGTGATCGCGTACAGGTCGCTCCAGTAGGACGCCGGCTGGTAGGCGGCGACCACCTCGAGCCGCGCGCCGAGGCGCTCGGCCTCGCGGGCGGCGCGGGCGAGGGCGGCACGGGACGTCGCCGAGTCGTCCACGCCGACGACGACCCGCGGCGGGGGCTCGACCGCTCCCGGGTGCACGACGACGACCGGGCACGGCGCGTGGGCCACGCAGTGCAGGGCCACCGAGCCCAGCAGCGCGCTGCGGACGCGGCCCCGGCCGCGGCTGCCGAGCACCAGGAGGTCCGCGCCCTCCGCCAGGGCGACCAGGTGCTCGGCCGGCGCACCCGCCGCCACCACGACGTCGGTCTGCACCTCGGCGGTGCCGGGGACGGCGGCCACGGCCGGGTCGCGGCGGACCTCCTCGACCAGCGCGCGGACCCGCTCCTCGGTGTCCGTGCGGATGGCGTCGAGCCGCTGGGTGTCGAGCAGGAACGGGTCGGTCCAGTGGAAGCCCACCGGGTAGGCGCTGGCCACCTCGAGGCGCGCTCCCGTGCGGGCGGCCGCGGCGAGGCCCCAGCCGAGCGCGGTGCGCGCCCCCGGCGACCCGTCCACACCGACGACCACGCGGCCGGGCCCCGTCGCGTCGCTGGTCCCCTGCTCCGTCGTCACCGTCCGCCTCCGTTCCCTGCCCGGTCACCCGCCGGGCCCGTTCCGACCCTGCGCCGTCCGCCCGCGTGGGTCCGCGGGCCGACGTCCCCGCGTCCGGGGACCTTCGTCCCCGGCCGCTGTACGTGCCGCCGCGGCCCCGCCCCACCTGGACCAGCCACGCCCAGACCTCCTCGGCGGGCGCGGCGACGGACACCCCCAGGGTGGTCTGCTCGGCCGGCTCGGGGACGAGCTCGTCGCCCGGGAGGGGCGCGGGCCACCTCGCCGGGCGTCGCACCCCAGTCGCGGTGCCGGTGCAGGTGCTCGAGGCCGGCGGCCCCGGCGCCGGCCAGCAGGAGGGTGCGCAGCACGGGCCTCACCGCCCCGGCGGGACGTCGAGGTCGAGGCCGACCGGTGTCATCTCGCCGTAGACGTACTCCCCCTCGGGCAGGTGCCACACTGCGGAGCCACCGGTCATGCAGGGACGGCCGCCGACGACCGTCCAGCCGCGCACCGGCGTGCTCCACGGCGTCCGCACCGGACCGCCGGGCAGGTCGGCCCAGCGGTCACCGGTCCGGAAGTCCAGCGGCCGGCCGGACCCGTCGAGGGCCACCACGGCGCTCACGGTGCGGCCGGCGTCGGTCACCGAGACGGCGAACCGGTCCTCGCCGCGGTCCTCCCACCGGGTCCGGGGGTGCAGCAGCACCGCCGGGGCCAGCAGGACGGCGTCGTTGAGCCAGGTGACCAGCTCCCCGCGGTCGAACTCCGGTCCCGAGCCGTCGGCCACGGTGACCAGGCCGAGGGCCTTGCCGAGCATCCGCCCGGTGCCGTGGCGGTAGGTGTCCCAGCCCCACATCCGCACGACGCCGCCGACCAGCAGCCGCATCCGGTAGAGCCGCGCGACCTCCTCGGCGGCGTTGTACTGCCAGGCGTCGCACGGCATCCACGGGCGGTCGGGGCCGAGGCGGAAGCGGCCGGTCCAGTGCGCCCGCAGCGACCAGGTGCGCGGCCGGCCGACCACGCCCATCGCCTCCAGGTACCGGACGGCGGCGGACGGCAGGCCGGCGAGGTCGTCCTCGGTGACCGGCGCGGGGATCGCCGGTCCGGCCGGCAGGCCCGCCGCGGCGACGCGGCGGCTGAAGGCGCGCGGCGGCCGGGCCGCCGTGTGCGGCCGGTCAGACGTGGACGTGCTCATGCGGGACCTCGCCCGGGCGGACGGGACGGGCGGCGGGCACGGCGCGCACCGGACGGGTGAGCAGCCACGCCCGAGGCTCCCGGGGTCCGGTCACGGACCGGAGGGCCTGACGGCCCGGCCGGAGCCCGGGAGGTCACGGCCGGCTCCAGCAGCACCACCCGGTCCGCGGCGCACGCGCGTGCACGGCCGGGTCCACGACCCGGTTGCGGACCTCCACGGCGATCAGCCGACCAGCCGCTCGAGCGCGGTGGCGGCCAGCAGCCGGGCCCACCACGGCCGCCGGACACCCACCGTGGGGTGGGTGCGCCGCCACAGGCGGCGGGCCGGGCGGACGGCCATCGCGCCGCCCTTCATGCTCACCCAGCCGCCGGGGCCCATCGTCACCTTCGCGACGGCCGGGCTCGGCCGCCCCGCGAGGCGGGACGCCACGGCCACCGCGCCGAGCACGACCTCGGCGGTGGTGACCACGCGGGTGACGTCGACCACGGGGTGCCAGCGCACCCGGCCGTCGCGCACCTCGAACGCGCCCAGCGGCCGCGCCCCGGCCATCTCGGCGGCGGGTCGTCGCCCGGTGCGGCCGTCGCCGGCGCTCGCGGTGTGGCTGGTCGACCGCGTCGCAGTGATCACCGTGGCGCCGTCGCGTTCCACGGGCGGGCCGAACGCCGTCCCGTCGCCGTCCCGGGTGGTGCTGTCGGTCATCGGTCCTCCCTGGTCGCCACGTCGGGGTCGACCGTCACACCTGCGGCACGGTCACCCCCGGGCCGGAGGTCCCGGCTGCGGCGTCCTTCGGTCCCTGCCGGGCTCCCCGGCCCGCGTGCGACCGCGCCGGCCGCACCCCGTCCCGGGCGGCGGCCACGGCGGCGACCGCGCGGCCGGCGTCGGCCGCCGTCGCCGCACGGGACACCGAGACCCGCATCGGCCGCCGGACGGGCCCGGGCGGCGGACTACCGCCGCGCCCCGCGCAGGCGGAGCAGCGCGAGCAGGGCGACCAGCGCCCCGACGACGCCACCGGCGATGCCGAGCCACAGCACGACGCGCACGACGACCTCCCAGCCCGGGCCGACGTCGAACGGGAAGACCTGCAGCCCGCGCACCGTGGCGGCCAGGCCGAACGCCGTCGTCACCAGCGTCCCCGCCGGCACCGATGCGCCCCCGGGACGCACCAGCTGCAGCAGGGCGACCGCGATCCCGGCGACGAGCGCGGCGTCGACGAAGGGCAGCACCCGCGTCGTCTCGCCGGTGAGGAAGGGGACGACCTCCCACCCCGGCCAGACGTGGACCACCAGCAGGAGGACGCCGTCGGCCACCACGGCGGCGACGGCGTTCGCCCGCCGCCCGGCCGTCGACGGCGGGCGGGTCCGGACCACGGTCACACCCCCGAGGCTGGGGACGTCGGGGCCGCCTCCCCAGGGCCGGAGGTCGGCACGGGGCGGGACGTACGGACGACGCCGCGCCGGGCGGCGGGACCCGGGGCCACAGGTCCCGGGCACTCCGGCCTTCCGGCCGCGTCGGCCGCCCGCCCGGAGGAGGACCCTCGGAGCCCCGCCACCGAGAGGAGGCCGACGTGGACGCGGTGAAGACCTGGACGGTGCGCATCGACATCGGCGAGCACGACGGCCGCACCCGCGCCGTCGCCCACCTGCAGCCCGGCGAGACCGCGGCACTGACCGGCATCGGGTTCGCCCGGCTGGACCCGGCCGACCGGGACGTCCCCGTGATCGGCGACGAGATCGCGGTCGCCCGCGCGCTGTCCGACCTGGCGCACCGGCTGCTGCGGACAGCGACGGACGACGTCGAGCAGTCCACCGGCGAGGCCGCGCACCTGGTGATGTGAGGGCGGTGAGTCCCGGCGTCGCCGGGAGTCCCACTGGTGACCGGCCGCTGCCGGAGACGCGCGGTCGGTCGACGACGAGGGCTCGACGCGGACCACCGGTCCGGTCCGGACACGCAGGGGAGGTGGTCGTGGACGTCCTGCACACCGGCCCCGAGGAGGACCTGCGGCTCCAGCTCCACCTGGCGCGGCTGGAGTTCGGCGCCGCACGGCGCGCGCGGCAGGTCAAGGACACGCCCGCGGCCCGGCAGCGCGTCGCGGACGCGGTCGGCCACCTCGACCGGCTGCTCGACCGGTGGAACGACCTCGCCCGGACCCCCGCCTGACCGGTGGGTCCCGGCGCGTCGGCGTCGCGGCCTGGTCGTCCCGGTCCGGCACCGGCATCGTGGGCGGGACCGCACCCGGCCCGGCCCGGCCGCGTGCGACCGCGTCCGGGAGGAGCACCCGTGCCCACGCCGTCCTTCCACCGCGACCTGCGGGCCGCACCGCTGGTCCCGCGCACCGTGGTCGGCCCGCGCAGCCTGCGCGCCGTCCGGCTGCTGACGAGGGCGCTCGCCACCACCCGGCGACGGTGGGGCGCGGTCGAGGCGCCGGTCGCGCCGGGGGTGTCGGTGCGCCTGTTCCGGCCGTCGTCGGGTCCGCCGCGCACCCCCGCGCTGCTGTGGATGCACAGCGGCGGGCTGGTCATCGGCACCGCGCGCCAGGACGACCGCGCCTGCCGCCGCTTCGCCGACCGGCTGGGCATCGCCGTCGCGTCGGTCGAGTACCGGCTCGCTCCCGAGCACCCGTTCCCCACGGCGCTGCACGACTGCCTCGCGGCCCTCCGCTGGCTCGCCGGCCGCCCGTTCGTCGACCCCGAGCGGATCGCCGTCGGCGGGGAGAGCGCCGGCGGCGGACTGGCGGCCGCGCTCGCGCTGCTCGCGCGGGAACGGGACGAGGTCCGCCCGGTCCTGCAGCTGCTCTCCTACCCGATGCTCGACGACCGGACCGCGGCGCGCACGGACGTCGACCAGCGCTGCGTGCGCCTCTGGAACGCGAACAGCAACCGGTTCGGCTGGCGGTCGTACCTCGGCCCGGCCTGGCGGACGGACGACGTCCCCCCGCTCGCGGCGCCGGCGCGCCACCCGGACCTCTCCGGCCTGCCGCCGGCGTGGATCGGCGTCGGCACGTGCGACCTGTTCCACGACGAGGACGTCGCCTACGCGCAGCGGCTCCGGCAGTCCGGGACCGGGTGCACCCTGCACGTGGTCCCCGGGGCCTACCACCTGTTCGACGGCGTCGAGCCGTGGGCGCCCGTCTCACGCGAGTTCCTCCGGGCGCGGACCGCCGCGCTGGCCGAGGCGCTGGGCCGCGGCGATCGTGCAGGCTGAGGGGCGCCGCCCCGGCGCCGGGGCACCCGGCAGGACGGAGGACACCCATGTGGGCACAGACGCTGCGCGGTCCCTTCCGGTTCGAGGAGGTGGAGGTCCCGGCCCCGGACGCCGGCGCGCTGGCACCCGGGCACGTGCTGCTGGCCACCCGCGCCGGCGCCATCTGCGGCAGCGACCTGCCCAACTTCCGCGGCGGCGTGTGGCCGCACCCGGCCGCCGAGGACGGCTGGGGCGCCACCCGGGCGCCGGGCTTCCCGATGCACGAGATCGTCGGGGAGGTCGTCGCCAGCCGGCACCCCGACCACTCCCCCGGCGACCTCGTCGTCGGCTGGGCCTCGATGTTCGACGGCATCGCGGAGCTCGTCGTCACCGACGGCGAGGGCCTGGCCGGCTACGACACCGCCCTGCCGCCCACGACCGCGGTCATGCTGCAGCCGCTGGCCTGCGTGCTGTACGCCGCCGAACAGCTCGGCGACGTGTCCGGGCAGTCGGTGGCGGTGATCGGCCAGGGCCCGATCGGCCTGCTGTTCAGCCACGTGCTCAAGGCGCGCGGCGCGGCGCGCGTGACCGGCGTCGACCCGGTGGACCGCAGCGACGCCGCGTCCGCCTTCGGCGTCGACGAGACGGTGACGGCACGCGCCGAGCGGTGGGCGGGCACGCTGTCCGACGCCGACCGTCCCGCCGTCGTCGTCGAGGCCGTGGGCCACCAGGTGACGACGCTCAAGCCGGCGCTGGACGCCGTCGCGCCCGGCGGCCAGGTCTTCTACTTCGGCGTCCCGGACGACCCGGTCTACCCGTTCGACATGATGACCTTCCTGCGGAAGAACCTGACCCTCCGCTCGGGCGTCACCCTGGAGCGCCGCCGGGTGCTGACCGACGCCGGCGCGTACCTGGCCGCGCACCCGGAGCTGCGCGACAGCTACGTCACGCACGTCCACCCGGTCGCCGACGTGGAGGCGGCCTTCGGGGCCGCGATCGCCCCCCGGCCGGGGCAGCTCAAGATCGCGGTCGACATGGCCTGACGGGCGCCGTCCCGACCCCCGTCGGAGGTCGGAGACGTGTTGCGCCCGTCGTGAGCGCCCCACCATGCTGGCGCGGCACGGGTTCCGGACGACCAGGCACCGCATCACCTGGAGGCTCCATGCGTGCACGACGACGGCGTCCCGCCGGCGCCCGAGGCGGCGGCGCGCGGCCTGTCCTCGTCCGCCCTCGCCGGCCCCGGCGCCGCCCCGTCGTCAGCCACGACCGCGACGCGTCCCGGGTGGCGTCCCGCCGCCTCCCCCGCCGCACCGAGGACGCCGTCACCGTCGCGGGGGCGCTGCTGTTCTCGGCGATCGTGGCCGGCACCGCCGACGTCGTGACGAACTCGGTCACCACCTCGGACACCGCCGCGGACCCCGCCTCCTCCGCGACGGTGTGGCTGGTCCTCGGCATCGCCCTGCTGCTCCTGGGCGGGGTGCTCTCGGCGCTGGTCGCGCGGTGGGTCAGCGGCCGGCGCCCAGCCGCGCCCCGGCCGGCCGGGGTGCGGTCCCCGGAGCGGACGGTGTGGTGGGCCCGGCTCCCCGGCCGTGCCGCGCGCACCGCGACGGGAGCCGCGGTCCTGCTCGTCACGACGGGTGTCGCCTCGCTGGCGCAGGCCCTGCAGGGCACCCCCGCCACGGGCGGGATCGTGCGCGCCTTCAGCCAGATCTGGGAGAGCCCGCCCGCCCCGTCGAGCCCACCCCCGCCCGCCGCGGCCCCGTCGAGCGAGGCGGCGCCCGCGCCGGAGGAGGCGGATGCCGGACCCCCGCGGGCTCCGGACGTCCCGGCCGCCACCGGTGAGGCGCCGCCGCCCGCGGCGGGTGGCGCCGAGGCCCCGCCGCCGGTCTCGGCGGCTCCCACCACCGAGGTCGCGCCCCCGCCGCCGCCCGCTCCGCTGCCCGAGGCGGACGCGCCCGACACCGGAGTCGCGCCGGCGCCGGCTCCCGTCGACGAGACCGCACCCCCGGCCGCACCGGAGCCGGACGTCGAGGATGGGTCCGGGTCCGGGTCCGGGTCCGGGTCCGGGTCCGGGTCCGGGTCCGGGTCCGGGTCCGGGGGCGAGGACGACGCCGAGCTCCCGACCGGGTCCGACGAGCTCCCCGAGCCGGAGACCGAGCCGGCTCCCGGGTCCGTCCCGTCGCCGCCGGAGCCCGAGGCGGAGTCCGGGCCCTCGACCGACAGCGGGTCGTCGACCGACAGCGGGTCGTCGACCGACGGCGAGCCGGCGCCCGAGCCGGAGACGCCGTCCGAGCCCGACCCCGCGACCGGACCCGAGCCCGGGACCCCGTCCGAGCCGGAGACGCCGACCCAGGTCGAGCCCGCCCCGGAGCCGGAGACGCCGACCCAGGACGAGGCGGCGCCCGACCTGGCGACCGAAACGGATCCGGGAGCGGACCAGGCGGGTGAGCCGGAGTTGCCGCCCGCCGAGGCCCCTGCGCCGGCTCCCGAGCCGGAGCCGCAGTCCGCACCGGGGACGCAGCCCGAGCCGGAGGCCACACCCGAGACCCCAGCCGCCCCGGAGCCGGAGCCTGAGCCGACGCCCGAGCCGCAGCCGGCTCCTGGTCCCGAGGCCGCACCCCAGCCGGATGCCGCGCCTGTGCCTGCGCCGGAACCCGCACCCGAGCCGGCGCCCCAGCCGGAGCCCGCGCCCGAGCCGGCGCCCCAGCCGGAGCCCGCGCCTGGACCGGCGCCCGCACCCTCACCGGAGCAGGCACCCGCGCCCCAACCCGCGCCCGCACCTCCACCCGGGCCGGAACCGGCACCCGAGTCCGAGACGGCGCCTGCGCCGGCCCCTGTCCCGGGGCCGGCACCTGCCCCGGAGCCGGCACCTGCCCCGGAGGCGGCACCGCAGCCGGAGGCGGCACCGCCAGCCGCGCCGGAAGCCCCGTCAGGGCCGGCGCCCCAGCCCGAGCCGCAGCCGGCGCCCGGTCCCGCGCCGGAGCCGCTACCCGAGGCCGACGAGTCGCCGGCACCGGCAGACGACCAGCCACCGGTGCCGCAGCCCGAGGTCCCGCCCCCGCCGGTGCCCCAGCCGGAACAGGCACCTGGCCCGGAAGCGCCTCCGGTTCCCGAGCCGGCGCCCGCACCCGAGCCGGCGCCCGCACCCGAGCCGGCGCCCGCACCCGCACCGGTGCCACAGCCCGCGCCCGCGCCGGGACCCGAGGCGGCACCCCAGCCGGAACCAGTGCCGGCGCCCGAGCCGCCACCGGCACCTGAGACCCAGCCGGCGCCAGCGCCCGAGCCCGCACCGGAACCGGTACCGGCGCCCGAGCCGCCACCGGCTCCCGCACCCCAGCCCGAGCCTGAGCCGGAGCCGGAACCCGAGGCGGCACCCCAACCGGAGCCGGCACCGGCACCTGAGCCGGCACCCGCACCCGAACCGGCACCCGAGCCCGAACCGGCACCCGAGCCGGCACCCGAGCCGGCGCCCGCCGACGAACCTCCGCCGGCGCCCGAACCGGCGCCCACGGAAGAACCGGCCCCCGCGGAAGAACCGGCCCCCGCGGAAGAACCGGCCCCCGCGGAAGAACCGGCCCCCGCGGAAGAACCGGCCCCCGCGGAAGAACCGGCCCCCGCGGAGGAGCCGGCCCCCGCGGAGGAGCCGGCCCCCGCGGAGGAGCCGGCGCCCGCACCCGAGCCCGCGGAGGAGGCGCCCCCGGCGCCGTGAGCGGCCCCGGCGCGGTCAGCCGCGCCGGGGTACCCCCGGGGTGCCGTCGTGCGGGCCGGCGGACCGCGCGGACCGGGCGTCCAGCCACGACTGGAAATCCGCCCGGCCGCCGGCGCCCGACCGCGCCGCGCCGACCACGGCCAGGACCACGACGACGGCCACGAGCAGCAGCAGGCCGACGACGATGGACTCCCAGCCGAACAGCGGCGGGACGGTCATGCTCCCCGGGTCCGGCGGGGTCGGGACGTCTGCCATGGGCCGAGCGTGCCCGACCGCGCGCCCCGGCGACGCCCGTCCGCGGTCTTCCACCCGGGAGGGCGACGTCACGCTGAGACACCCCCGGAGCCGGCGGCACCCGATCAGGCGCGCCGGGGTCGCCTCCCGGGTGATCCCACCTCGGACGTACGGACGACGCCGCGGCCGGCCGCTCTACCGTCCCGGGAACCGGAACGGACCCGGACGGAGGGAGGCAGCGGGATGACCGCCGAGCTGCAGGTCGACGAGGAGCTCCGCTCGACGGGTCTGGAGCGGCGCCGGCCCAACGTCTCTGGGGACCTGTCCACCGTCCTCGAGGCCGGCCCGATGTTCGGCCGCGCCGTGGCCGGCTACGACCGCTTCCAGGTCGACACCTACGTGCAGTGGGCCGAGGACCAGCTCGCCACCGCCGACCGCGAGCGCGAGCACCTCGTCACCCGCCTGCTGAGCACCCGCGCCGCGCTCGACGAGGCCCGGGCGCTGCTCGGCCACTCGTCCGGCGGTGGGGAGTTCCTCCAGGTGTCCCGGCGGATCGGGTCGGTGCTCGCCGCCGCGGCCGACGAGGCCGAGGGCATGCGCGCCGAGGCGGAGGCCGCCTGGGCCGCCGCCTCCGAGCAGGCGGAGCGGGTCGTCGCCCGCGCCCAGCGGACCCTCGCCGACGCCGAGGCCGAGGCCGACCGGACGGCGGCCGCGGCGGCCGCGTACGAGGCGGAGTGCGCCGCGCGGGCCGCCCGGCTCCTCGACGAGGCCGAGCGGTCGGCCGCCGCTACCCGGGCCGAGGCCGCGGCGCGGCTGGACGACGTCCGGGCGGCGGAGCGCCGCGCCGCCGCGGACGCCGACCGGGTGCGGCAGCGTGCCGAGGAGGACGCGGTCCGGGCGCGGGCCGGCGTCGTGGCGATGCTGGCCACCGGGCGCGAGGAGCGGCGGCGCGCCGACGCCGAGGCGGCCGCCACCCGGGAGCGCCTCGACCGGGAGGCCGTCGCGCGCCGTGCCGCCCTCCTGGCCGAGCTGGCGGAGCTCGGGCGGCAGCGGTCCGCGCTCCGGGCGGAGCTCGACCTGCTCGCCCGCCCCGCGCCCGTGCCGCCGCCCGACCGGTGGGACGTCCTCCGGCAGTGGGCGGGCCTCCTGCGCGGGGTGCGCGACCGCGCGTCCTGACCCCGGACGGCGCAGCGCCCCCTTTCCCCGGCCCGGCGTCGGTGGTGCACTTCCCCCCTCGGCTTCCCGGCGACGCCAGCAGGGTCTGGAGGCGGCGATGTCCCTGGAGCAGGACGTGGCGGCGGCCCGCCGCGCGGTGGACGCGCTGGAGGAGGCGTGCGCACCGCTGACGGGGCACTTCGGTGACACCGTGGACGCCCGCCGGCTCAGGGTCGACGTCGCCCGGCTGCGCGACGACCTGGCCCTCCTGTGCGGCGCCCGGGTCGCCACGCCCCGGGAGCCGTTCGCGGTCGTCTACGGCGACGGCGACGACGAGGGCCTGGGCGGGTCCGGCCGCACCCGCCGGTGACCACCACCTCGCCGCGCGGGACGGGGGCGACCTCGGCCGGACGCGGCGACGGCGGGCCGGCCCCGCGCCGCGCGACGATCGCGGCGCGCACGCTGCGCACCGACCGCTGGTGGCTGCAGCCGGCGATCACGGTGGCGGCGCTGCTCGCGTTCGTCGTCTACGCGACCGTCCGGGCGTTCCAGAACGCCCACTACTTCTCCGAGCCCTACATCTCGCCGTTCTACTCGCCGTGCCTGTCGACCCGGTGCGAGGGCGACACCTTCCCGGAGCTGTTCACCGGCCCGACGTGGATCTCCCCGGCGATCTACATCCTGGTCTTCCCGCTGGGCATCCGGCTGACCTGCTACTACTACCGGAAGGCCTACTACCGGTCGTTCTGGCTGTCGCCGCCGGCCTGCGCGGTGGCCGAGCCGCACCGGCGCTACACGGGTGAGACGCGGTTCCCGCTGGTCGGGCAGAACGTGCACCGCTACTTCCTCTACGCGGCGCTGCTCATCAACGTCGTCCTCTTCTACGACGCCGTCCTCGCCTTCCGCGACGAGACCGGCGAGTGGGGCCACATGGGCCTGGGCACGCTCGTGCTGCTGGTCAACGCGACGCTGCTGGCCCTCTACTCGCTGTCCTGCCACTCGTGCCGGCACGTCGTCGGCGGGCGGCTGAACAACTTCTCCCGGCACCCGCTGCGCTACCGCGCCTGGACGCTGGTCTCCCGGCTCAACGCCCGCCACATGCAGTGGGCGTGGGCGTCGATGGCCAGCGTCGCGCTGGCCGACCTCTACGTCCTCCTGCTCGCCACCGACACGATCCGGGACGTGAGGTTCTTCTGATGGAGCTCGAGCGGCACGCCTACGACGTCGTGGTGGTGGGGGCCGGCGGCGCCGGACTGCGCGCGGCGATCGCGGCGCACGAGGCCGGGGCGCGCACCGCCGTCGTCTGCAAGTCCCTGCTCGGCAAGGCGCACACGGTCATGGCCGAGGGCGGCATCGCCGCGGCGATGGGCAACGCCTGGCCGGAGGACGGCTGGCGGGTGCACTTCCGGGACACCATGCGCGGCGGGAAGATGCTCAACCACTGGCGGATGGCCCAGATCCACGCGCAGGAGGCGCCCGACCGGGTGCGGGAGCTCGAGGACTGGGGCGCGCTGTTCGACCGCACCCCCGACGGGCTGATCAGCCAGCGCGACTTCGGCGGCCACCGCTACGCCCGGCTCGCGCACGTCGGCGACCGCACCGGCCTGGAGCTCATCCGCACCCTGCAGCAGCGCACCGTCGCCCTCGGCGTCGACGTGTTCATGGAGTGCACGGTCACCCGGCTGCTCACCGACGACGAGGGCGTCACCGGGGCGTTCGGCTACTGGCGCGAGTCGGGCCGGTTCGTGGCCTGGGAGGCGCCGTCGGTGGTCCTGGCCACCGGCGGCATCGGCAAGGCCTACAAGGTCACCTCGAACTCGTGGGAGTACACCGGCGACGGGCACTCGCTGGCGCTGCAGGCCGGTGCCGGGCTGGTGAACATGGAGTTCGTCCAGTTCCACCCGACCGGAATGGTCTGGCCGCCGTCGGTGCGCGGGATCCTGGTCACCGAGAGCGTCCGCGGCGACGGCGGGGTGCTGCGCAACTCGGCCGGCAACCGGTTCATGTTCGACTACATCCCGGACTACTTCCGCAAGGAGACGGCGGAGACCGAGGACGAGGCCGACCGCTGGTACGACGACAAGAAGAACAACCGGCGCCCGCCCGAGCTGCTGCCCCGCGACGAGGTCGCCCGCGCCATCAACAGCGAGGTCAAGGCCGGCCGCGGCTCCCCGCACGGCGGCGTCTTCCTCGACATCGCCACCCGCCGCCCGGCCGAGTACGTCCGCCGCCGGCTGCCGTCGATGTACCACCAGTTCAAGGAGCTGGCGGACGTCGACATCACCGCCGAGGCGATGGAGGTCGGCCCCACCTGCCACTACGTGATGGGCGGCGTCGAGGTGGACCCGGACACCGCCGCGGCGTCCGTGCCCGGGCTGTTCGCGGCGGGCGAGGTCGCCGGCGGCATGCACGGGTCCAACCGGCTGGGCGGCAACTCGCTGTCGGACCTGCTGGTGTTCGGCCGCCGCGCCGGCGCCGCCGCGGCCGAGCACGCGGCCAAGCGGGCCGGCGTGGTCGCGCTCGCCGAGGAGGCGCTGGCCGACGCCGCCCGGGCGGCGCTGGCGCCGTTCGAGCGGGAGGGGGGCGAGAACCCGTACACCGTGCAGCTGGACCTGCAGCAGACGATGCACGACCTGGTCGGGATCATCCGCACCGCGCCGGAGATGGAGCAGGCGCTGGCCCGCATCGCCGCCCTGCGGGAGCGGGTCGCGGCGCTGTCGGTCGAGGGGCACCGGCAGTACAACCCCGGCTGGCACCTGGCGCTGGACCTGCCGCACCTGCTGCTGGTCAGCGAGTGCATCGCCCGCGCCGCGCTCGCCCGCGAGGAGAGCCGCGGCGGGCACACCCGCGACGACTTCCCCGCGACCGACCCGGAGTGGGGGCGCACCAACCTGGTCTGCACCCGGACGGCGGACGGCGGGGTGACCGTGGCCCGGCAGCCGCTGCCGCAGATGCCGCCGGAGCTCGCCGAGGTCTTCGAGGAGGGGACGTGACCGAGCTCGCGAGGTCACGCGGGGACACGGCACCGCCGGGCACGTACCCGACGAGCGCCAGCGAGGAGGGGACGTGACCGAGCTCGCGAGGTCACGCGGGGACACCGCACCGCCGGGCACGTACCCGACGAGCGCCAGCGAGGAGGGGACGTGACCGAGCCTGCGGAGCCGAGCCTCGGCGCGGTGGACGAGGGTCGCGGGGGCGGCGCCGGGAGCGGCGGCGGAGGCGGCTACGACGCCACCTTCCGGATCTGGCGGGGCGACGCCTCCGGTGGGGAGCTGCAGACCTTCACCGTCCGGGTGAACGAGGGCGAGGTGGTCCTCGACGTCATCCACCGGCTGCAGGCCACGCAGGCCGGCGACCTCGCCGTCCGGTGGAACTGCAAGGCGGGCAAGTGCGGCTCGTGCAGCGCGGAGGTCAACGGCCGCCCGCGGCTGATGTGCCTGACCCGGATGAGCACCTTCGCCGAGGACGAGCCGGTGACCGTCACCCCGCTGCGCACGTTCCCGGTGATCCGCGACCTGGTCACCGACGTCTCCTTCAACTACGAGAGGGCCGCGCAGGTCCCGGCGTTCACCCCGCGCCCGCGCGACCCCGACGGCAACCACCGGATGCAGCAGGTCGACGTCGAGCGGCCGCAGGAGTTCCGCAAGTGCATCGAGTGCTGGCTGTGCCAGGACACCTGCCACGTCATCCGCGACCACGAGGAGAACAAGGCCGCCTTCGCCGGGCCGCGCTTCCTCATCCGGCTGGCCGAGCTGGACATGCACCCGCTCGACGTCGTCGACCGCCGGGACGCCGCCCGGGAGGAGTTCGGCCTCGGCTACTGCAACATCACCAAGTGCTGCTCCGAGGTGTGCCCCGAGGGCATCCACCTCACCGACAACGGCATCATCCCGCTCAAGGAGCGGGTGGTGGACCGCCGGTACGACCCGCTGACCTGGCTGGGGTCGAGGATCGGGCGGCGCCCGCGGCGCTGACCCCCGGGACGCGCACGTGCCCGTTGCCACGCGCGGCGACCGCGGGGACGCTCGCCCGTGCGGCGGTGCCGCACCGGGCGTCGCCGCGCGCACGAGAGGAGCGGTGACGTGTACGCACGGACGACCACCATCCACGGCACGACCCAGGCGATCGACGACGCGGTCGCCTACATGCGCGACGAGGTGATGCCGGCGGTCCAGGACATGGACGGCTGCGTCGGCCTGTCCTTCCTCGTCGACCGCGACACCGGCCGCTGCATCGTCGCGACCGCGTGGCAGACGGAGGAGGCGATGAGCGCCACGGCCGACCGGGTGCGGCCGATGCGCGACCGGCTCGCTGCGGTCCTCGGCGGCGCGGCGGAGGTGCGGACCTGGGAGATCGCCGCGCTCCACCGGCTGCACGAGGCCCCGGCCGGCGCCTGCGCGCGGGTCACCTGGCTGCGTTCGGACCCCGAGCGGGCCGACGAGCTCCTGGACACCTTCCGGATGGGCGTGCTGCCGCGCCTCGAGGAGCTGGACGGTTTCTGCAGCGCCAGCGTCCTGCTCGACCGCCGGGAGGGCGCGGCCGCCACCACCGTGACCTACGCGGACCGCGCGGCCCTGGAGCGCAACCGGGAGGCCGGTGCGGCCATCCGGGAGCGGGCGAGCCGGGAGAGCGGCGCCGAGATCACCGACGTCGCCGAGTTCGAGCTGGTCCTGGCCCACCTCCGGGTGCCCGAGACCGTCTGAGCGCTCGTCAGGGCGCGCTCGTCACGGCGCGCTCGTCACGGCGCGCTCGTCACGGCGCGCTCGTCACGGCGCGCTCGTCACGGCGCGCTCGTCACGGCCCGGCGGCCACCGGCCGCCGGGCCAGCCGGTCGACGCTCGCGTGGGTGCGCTCGAGCAGCTCGTGCGCCGCGGCGGGGGTCGGCGCGATCGCGGTCAGCCCGAACCGGCCGTCGACCGCCAGCCCGGACAGCATGTGCAGGACGACGCCGGTGCGGGTGCGCCGGTCGAAGCGCAGCCCCTCCCGGTCCACCGCGTCGACGACCTCGCGCAGCGGCAGCCCGGTCCAGGCGGGGTCGACGAGGTTGTCGGTCGCGCAGTAGCAGTGGACGGTGCCGTCGTCGGCGGTCCACCGGCCGAGGTCGGGGTCGTAGCGGCCGGGCACGAGGTTGCGCAGCACCGTGTACGGGTGCGTCGTCCCGCCCTTGCGGAGGTTGATCTCCAGCCCCTGCAGCGTCCACCCGCCCGGGCCGGACGTGGCGACGAAGTCCACGCCGTACCGGCCGCGGGCGCCGCAGCGGGCCAGCGCCTCCCCCGCCGCCCGCCCGTGGCTCCCCAGCTCCGCGGCGTAGTGCGGCTCGGCCGGGAACCGGCAGCCGAGGTACACCTGGCCGCTGTCGCCGCCGAGCACCTGCTCGTGGGTGGACAGCACGGTCACGCGTCCGTCCGGGGTGATCTCACCCTGCACGCTGGGGCTGGCGAACCGGTCCCCGGTCACCAGCTCCTCGACGACGCCGCCGAGGGTCAGCGCGGTGAGGTACCAGTCGGGCAGCCGGCGGACCGCGTCGCGCAGGTGGCCCGCGGAGCCGGGCAGGCCGTCCCGGCGCAGCACCACGTTGCCGTCGCCGGCGCCGCTGTCGTCGAGCTTGAGCACCACGCCGGCCGCGCCGGGTCGGCGCCGCAGCACGTCGTCGACGGCGCGGTCGACGTCCTCGACGGTGTGCACGTCCTCGCACCCGGCCGGCACCGGCACCCCGGCGCCGGCGAGCAGCCGCCGCCCGGCGCTCTTGAACCCCAGCGGCCACAGCTCGGGCGCGGTGCCGTCGACGGGCACGTCCAGCCGCCGGGCGATCTCCACCTCGTCGGCGGTGACGTTCCACGGCTCGAGGAACGCCGGCCGGCCGCCGATGTGCCGGCGCAGCTCCTCGACCAGGTCCGGCCGGTCGCGCAGCTTCGCGGCGACCGGGCGGTAGGAGGTGTCCGGGACGACGAGCACCCACAGCCGCCGGCGCACCGAGGCCCGGGCGGCGCGCGGCACCAGGGAGAGGTAGTGGTCGACCAGCGCCGGCGGCGGCGGGGCGCTGCTGACGAAGACCAGCTCGCAGCCGGGGACGCGGGGCAGCAGCAGGACGGTGACCAGGTACCGGTGCTCCAGGGCCGGCAGGCGGTCGGCGTAGTGCGACAGCAGCGACTCGCCGATGCTGAACGAGGGCAGGGTCACCAGCACGTGCGGGATCCGGGAGCCCGGCGCGTTCGCCGCGCAGGCCGGCGCCAGGTCCCGTTGCAGCTCCGCGAACTCCCGCACGGCGCCTCCCGGCGCACCCGGCCCCCGCGCGTCGACCATCCTCCCGCGGGACCGGCGGCCGGAGGAGCCCCTCGGGCGTGCGGCGTCAGGAGCGGCCGGTCAGCCAGAGCAGGAGGCCGATGACCAGCCCGACCGTCGAGTGGCCGACCACGCCCCGGGCGTGGCTGACCAGCGGGTAGGCGGTCATCGTCGGCAGCGCCGTCCCCTCGTCGACCAGCACGAACGCGGCGGCGCCGACGGCCGGCCCGGCGGCCAGCGGGGGCCAGCCGCGGCGGACCAGCGCCGCGGCGAGCACGCCGTAGGTCACGCCGAGGGTGCGGTGCACGGCGAGCCCGACCCGGCCGGCCGCCGCGTCGTCGAGGTCGCGCCCCGCCACGCCGCCGAGCTGCCTGCCCAGCTGCACGAGCGTGCCGCCCGGCGCGATCTCCTCCTCCCGCCGCCGGGACTCCGCGCTCTGCCGGCCGTGGAACCAGCCGGTGGCGGCGTCCATGGTGCGGCTGGCCGCGTACCCGGCCAGCGCCCCGGTCCACAGGGAGGGGCCGGTACCCGTCACCGCGTCACCGCGGTGTCCGTGCTCGACGGGCGCGGGCCGGGCACCGGGGGCCGGCGCAGCGGCCGGAACGCGGTCCGCAGCTCGTCGACGAGCAGGTGCGGCTCCTCCCACGCGGCGAAGTGCCCGCCGCGGGGCAGCCGGTTGTAGTGGATCAGCCGCGGGTAGGCGCGCTCGGCCCAGCTGCGCGGCGCCTCGTACTGCTCGCCCGGGAAGACGCTGACGGCGACCGGGACCTGCACGCCCTTGGCGTCGAAGAAGCCGCCGCGGTACTCCCAGTACAGCCGGGAGGCGGAGACGCCGGTGCCGGTCAACCAGTAGAGCGTCACGTTGTCGAGGACCTCGTCGCGGGTGAGCTCGCCGGTGCTGCTCGCCGTCCGGTCGAGGGCGGCCACGACGGCCGCGGCGGGCTGGCCGTCGGCGTCGTTGTGGTCGAGCAGCCAGGCGGCCAGGCCGACGGGCGAGTCCACGATGCCGTAGAGGGTCTGCGGGCGGGCGGCCATGTAGCGGGCGTACTCGACCTGCCCGAACGTCCGGAGCAGCTGGCCGTAGGCGCGGCGCTCCTCGTCGGACAGGCCGGGCGGCGGCGGCTCGCCGGCCAGGGCCGCCGCGTTGACGTCGGCCGGCACGGTGGCCGGCATGTTGGTGTGGATCGCGAGCAGCCCGGGCGGTGCCTGCAGGCCCATCTGGTCGACGACGAACGCGCCCCAGTCGCCGCCCTGCGCGACCCAGCGCTCGTAGCCCAGGCGCTGCATGAGCGTGGCCCAGGCGCGGGCCATGCGCTCGGGGCCCCAGCCGGTGCTCGTCGGCTTGCCGGAGAAGCCGTAGCCGGGCATCGAGGGGACGACGACGTCGAAGGCGTCGGAGGCGTCGCCGCCGTGCGCGGTCGGGTCCACGAGCGGGCCGACGATCTTCAGCTGCTCGACCACCGAGCCGGGCCACCCGTGGTTGACGACCAGCGGCAGGGCGTCCTCGTGCCGGGAGCGGACGTGCAGGAAGTGGATCTCCAGCCCGTCGATCTCGGTGACGAACTGGGGCAGGGCGTTGAGCCGCGCCTCGCAGGCGCGCCAGTCGTAGGCGGTGGCCCAGTGCTCCGCGAGGGCCCGCATGGTCGCGAGCGGGACGCCCTGGGAGGCGTCCGGGACCGTCTCCCGCTCCGGCCAGACCGTTGCCGCGACGCGCCGCCGCAGCTCGGCGAGCGCCTCGTCGGGCACCTCCACGCGGAACGGGCGGACGGTCCCTGCTGTCGCGGTCGTCATGGCCGGCTCCCTCCCGGAGGCGCGTCGGTCTAGCCGAAGGTGAGGACGTACGCGGCGACGCCCGGGGCGGTGAACTCGATCTCGAACAGCCGGTCGTCGACCGGGCCCGGCTGCCGGACCAGCTGGTGGAGCCGCCGGCCGGTGGCCACGCCGTGCCCCCGCGCGTCCACGTCCCCGCCGGCCGCCTCCCCCGGCGGGCGCCCGTCCAGGCGCACCCGGAAGGGCACGGAGACCCCCGGGGCGACCGGCCCCATCACCAGGTGCAGGTCGCGGGCGCGGAAGCGGCAGGCCAGCCGCCCGCCGGGCTCGTCGAGCACCGCGGCCTCGGCGCCCACGGTCCACCGCCCGGCCGCCGCCCAGGAGCCGGGCCGCAGCCGCGCAGGGACCTCGTACGCGTGCGACCGGTCGGGGGCCGTGCCCTGCGGGGACGCGAAGGCCGTCGACCGGCCGTGGCCGAGGTACTCCTCCGGCGAGCCCAGGGCGGCCCAGTCGGCGGGGGCCTCGACGCCCTCGCCGACGACCGTGACCGGGTCGCGGCCGAGGACGTCGGCGCCGGCCTCGGCCAGCAGCTGCTGCAGCACCGTCTCCGACCGCGTCTCGTCCCCCTCCCCGAACCAGTGGTGGCGGATGCGCCCGGTGACGTCGACGAAATACAGCGCCGGCCAGTAGTGGTTGGCGAAGGCGTGCCAGATCGCGTACCCGCCGTCCAGCGCGACCGGGTGGGTGACGCGCAGGGCCTCGAGCGCCCGGCGCACGGCGCCGGCGTCCCGCTCGAAGGAGAACTCCGGTGTGTGCACGCCGAGGACGACCAGCCCGTCGTCCCGGTACCGGTCGGCCCACGCCCGCACGTACGGCAGGGTCCGCAGCCAGTTGATGCACGTGAAGGTGCAGAAGTCGACGAGGACGACGCGGCCGCGCAGCGCCTCGGTCGTCAGCGGCTCGGTGTTCAGCCACCCGGTCGCCCCGTCGAGCGCCGGCATCCGGCCCTCGGTGGGCAGCAGCGCGGGAGTCGCCATCTCCCCGGACCTCTCCTCGACGGGGCTCAGCTGCCGGTGCCGCCGGCCGGCTGCGGGGACCACCACAGGAGCCGGATGCCGCTCATCTCCAGGCGGGTGCCGGAGGCGTCCGAGCCACAGCGCAGGACGACCTGCATGCAGGTGGGGCAGCGGAGCACGAGGGCGGGCGCGTCGGCGTAGACCAGGTGCGCGCCCAGCGGGGCGCGGCCGCCGCAGTAGGTGCAGGTGGAGACCGCCGCGGTCGCCTCGGCGGTGAGCACCTCGGCCAGGACGCCGGCCGCCGCGTTGCCGTCCAGCCGGCGCTCGTCGACCCCGGAGGGCGCTCCGCCGGTCCCGTCGGGCAGGTGCTCGGACAGGTCCATCGCCGTCCCCTCCCCCGGCCGCGGGCGCCGCCGTGGCGGCCACTGTCGCGCCGGGCGCCGGGCCGCGCATCGGTCATCCGACCGTCCCCGCCGGTCGCGCACCCCTGCCGCCGCCGCGCCCGCTGCGGGAGACTCGCACCTCCACGGGGCGAGCCACGACGCCGGCACGGAGCGACCGTCCGGGCGGCGAGTCGAGGGAGGCCCCCGTGGGCGACACCACGACCGGAGGCAGCGGGCTGGTCGGCCGGGAGACCGAGGACGGCGTCGTCCGGGCGTTCCTCGCGCGGGCCGCCGACCGGGGCGGCGCGCTCGTCGTGACCGGCGACCCCGGCGTCGGGAGGACCGCGGTGCTCGACGCGGCGGCGGGGACGGCGGCCGCGACCGGGGCGCTGGTGCTGCGGGCCGCGGGGGTGGGGTCCGAGACCGAGGTCGGCCACGCCGGCCTGTCCCAGCTCCTCCTGCCGCTGCTCGACGGGCCCGAGGGCCCGCCCGGCGGCGCCCTCGCGGCCGTCCTCGGCGTCCGGCCCGGGGCGCCGCCCGGCCCGCTGGCCGTGGCGTCCGCGGTCCTGGCCCTGGTCGACCGCGCGGCGCGGGGGCGGCCGGTCCTCCTGGTCGTCGACGACCTGCCGGAGCTGGACCGGTCCAGCGCGCGGGTGCTCGGCCTCGTCGCCCGCCGGCTCCCCGGCCGCCGCTGCGGGTTCCTGGCCGCCGCGCGGACCGGCGGCGACCCGCTGCCGGACACCGGGCTGCCCCGCCTCGAGCTCGGCCCGCTGGACGAGGCCGCGTCGGCGGAGCTGCTGCGCACCCGCGCCCCCGCCCTGCCCGCGGGCGTGCGCCGGCGGGTCCTCGACGCGGCGCGGGGCAACCCGCTGGCGCTGCTCGAGCTGCCCGCCGTCCTGACCGGTGACGACGGCGGGCCGGTGCCCCTCCCGCCCGGGACGCGGCTGCACGCCGTCTTCGCCCGGCCGGTCGGCGCCCTGCCGGCCCCCACGCGCGCGCTGCTCCTGCTGGCCGCGCTCGAGGGCACCGGCGACCTGCGCGCGCTGCGCGCGGCCGCCCTGGCCGACGGCCGGTGGAGCGACGACGGCTGGCTGGACGACCTCGCCCCGGCCGAGCGCGCGCGGCTGGTCCGCGTCGACCTGGCCGCCGGGCGCGTGGCGCTGCGGCACCCGCTCACCGGCGCGGCCGCCGTGGAGCTGGCGAGCAGCGGTGACCGCCGGCGGGCGCACGCCGCGCTGGCGCGGGCGCTGGCCGGGGACCCGGAGCGCTGCGCCGGGCACCTGGCGCAGGCCACCCTCGGGCCGGACGGCGAGGCGGCCGGCCTGCTCGAGCGGGCGGCCGGCCGGGCCCGGCAGCGCGGGGACGGGGCCGGCGCGGTCGCCCTCCTGCTCCGGGCCGCGGACCTCACCCCGCCCGGGCCCGCCCGCGCCCGCCGGCTGGCCGCGGCCGCCGCCGCGACGGTGGACACGACCGGCGACCTGCCGGCCGTGCCCGGGATGCTCGCGCGGGCGCGGGCCGCCGACCCGCGCGCCGGCCGCTCCCCGGCGGTCGCCGCGGCCGCCGCCGCGCACCTGCTGCACGCCGGGGGCGACGTCGGCACCGCGCACCTCGTGCTCGCCCGCAGCGCCGCGACCGCGCTCGACGAGGGACCCGGCCCGGCCGCGGTCGCGGACGCCCTCCCGACTCTGCTGCTCGCCTGCCACCTCGCCGGCCGGGAGGACCTCTGGCGCCCGTTCGACGACGCCCTCGCCCGGCTGGGGACCGACGTCCCGCCCGTGCTGGCCGTGGCCGCCCGCACGCTCGCGGACCCCGCCCGGGCCACCCGCGCCGACCTCGGCCGGCTCGACGACCTGGTCACCGCGGTGCAGACCGACGCCGACCCGGTGTCGGTCGTCCGGGTCGCGGCCGCCGCCGCCCCCGCCGGCCGGCTCGCCGCCTGCCGCCCGGCCCTCCGGCGGCTCGCCGCCGGAGGAGGCGGGAGCCGCGCCGCCGCCCTCGCCGCCCGGGTGCTGCTGGCGCAGGACGGGTTCGCCGCCGGCCGCTGGGACGAGGCCGGGCACACCGCCGCGGAGGCGGTCCGCGAGGCCGGGCGGCTCGGGTACCGGCTGCTCGCCCTGCCCGCCGTCCACGTCCTGGCGCTGCTCGCCGCCGCGCGCGGCGACGAGGAGGCCGTCCGGTCCCGCGCCGGTGACCTGGCCGCGGCCGCGGCCGCGCACGGGGCCGGGCTGGCCGTGCACCTGGCCGCCCACGCGCGGGGCCTGGCCGCCCTCGGCTGCGGCGAGTACGACGACGCCGCCCGGCACCTCGCGGCGCTCGGCCCGACGGGCCGGCTCGCCCCGCACGCGCCGGTGGCGCTGTCCGCCGCGCTGGACGTGGTCGAGGCGGCGGTGCGGACCGGCAGGCGGGCCCAGGCCGCCGCCCACGTCGCCGCCCTGCGGCGCGCGCCCGTCTCCGCCGCCGCGCCGGGGCCCGCGCTGCTGCTGGCGGGGGCGGCCGCGCTGGTCGCGCCGGAGGAGGAGGCGCGGGGGTGCTTCGAGGCCGCGCTCGCCGTCCCCGGGGCGCAGGAGCACCCCTTCGAGCTCGCCCGGGTGCGGCTGGCGCACGGGGAGCACCTGCGGCGGGCGCGGGCGCCCGGCGCCGCCCGCGGGCAGCTGGCGGCGGCGCTGGAGGTCCTCGAGCGGCTCGGCGCGACCCCGTGGGCCGCGCGCGCGTCGGCGGAGCTGCGGGCCACCGGGCCGTCCGCGCGCCGCACGGACGGCGGGCGGGGCCCGGCCTCGCTGACCGCGCAGGAGTACGAGATCGCGATGCTCGCCGCCTCCGGGCTGTCGAACAAGCAGATCGGCACCCGCCTGTTCCTCTCCCCCCGCACCGTCGGGGCGCACCTCTACCGCGCGTTCCCCAAGCTCGGCGTCACCGCCCGCGCCGCGCTGCGCGACGCGCTGGCCGGGGTGCCGACCCCGCGACCGCCGTCCGAGCGGTGACGGCGGTCGATCGACCGATGCCGCCGGGCGGCCGCCCCGGCACAGTCGGGACGTCGTCGGGAGGAGCCGCCATGTCCCTGATCTCCCGCGGGTTCGGCCACCGCGCCTCGGCCGCGACCCCGGCCGACCGGCTGCCACCCGGGCAGTACGACGTCGGCGACGCCTTCCCCGTGCTCTCCGCCGGGCCGACCCCGCGCACGCCCCTGGCCGAGTGGGACCTCACCGTCCAGGGCGAGGTCGACGGCGTGCGCCGCTGGACCTGGGACGAGTTCCGGGCGCTGCCCCGCGAGTCCGTCTCGGTCGACATCCACTGCGTCACCAAGTGGTCGAAGTTCGGCACCCGGTGGGAGGGCGTCGCCGTCGACACGC
Source organism: Geodermatophilus sp. SYSU D00663 (assembly GCF_054050655.1). Taxonomy (NCBI): domain Bacteria; kingdom Bacillati; phylum Actinomycetota; class Actinomycetes; order Geodermatophilales; family Geodermatophilaceae; genus Geodermatophilus; species Geodermatophilus sp. SYSU D00663. Next base: position 18,173 of record NZ_JBJGZT010000034.1, on the reverse strand, counting down.
TGCTGGCCGACCTCCCGCCGGCGGCCGCCTTCGTGCTGGCGTTCTGCGACGGCGGGTACACCACGAACCTGCCGGTCGCCGACGTCACCGGCGGCCGCGCCTGGGTGGTGGACACCTACGAGGGCGAGCCGCTGCCCCCGGAGCACGGCGGGCCGGCCCGGCTGCTGGTGCCCCACCTGTACTTCTGGAAGAGCGCCAAGTGGCTGCGCGGCTTCGCGCTGAGCCGGGTCGACGAGCCCGGCTTCTGGGAGACCTTCGGCTACCACGACCGCGGTGACCCGTGGCTGGAACAGCGGTACAGCGGCGACTGACCTGGCTGCCGGCGACGCTGACCGGCGGCGTCGCCGAGACGGCCCGGGTGCGGCGGCTGTCCTTCGAGGTGCCCGGCTGGACCGGGCACCTCCCGGGCCAGCACGTCGACCTCCGCCTCACCGCGGAGGACGGCTACACGGTGCAGCGCAGCTACTCGATCGCCTCCGCGCCCGAGGAGCCGGCCGTCTCCCTGCTCGTGGAGCGGCTGCCCGACGGCGAGGTGTCGCCCTACCTGACCGACGAGCTGCGCGCGGGCGACGTGCTGGAGCTGCGCGGCCCCATCGGCGGGTACTTCGTGTGGTCGGCGCGCGCGGACTCCGAGCGCGGCGAGCGCCGGCCGGTGCAGCTGGTGGCCGGGGGCGCGGGCGTGGCCCCGTTCCTGTCGATGCTGGAGCACCGCCGCCGCACCGGCGGGACGACGCCGGTCCGCCTGTTGTACTCCGCGCGCAGCGCCGAGGACCTCCTCGGCCGCGGCTCGCTCGGGCCGGAGACCACGGTCACCCTCACCCGCGCCGCGCCGCCCGGGTGGACGGGCCCGACCCGCCGGGTGGACCGCGCGCTGCTGGAGGAGCACGCCTTCGGCCCGGAGGCGCGGCCGCGCACCTTCGTCTGCGGCCCGACCTACTTCGTGGAGGACGTCGCCACGGCGCTGGTCGACCTCGGCCACGACCCGTCCGCGGTCCGGCTCGAGCGCTTCGGCGGCTGACCGGCGGGGGCCGGCGGCCGCGGTCAGACGCCGGCCGGCACCGGCGGGGTCACGCCGCGGGCGAGCGAGTCCAGCGCCCGCAGGATGACGTCGGCCACCACCTGCGGCTGCGAGATCATGACCGCGTGCGAGCCCTCGGTCTCGACGACGTCCGCGCCGGCCCGCCGGGCCATGGCGCGCAGCACGTCGGTGCCGGCGGCCCGGTCGCCGGTCGGCACCACGGCCCACGACGGCAGGGTGCGCCAGGCGGGGGTGCCGCTCGGCACGGTGAAGCCGAGCACCGACACCGGCCGCTGGGTCGCGGCCATCACGGCGGTCACCGCGGACGGGAGGTCCGCGGCGAAGGCGTCGTGGAAGCGGTCGGCGCGGATCACCCACTCCGTCCGCGGCCCCTCGGGGGTCGGGTAGGAGCGCTCCTCGAGCGCGCCCATCAGGACGCTGTCGACCGACCCGCCCTCGACGTCGGCGAGGAGCTCGCCCTCGTCGGGCGCGAACGCCGCGACGTAGACGAGGCCGACCACGTCGTCCGCGCGGGCGGCGGCGTTGGTGACCACCGCGCCCCCGTAGGAGTGGCCGACGGCGAGCACCGGGCCCGGGACCTGCTGCAGGGCGGCGGCGACGTACTCGGTGTCGGCGGGGATCCCGCGCAGGGGGTTGGCCACCGCCTGCGCGCGGACGCCGGCCGCGAACAGGCGCGCGATCACGCCGTTCCACCCGGAGCTGTCGGCGAACGCGCCGTGCACCAGCACGACGGTGGGGACGGGAGGGGCACCGGTCACGACGACCTCCTCGGGGGTGCGGGGTCCGCCTCCCACGCTCGTTGCCCCGCGGACGGCGGGCATCGGTCATCTGACCGTCGCCGAGGTCGTGCTGATCCAGTCGTCGATGGTCTCCCACCAGCGGTAGAGCCAGTCGGTCAGCTCCGCCTCGCCGCGCGGCACCTCCGCGGCCGGGATGAACCACCACCGCAGGTGCAGCGTCTTGTCGATGGGCAGCCCCCGCCACACGTCCCGGACCGTGCTCAGGTGCTCCAGCCCGGTGTGCGCGACGAGGACGACGTCGGCGTGCGGGGCCGCCTGCAGCGCCGCGACGACGCCGCCGGGGCGCGGGGGCAGCAGGTTCCGCATCGCCTCCGCCCGCCGCACGGCCGCCAGCAGCCCGCGCTCGCGCAGCCGCTGGACGGCCCGCACCTTGCGCCGCGGCGTGTAGTTCGCGCCCTCGGGGAAGATCAGCAGCGCGTCCTCCTCGCCCAGGTCGCGGGCGAGGTCGCCGATGGCCTCCTCCGGGCTCCGCCCGGCCGCCGGGTCGGCGGAGACGAAGGAGTTGGGCAGCCGGTTGAGGTAGACGTCGACCAGCGGGTCCAGCTGCAGCACGTCCTTGAGCACGATCCGCGGCTGGCGCAGGTGGTCGCGGTTCATCAGCGTGTGCACCAGCAGGAACGAGTCGCCGGGGCCGGCGTGCCGGGAGAGGACCACCATGGCGTTGGTCGAGCCGGGCACGCCGTCGTCCAGCGGCGACCAGGACTCCCCGTCGGTGACCAGCCGCAGCGCGAACAGCCGCTGCGCGGTCCGCATGAGCACGTCGAGCAGCACCCGCAGCACCGTGTAGTGCGCCGCCCGGGAGCGCGGGGAGTCCAGCCGGCGGCCGAAGCCGGCGGCCACCCACAGCACCGCCGCGGCGGCCAGCCCGGCCACCTCGAGGCCGAGGTAGACCAGCCCGAAGCACAGCAGCCGCAGCGCGCGCAGCCGCCCGGGCAGGAAGAACGAGACGAGCACCGCCACGACGGCGAGCACCGGCAGCAGGAGGACGGCGAGCGCGAGCACGCCGACCAGGAGCGGGCCGGCGACCCGGCGGACGCGGCGCGGGGGCAGCACCTCAGACTCCCCCGCCCGGGCCGGCGGCGACCCGGTCCAGGTACTCCCCCGCCGCGGCGCGGGCCCGCTCGATGCGGGCCGGCACGCCGGAGAAGTCGCGGTAGCGCAGGTTGGCCGCCCCCGGCGGGTCCGGGTCCCCGGCGGGCAGCACGTGCACCGTGACCCCCTCCGGCAGCGTGGCGAGGTCGGTGGTGAACCGGTGCCGGCGGGCGATCTCGAAGGCGACCGTGGCGACCTCCCACGGCCGGGCCGGCGGGGACAGCGGCCGGTCGATCCGCCCGACGTGCAGCACGTAGACGGTGCCGGCGCCCAGCGTCACCGCGCGGCCGACCGGGATGCTGTGCACCAGGCCGCCGTCGAGGTAGTGCTCGCCGTCGACCTCCACCGGCGGCAGCAGCCCGGGGACGGCGCAGGAGGCGAGCACCGCGTCGACCAGGTCGCCGTCGGTGAACCAGTGCTCGGCCGCCCGCTCGATGCTCGCCGCGACGCACTGGAACGGGACGGGGAGCTCCTCGAACGTCGACACCGGCAGGGCGTCCTCGAGCATCTCCCGCAGCGGCTCGCGCGGGTGCAGGTGCGTGCGGGTCCGGACCAGCGTGCCGACCCGGCCGAGCACCGACCCGGCGAACACCCGCCGGGAGGCCAGCTCCTCCCACACCGCGCGCAGCCGGTCCACCGCGGCCGGCGTCGGGTCGGCGGCGACGAGCGCGCCGTTGATCGCGCCCACCGAGGTGCCCACGACCAGGTCGGGCCGGACGCCGCGCTCGAGCAGCGCCCCCAGCATGCCGACCTCGGCCGCGCCGAGCACTCCCCCGCCGCCGAGGACGAACGCGGTGCCGCCGGTCGCTGCCACGCCCCGCATCGTGGCACCCGGGCGGCGGACCGCCACCCGGCCTCCCGGCACTCAGCCCACCAGCTCGGCCATCGTCCGCAGCGTCTCCGGCGGCCCGGAGACGAGCATCGTGGTGACCGGCGACGCCTCCCACGCCGCGAGGTCGTCGGCGATCTTGGCCCGCGGCCCGACGAGGGCCACCTTCTCCACCATCGCCAGCGGCACGGCCGCGACCGCCTCGGCCTTGGCGCCGGACAGGTAGAGCTCCTGGATGCGGGCGCACTCGGCCTCGAACCCCATCCGGGCGAAGACCTCGTAGTGGAAGTTCACCCCGCGGGCGCCCATGCCGCCGACGTAGAGCGCGAGCATCGGGCGCACCCGGTCGGCCGCGGCGTCGACGTCGTCGTCGACCTCCACCGGCACCGTGCACGCCACCTCGAAGTCGTCCGCGGTCCGGCGGGCGCCGGGGCGGGCGAAGCCCTCGGCCAGCGCCGCGCGGTAGTGGGCGTCGTCGTGCGGTGAGTAGAACAGTGGGATCCAGCCGTCGGCGACCTCCGCGGCCAGCGCGACGTTCTTCGGGCCCTCCGCGGCGAGCAGCACCGGGAGGTCCGCGCGCAGCGGGTGGACGGTCGGCCGCAGCGCCTTGCCCAGCCCCGTGCCGCCGGGGAACGGGATGCGGTACTGCTCGCCGTCGAGGCGGACCACCTCGCGGGCGAAGGCCTGCCGGAGCACCGCCACGTACTCGCGGGTCCGTGCCAGCGGCCGGGGATAGGGCTGGCCGTACCAGCCCTCGACCACCTGGGGTCCGGAGACGCCCAGGCCGAGGACGAAGCGGCCGCCGGAGAGGTGGTCCAGCGTGAGCGCGGCCATGGCGGTGGCGGTCGGGGTGCGCGCCGACACCTGGACGACGCCGGTGCCCAGCCGCAGCCGCGTCGTCCGGCTGCCCAGCCACGCCAGCGGGGTGAGCGCGTCGGACCCGTAGGCCTCCGCCGTCCACACCGAGTCGAAGCCGAGGTCCTCGGCGAGCGCGACCTGCTCCGCCTGACCCGGCGGCGGGCCGGCGCCCCAGTAGCCCAGCGACAGCCCCAGCCTCATCGCGCGTCCTCCCGTCGGCCCGACCGATCGTTGTGCAGGTCACACCATCCTGATAGACCTGACGCCGTCGTCAAGTCCGGCCGCGGCCCGCGCCGCGCCGCCTCCGCCGGGGGTCCCCATGCGCTTCACCAGCGAGCACGCCGCGTTCCGGAAGACGGTGCGCGACGTCGTCGAGCGGGAGATCGCCCCGCACGTCGACGAGTGGGAGCGGGCCGGCACCTTCCCGGCGCACGAGCTGTTCCCGAAGCTCGGCGAGCTCGGCCTGCTGGGCCTGGAGTACGACCCCGAGTACGGCGGGCAGGGCGCCGACCACCTGTTCAGCGTCATCCTCTGCGAGGAGCTGCACCGGTCCGGCTGCGCCGGCGTCCCGATGGCGATCGGCGTGCAGACGATGATGGCCACGCCGTCGCTGCACGAGTTCGGCAGCGACGAGCTCAAGCGCCGCTACCTGGAACCCGCGATCCGCGGCACCGCGGTCTGCTCGATCGCCGTCACCGAGCCCGGCGCCGGCTCCGACGTCGCCGGGCTGCGCACCCGCGCGGTGCGGGACGGCGACGAGTGGGTGGTCAACGGCAGCAAGCTCTACATCACCAACGGCACCCAGGCCGACTGGCTGTGCCTGCTGGCGCGCACCTCCGACGAGGGCGGCCACCGCGGGATGAGCCAGATCGTCGTCCCCACCGACACCCCCGGGTTCTCCGTCTCCCGGAAGCTGGACAAGCTCGGCAACCGCTCCTCCGACACCGCCGAGCTGTTCTTCGACGACGTGCGGGTGCCGGTGTCGAACACGATCGGCACGGTCGGCCGCGGCTTCCAGCAGCAGATGGCGCAGTTCGTCGTCGAGCGGATGTTCGCCGCCTACGGCGCGGTGGGCAGCTGCCGGCACGCGCTCGAGCGCACCCGCGAGCACCTCCGGCAGCGGCAGGCGTTCGGCCGGCCGCTCGCGGCCAACCAGTACGTCGTCTTCCGGCTGACCGAGCTGTCGGCGCAGGTCGACCTGCTGCAGTCGCACAACTACGCGTGCGCGCAGGCCTACGTGGACGGCGAGGACACCACCCGGGCGGCCACGGTGGCCAAGCTGACGGCCGGCCGGCTGCTGCGCGAGGTGGCCGACGCCTGCCTGCAGTTCCACGGCGGCATGGGCTACATGGAGGAGACCTGGACCTCCCGGTTCTTCCGGGACAGCCGGCTGGCCTCGATCGGCGGCGGCGCCGACGAGGTGATGCTGCAGGTGCTGGCCCGGATGGACGGGTTCGACGCGTGAGCGGCGCCCCGCTGCTGCAGGCGCTGGTCGACGACCTCGACGCCGAGTCCGCCGACCTCGACGCGCGCGTCGCCCCGCTCGACGACGCCGCCTGGCTGACCCCGACCCCCGCGGCCGGCTGGGACGTCCGCGACACCGTCAACCACCTGCGGTTCTTCGACCGGGACGCGCTGCTCGCCGTCACCGACCCCGCCGGGTTCGCCGCGCTGGTGGCCGGCCTCGGGGAGGGCGCCGGCGAGTACGTGGAGCGGCTGACCCGCGAGGGCCGCGCCGATCCCCCGGCCGACGTGCTCGCCGCCTGGCGGTCGGGACGGGCGGCGCTCGCCGCGGCGCTGCGGGCCGCCGACCCCGGCGTCCGGGTGCCGTGGTTCGGGCCGCCGATGAGTCCGGCGTCGTTCGTCACGGCCCGGCTGATGGAGACCTGGGCGCACGGGCAGGACGTCGTGGACGCGCTCGGCCAGACCCGGGAGCCGACCGCGCGGCTGCGGTCGGTCGCCGAGATCGGCGTGCGCGCCCGGCCGTTCGCCTACGCCGTCCGCGGCCTGCCGGTGCCCGACCGCCCGGTGCGGGTGGAGCTGACCGGCCCCGGCGGGGAGTCCTGGACCTGGGGACCGTACGACGCCGCCGACGTCGTCCGCGGGACCGCGCTCGACTTCTGCCTGCTGGTCACCCAGCGCCGGCACCGCGACGACCTGGACCTCGAGGTGACCGGGCCGGCCGCGCGGGAGTGGGCGGGCATCGCGCAGGCCTTCGCCGGCCCGCCCGGCGCCGGGCGGGAGCCGCTGCGGTGACGGCGCCGCTGCGGGTGGCCAACGTGTCCGGGTTCTACGGCGACCGGCACGCGGCCATGCGCGAGATGCTCGACGGCGGTGAGGTCGACGTCCTCACCGGCGACTACCTGGCCGAGCTGACCATGCTCATCCTCGGCCGGCAGAAGGCCGAGGACCCGTCCGCCGGGTGGGCGCGCAGCTTCCTGTCCCAGCTGGAGGAGTGCCTGGGCACCGCGCTGGAGCGCGGCGTCCGGGTCGTGGCCAACGCCGGCGGGCTGAACCCGCGGGGCCTGGCCGCCGCGGTCACCGCGCTCGGGGAGCGGCTCGGGCTCCCGGTGCGGGTCGCCACCGTGAGCGGGGACGACCTGCTCCCCCGCCTCGGCGACCTCCGCGGCCGGCTGCGCGCCGGCGACCGCCCGCCCGGCGACCACGACGTCGACGACGCGCTCACCGCCAACGCCTACCTCGGCTGCCGCGGCATCGTGCGGGCGCTGCAGGCCGGCGCCGACGTCGTCGTCACCGGGCGGGTCACCGACGCGAGCCTCGTCGTCGGGCCCGCGGCCTGGCACCACGGCTGGGGTGCGGACGACTGGGACGCGCTGGCCGGCGCGACCGTGGCCGGGCACGTGCTCGAGTGCGGCGCGCAGGCCACCGGCGGCAACTACAGCTTCTTCGCCGAGCTGCTCGACGCCGACCCCGCGGCACTGGACCACGCCGGCTTCCCGCTGGCCGAGATCGCCGCCGACGGCACGTCGGTGATCACCAAGCACCCCGGCACCGGCGGCGCGGTGACGGTCGGGACGGTCACCGAGCAGCTGCTCTACGAGCTCACCGGCAGCCGCTACGGCGGGCCGGACGTCGTCACCCGCTTCGACACGCTGCGGCTGCGGCAGGCCGGCCCCGACCGGGTGGAGGTCTCCGGCGCGCGCGGACTGCCACCTGCGGGGCTGCTCAAGGTGGCGGTCAACCGGCTCGGCGGCTTCCGCAACGCGATGACGCTGCCGCTGACCGGGCTGGAGGTCGAGCGCAAGGCGGAGCTGCTGCGCCGCCAGCTGGCCCCGGCGCTGGCCGGCGTCGAGGACGTCACCGTCACCCTGGCCCGCACCGACTCCCCCGACGCCGGCGTGCAGGAGGAGGCCGCGGCGCTGCTGCACGTCACGGTCAAGGACCGCGACCGACGCCGGGTGGGCAAGGCGTTCACCGTGCCGGTGATCGAGCTGGGCCTGGCCAGCATCCCCGGCTTCCACGCCACCTCCGCGCCGCCGAGCCCGACCCCGTACGGCGTCTACTCCGCCGCGTGGGTGCCGGCCGGTGAGGTGCCGCAGGTGGTCGGGCTGCCCGACGGGACCACCGAGACCCTGCCGTCGGCCGTCCCCGCCGCAGGGGCCGCCGACGTCCCGGAGCCGCCCGGGCCGCCCGCCTGGGCCGACGACGGCCCGACCCGCCGCGTGCCGCTGGGCCGGGTCGCCGGCGCCCGCAGCGGCGACAAGGGCGGCGCGGCCACCCTCGGGGTCTGGGCCCGCGACGACGACGGCTACGTCTGGCTGGCCGCCTTCCTGACCCCCGACCGGCTGCGCGCGCTGCTCCCCGAGGCCGCCGCGCTGCCGGTCACCCGCGAGCTGCTGCCCGGGTTGCGGGCGCTGCTGTTCCAGCTGCCGGAGCTGCTCGGCGACGGCGTCGCCGCCGGGACCCGGTTCGACCCGCAGGCCAAGGCCGTGGGCGAGTGGCTGCGCTCCCGCGTGGTCGACGTCCCCGAGCGCCTGCTGCCCCCGGAGGGAGACGGATGACGGTCCTGGACGACCGCGCCGCGGGCAACCGCGCCGCGATGCTCGAGCGGCTGGCCGAGCTGGAGGAGCAGCTCCGGCTGGCCACCGCCGGCGGCGGCGAGAAGGCGCTGGCCCGGCACCGGCAGCGCGGCAAGCTCACCGCGCGCGAGCGGATCGAGCTGCTGCTGGACCGCGACAGCCCGTTCCTGGAGCTGTCCCCCTACGCCGCGTGGGGCACCGACTTCCCGGTCGGGGCGAGCACGGTCACGGGCATCGGCGTCGTCGAGGGCGTCGAGGTGGTGGTGTCGGCCAACGACCCGACCGTGCGCGGCGGCACGTCCAACCCGTACACGCTGCGCAAGTCCGCCCGGGCGCACGACATCGCGCGGGTCAACCGGCTGCCGTTCGTCAGCCTCGTGGAGTCCGGCGGCGCCGACCTGCCCACCCAGTCGGAGATCTTCATCCCCGGCGGCCGCGGCTTCCGCGACCTCACCCGGCTCTCGGCCGCGGGCATCCCGACCGTCGCGCTGGTCTTCGGCAACAGCACCGCCGGCGGCGCCTACGTGCCCGGGATGAGCGACCACGTCGTGATGATCGAGGACCGCAGCAAGGTGTTCCTCGCCGGGCCGCCGCTGGTGAAGATGGCCACCGGCGAGGACGCCGACGAGGAGTCCCTCGGCGGCGCGGCGATGCACGCGCGGGTCTCCGGCAGCGCCGACCACCTCGCCGTCGACGAGGTCGACGCCATCCGGATCGGCCGGCGGATCGTGCGGAACCTCAACTGGCGCAAGCAGGGCCCCGGCCCCTCCCGGCCGGCCGACCCGCCGCTGCACGACCCCGAGGAGCTGCTCGACCTCGCCCCGGCCGACCTGCGGCAGCCGCTGGACCCGCGCGACGTCCTCGCCCGGGTCGTCGACGGCAGCCGGTTCGACGAGCACAAGCCGCTCTACGGCACCTCGCTGGTCACCGGGTGGGCGAGCATCCACGGCTACCCGGTCGGCGTGCTGGCCAACGCCCGCGGCGTGCTGTTCCGGCAGGACGCGGAGAAGGCCGCGCAGTTCATCCAGCTGGCCAACCAGACCGACACCCCGCTGCTGTTCCTGCAGAACACCACCGGCTACATGGTCGGCACCGAGTACGAGCAGGACGGGATCATCAAGGCCGGCTCGCAGATGATCAACGCCGTCTCCAACAGCACCGTCCCGCACCTCACCGTCAACATCGGCGCCTCCTACGGCGCCGGCAACTACGGCATGTGCGGCCGCGCCTACGAGCCCCGCTTCCTGTTCACCTGGCCCAACGCCAGGAGCGCGGTCATGGGCCCGGCACAGCTGGCCGGCGTGCTCGACATCGTCGGCCGGGCCAGCGCCCGGGCCCGCGGCCGCGACTACGACGAGGAGGCCGCGGCCGCGATGCGCGCGGCGGTGGAGCAGCAGATCGAGGCCGAGTCGCTGGCGCTGTTCCTCTCCGGCCGGCTCTACGACGACGGGATCATCGACCCCCGCGACACCCGCACCGTCCTCGGGCTCGCCCTGTCGGCGGTCCACAACGCGCCGGTGAGAGGACTGCACGACGGATGGGGGGTGTTCCGGCTGTGAGCCGCGCCCTCACGTGCGTGCTGGTCGCCAACCGCGGCGAGATCGCCCGGCGCGTGTTCGCCACCGCCCGCGCGATGGGCCTGCGCACGGTCGCCGTGCACTCCGACGCCGACGCCGGGGCGCCGTTCGTGGCCGAGGCCGACGTCGCGGTCCGGCTGCCCGGGAACACGCCCGCCGAGACCTACCTGCGCGCCGACCTCGTGGTGGCCGCCGCCCTGCGCGCCGGCGCCGACTGCGTGCACCCCGGCTACGGCTTCCTCTCCGAGAACGCGGACTTCGCCCGCGCCGTGCAGGGCGCCGGGCTGGTGTTCGTCGGGCCGGACCCCGACGCCGTGGAGGCGATGGGCAGCAAGCTCGCCGCCAAGGAGCTCATGGCCCGGGCCGGGGTGCCGGTGCTGCCGAGCGTGGACGCCACCGGCCTGTCCGGGGACACGCTGGAGAAGGCCGCCGGGGAGGTGGGCTGGCCGCTGCTGGTCAAGGCCTCCTTCGGCGGCGGCGGGCGCGGCATGCGCACCGTCCGCGGGCCGGAGGAGCTCGCCGAGGCCGTCGAGGGCGCCGGCCGCGAGGCGGCGTCGGCGTTCGGCGACGGCACGGTGTTCCTCGAGCGGCTGGTCGAGCGCCCGCGGCACGTCGAGGTGCAGGTGTTCGGCGACCGGCACGGGCACACCGTGGCGCTGTTCGAGCGGGAGTGCTCCATCCAGCGCCGGCACCAGAAGGTGGTCGAGGAGGCGCCCTCCCCCGCCGTCGGGCCGGAGCTGCGGCAGCGGCTGCAGGACGCCGCCGTGGCCGCCGCGCGGGCGATCGGCTACGTCGGTGCGGGCACCGTGGAGTTCCTGCTCGACGAGGGCGGCGAGTTCTGGTTCCTCGAGATGAACACCCGGCTGCAGGTCGAGCACCCGGTCACCGAGGCGGTCACCGGCCTGGACCTGGTCCGGCTGCAGTTCGACGTCGCCGCCGGGCGCCCGCTGCCCCCGGGGGCGGTCTCGCCGACGCTGTCCGGCGCCGCGATCGAGGTGCGCCTGTACGCCGAGGACCCGGCGCGCGACTGGCTGCCGCAGTCGGGCCGGCTGGCCGGGTTCGCGCTCGCCGCCGACGCCGAGTTCCGCACGCCGCCCGGGCCGGGGATCCGGCTGGACAGCGGCTTCCGCGCGGGCGACGACGTCGGCGTGCACTACGACCCGATGCTGGCCAAGGTCGTCGCCTGGGCGCCGGACCGCACGTCGGCGGCGCTCGCGCTGGCCGGCGCGCTCGCCCGGGCCCGGCTGCACGGCGTCACCACCAACCGCGACCTGCTCGTGCGGGTGCTGCGGTCCGAGGCGTTCCTTGCCGGGGAGACCGACACCGGCTTCCTGGACCGGCACGGCCTCGACGTCCTCGCCGCGCCGCTGGTCGACGACGCCGGGCGCCGCGTGCACGCCGTCGTCGCCGCGCTCGCGGGAGCGGCGCTGCGGCGGGCGGCCGCGCCGGTGCTGGCCGGCCTGCCCTCGGGCTGGCGCAACAACCCGACGGTGCCGCAGACCACCGCCTTCGACGCCGGCACCGTGCGCTACCGGCTGCACCGCGGCGGCGTCACCGCCGACGTGGACGGCGAGCCGGTGGACCTCGTCGTCCTCGGCACGGCGGTGACCGGCCCCGGCCGGGTCCGGCTCGTCGTCGAGGCCGGCGGGCTGCGCGGCACCCACGAGGTGCACGTGGACGGCGACCGCAGCTGGGTCGACGGCCCCGACGGCGCGACGGCGTTCACCGAGCTGCCGCGGTTCCCCGAGCCGTCCGCCGCGGTCGCGCCCGGCTCGCTGACCGCCGGCATGCCCGGCGCCGTCACGCGGGTGGCCGTGGCCGAGGGCGACGAGGTCCGTGCCGGGCAGCTGGTGCTGGTCCTCGAGGCCATGAAGATGGAGCACCCCGTGGTCGCACCGGCCGACGGGGTGGTCACCTCCCTGCACGCCGACGTGGGCGCGCAGGTGGAGACGGGCGCGGTCCTCGCGGTCGTCACCCCCACAGCCCCCGAGAGCGGAGGAGACCGCGGTGCGTCCTGACCTGTCCGGGATCGACCCCCTGGAGCTCAACCTCGCCACCCGGTTCTCGGTGGGCGACATGCTCACCCGTTCCGCGCAGCTGTTCGCCGGCCGCACCGCCATCGTCGACGGCGAGGAGGAGGTCACCTACGCCCGCCTCGACGCCGCCGCCGAGGCCTTCGGCCGCGGCCTGCTCGACGCCGGCGTGGGCCACCAGGAGCCGGTCGCCTTCCTGCTCGGCAACTCGTGGCGGTTCGCCGCGAGCTTCTTCGGCTGCGCGAAGGCCGGGCTGGTCGCGCTGCCGGTCAACCTGATGCTGGCGCCGGAGGACGTCGGGTGGATCCTCGCCGACTCCGGCACCGCGACCGTCGTCGCCGACCCGGTGTTCCTGCCGCTGCTGGAGGCCGTGCTGCCCGGGCTGCCCGCGGTCACCCGGGTGGTCGTCACCGGCGACACGCCGCCCGCGCAGGTCGCCGGGCGGGACGTGCTGCGCTGGGACGACGTCGCCGCCGACCCGACGCCGGTGCGGGTGCTCGTCGACGACCGCGACACCGTGCACTGCCTGTACACCTCGGGCACCACCGCGCGGCCCAAGGGCGTGCTGACCAGCCACCTGGCGGTGCACGTCGGCGTGCTGAGCAACGCGCTGCAGGTCGGCCACCGGCGCGGCGACGAGTTCTCCGTGCTGCCGATCGTGCTGCCGCTGTTCCACACCACCGCGCTGGACACCCTGCTGCTGCCGGTCCTGCTCACCGGCGGCACCGCGGTGCTGCCCGGCGGCTTCGACCCCGAGGCCTTCCTCGAGCTGGTCGAGCGCCGCCGGGCCACCCACCTGATGCTGCTGCCGATGATGTACGCCGCGCTGCTGGCGTCGCCGGGCATCCGGACGCGGGACCTGTCCTCGGTGCAGCTGTGCATCTACGCGATGGCCCCCATGCCGCAGGAGCGGATCACCGCGATCGCCGCCGCGTTCCCCAACGCGAGGGTGCTGCTGGGCTCCGGGCAGACCGAGTGCGTGCCGGCCACGGTGTTCCAGTGGCCGTCGCACCAGGAGACCAAGGCGGCGTCGTGGGGGCCGTCCACGGTCACCGTGGACACCCGGGTCATGGACCCGGCGGGCCGGCTGCTGCCGCCCGGGGAGACCGGCGAGATCGTCTACCGCGGCCCGCACGTGATGAGCGGCTACTGGAACAACCCGGCGGCCAACACCGCCGCGTTCGCGCACGGCTGGTTCCACAGCGGCGACGTCGGCCACCTCGACGACGAGGGCGTCGTGTGGTTCACCGACCGGGTCAAGGACATGGTCAAGACCGGCGGCGAGAACGTCTCCTCCGTCGAGGTGGAGCGGGTGCTGCTCGCGTCCCCGGAGATCGTCGAGGCCGCGGTGATCGGCGTCCCCGACGACCGCTGGGGCGAGGCGGTCACCGGCGTCGTCGTCCCGGCCGACCCGGACGCCGACCCCGCCGCGCTGGCCGAACGACTGCTCGCCCACTGCCGGGCGCACCTGGCCGGCTTCCAGGTGCCCAAGCGGATCGAGGTCCGCACCGGGCTGCCGAAGACCGCCACCGGCAAGATCCAGAAGCACGAGCTGCGCGACGAGTTCCGTGGCTGACGCGCCCCTGGTCACCACCGCCCGCCGCGGACCGGCGGCGGTGGTGACCCTGGACTCCCCGCGCAACCGCAACGCGCTGTCCCGGACACTGCTCGAGCAGCTGCACGCCGCCCTGCAGGACGCGCTCGCCGACGACGCGGTGCGGGTGCTGGTGCTCACCGGCGCCGGGCCGGTGTTCTGCTCCGGCGCCGACCTCAAGGAGCAGCGGGCCGGCGGCGGTCCCGGGCCGGTCGGCCTGCCGGAGGTCCTCACCCTGCTCATGGAGGGGCCGAAGCCCGTGGTGGCGCGGGTCAACGGCGCCGCCCGCGCCGGGGGGCTCGGGCTGATCGCGGCCTGCGACCTCGCCGTCGGCCCGGCCGGGGCGACGTTCGGCTTCAGCGAGGTCCGCATCGGGGTCGCGCCGGCGGTCATCGCCGTCCCCTGCCTGCGGCGGATGGACCCGCGGGCGGCGCGCGAGCTGTTCCTCACCGGCGAGCCCTTCGACGGCGCCCGGGCGCGGGAGGCCGGCCTGCTCGACCGCGCGGTGGCCGACGGCGAGCTCGACGCCACGGTCGACGGGTTCGTCGCGCAGCTGGCGCTCGGCGCGCCGGAGGCGCTCGCCGTCACCAAGCGGCTGCTGCGCGAGCTTCCCGGCGCCGACCTGCGGGAGGACCTCGCCCGGACGGCGGCGCTGTCGGCGGAGCGGTTCGGCTCGGCCGAGGCGCGGGAGGGCATCGCCGCGCTGCTGGAGAAGCGCCGCCCGTCCTGGGTGTCCTGAGCTCAGCCCGGTCGGCCGGTGCCGCGGTCGGGCCAGGCCGAGCGGGGCAGGCCGATGGCGCCGGCCCACAGCCGGGTGAGCACCTCGACGGCAGCGTCCTCGTCGAGGTCCTCCACCGGGTCCTGCCACAGGTGCGCGAACGACTCGACCATCGCGCCGAGCGCGCTGGCCGTGGCCCGCGGCGGCAGGGAGGCGTCGGCCAGCCCCAGCTCCTGCAGCCGCTCCAGGCCCTCCATGCCGCGCCGCACGAAGGCCTCCCGGACGTCGACCCGCAGCCGCCGGAACTCCTCCCGGGTGTCGGCCAGCGAGTCCAGGACGCGCAGGATCCGGGCGTGCCGGGTGACGGCGGTCAGGTACAGCCGGTTGGCCGCCTCGATCCGCTCGTAGGGGGCGTCGGCCGGCAGCCGCGGGCCCACCGCGGTGGCGGTGAACAGGTCCTCCACCACGACCGCGACGATCGCGCGCAGCAGCGACTCCTTGGAGTCGAACCAGGTGTAGAAGGTCCCGTGCGAGACGCCGGCCCGCTCGGACACCGCGTCGATCCGGACGTCGGCGAACCCGCGCTCCTCGAACAGCTCCCGGCCGGCCTGCAGCAGCGCGGCCCGGGTGCGCCGTCCCCGGTCGGTCACGGGGAGCTGGTCCTGCTGCGGACTGGCCTGCGTGCCGGTCATCGCCCCACCTCCGCGTCCTCGGGCCCGGGCAGCCTGACACACGCCACGGGCAGTTGACGACCGCGTCAGGTCCTCGACAGACTCCGTGACCCAGGCCACAGCAGCGCGGGAGAGGACGGACATGGACAGGGGCATCGGCAGCTGGCCGACGCGGCGGGCGTTCCTCTCCGGGGACCGCACCGCCCTGGTGTTCGGGGAGCGGCGGCTCACCTACACGGACTTCGACCGGCGCACCGACTCCCTCGCCCGCGCGCTGCGCGACCTCGGCGTCCGGCAGGGCGACCGGGTGGCCGGGCTGCTGCTCAACAGCCCCGCCTTCCTCGAGACGATGTTCGCCACCGCCAAGCTCGGCGCGGTCTTCGTGCCGATGAACCTGCGCCTGGCGCCGCCGGAGGTCAGCTACCTGCTCGCCGACTCCGGCGCCGACGTCTTCGTGTGGTCCGGGCCCCTGGCGCCGGTCGCCCGCGCCGCGCTGGGCGCCGAGGGGATCCGCGTGCGCCACCGGGTGGTGGCCGACGGCGAGGCCGGCGACGGCGAGCTCGCCTTCGAGCCGCTGCTGGCCTCCGGCGAGCCCCGGGCGCTGGGCACCGACGTCTCCGGCGGCGACCTGTCCTGCCTGATGTACACCTCCGGCACGACCGGCCGCCCCAAGGGGGCGATGCTCACCCACGACAACCACTTCTGGAACGTCGTCAACGTCCTGTCGTTCGGCCGCGGGCTCAGGGAGAGCGACGTGACCGTGACGGTCGCGCCGATGTTCCACATCGGCGGGCTGGGCGTGCACACGCTGCCGCTGCTCTACCTGGGCGGCACCAACGTCGTCCTGCCGTCGTTCGACCCGTCGCAGACCCTCGAGGCGATGGCGCGGTCGCGGGCGACCGTGCAGTTCCTCGTCCCGGCCATGTGGGCCGCGCTGACCGCGGTCCCCGACTTCGACCGGCACGACCTGTCGGCGCTGGAGCTGGCCGTCACCGGCGGCGCGCCGTGCCCGCTGCCGGTCATCGAGTTCTTCCAGGGCAAGGGCCTGCCCTTCCAGGAGGGCTTCGGCATGACCGAGACCGCGCCGGCGGTGTCGATCCTCGACGCCGACCACGTCAAGGAGAAGGCCGGCTCGATCGGCCGGGCGCTCATGCACGTCGAGGCGCGGATCGTCGACGAGGACGACCGGGACGTCGCCACCGACGTCGTCGGCGAGCTGGTGGTGCGCGGACCCAACGTGTTCGCCGGCTACTGGGGGCTGCCCGAGGCGACGGCGGAGGCGTTCCGCAACGGCTGGTTCCACACCGGCGACCTGGGCCGGATGGACGCCGAGGGCTTCGTCACCCTGGTCGACCGCAAGAAGGACATGATCATCTCGGGCGGCGAGAACGTGTACCCGATCGAGGTCGAGCAGGTGCTCTACCGGCACCCGGCGGTGCGCGAGGTCGCCGTCGTCGGGGTGCCCGACCCGCGCTGGGGCGAGACACCGGTCGCCGTCGTCGCCCTCGCCGACGGCGCCGAGGCCGACGCGGAGGGGCTGCTGGGCTACGCCCGGGAGCGGCTGGCCCACTTCAAGTGCCCGACCCGGGTGGAGTTCGTGCCCGAGCTGCCGCGCAACGCCACCGGCAAGGTGCTCAAGACGACGCTGCGCAAGGAGTACGGCGGCGCCGAGGAGGCCGTGCAGCGGTGACGACGGCCGCGCTCGCCGACCCCTGGACCACCCCCGAGCGGGTCGCGCTGCGGCGGCTGGCCCGCGACTTCGTCGCCCGCGAGGTGGCGCCGCACGTCGAGGAGTGGGAGACCGCCGGCGAGCTGCCGCGGGAGCTGCACCGCCGGGCGGCCGCCGCCGGGCTGCTCGGCGTCGCCTTCCCGGAGGAGGTCGGCGGCGGGGGCGGGGACGCGATCGACTCGGCGATCGTCACCGAGGAGCTGCTGCTCGGCGGCGGGTCGACCGGGGTCGCGGCGAGCCTGTTCACCCACGGCATCGCGCTGCCGCACGTCGTCGCGGACGGCTCCCCCGCCCTGGTCGACCGCTACGTCCGCCCGACGCTCGCCGGGGAGCTCATCGGGTCACTCGGCGTCACCGAGCCCGACGCCGGCTCCGACGTCGCGTCGCTGCGGACGCGGGCGGTGCGCGACGGCGACGCGTACGTCGTCGACGGCGCGAAGACCTACATCACCAGCGGCGTGCGGGCGGACTTCGTCACCACCGCCGTCCGCACCGGCGGTCCGGGCCACGCCGGCATCTCGCTGCTGGTCGTCGACAAGGGCACGCCGGGGTTCACCGTCGGCCGGCGGCTGGACAAGATGGGCTGGCGCTGCTCGGACACCGCGGAGCTGTCCTTCACCGGCGTCCGGGTGCCGGCGGCGAACCTGGTCGGACCGGAGGGCAGCGGGTTCGTCCAGATCATGCGGCAGTTCCAGTCCGAGCGGCTGAGCCTGGCGGTGCAGGCCTACGCCACCGCGGCGCGCTGCCTGGACCTGGCGCTGGACTGGGTGCGGCAGCGGTCGACGTTCGGCCGGCCGCTGTCCTCCCGCCAGGTCATCCGGCACAAGCTCGCCGAGATGGCCCGGGAGGTCGACGTCGCCCGCACCTACACCCGCGCGGTGATGCAGCGCTGGCTGGCCGGCGAGGACGTCGTGACCGAGGTGTCGATGGCCAAGAACACCGCCGTGGCCGCCTGCGACTCCGTCGTCGACCAGGCGGTGCAGGTCTTCGGCGGGCTGGGCTGCATGCGGGAGTCCGAGGTGGAGCGCCACTACCGCGACGCGCGCATCCTCGGCATCGGCGGCGGGACGACCGAGATCATGAACGAGGTCATCGCCAAACGGCTGGGCCTGTAGGCCGGGAGGGCCCCCCGCCCCCGCCGGGGCGGCGGGGCCCGCCCCACAGCCCCGCCGCAGGGCGGCCCCCCCCCCCGC
>NZ_JBJGZT010000033.1:0-43509 GCF_054050655.1 Geodermatophilus sp. SYSU D00663 | reverse complement strand
CCCCCCCCCCCCCCCCCCCCCCCCCCCCCCCCCCCCCCCCCCCCCCCCCCCCCCCCCCCCCCCCCCCCCCCCCCCCCCCCCCCCCCCCCCCCCCCCCCCCCCCCCCCCCCCCGGGCCTCTCGCGTGCGTGCGTCAGCGCGCGCCGGCGGGCGTCCAGCCCAGCGCCGGCGCGACGTGGCGCGCGACGTTCTCCAGCAGCCGGGCGTTGTACTCGACGCCGAGCATGTTCGGCACCGTGAGCAGCAGGGTGTCGGCCTCGCGGACGGCGGCGTCCTTGGCCAGCTCCTCGGCCACCTCGTCGGGCTCGCCGGCGTAGCTGCGGCCGAAGCGGGCGCGCACGCCCTCGAGCAGGCCGACCTGGTCGGACGAGCGGCGCTCGTCGCCGAAGTAGGCGCGGTCGACGTCGGACACGATCGGGACGACGCTGCGGCTCACCGACACCCGCGGCTCGCGGCCCCACCCGGCCTCGGCCCAGGCGGCGCGGTAGCGGGCGATCTGCTCGGCCTGCAGCTCGTCGAAGGGCACGCCGGTGTCCTCGGACAGCAGCGTCGAGCTCATCAGGTTCAGCCCCTGGCGGGCGGCCCACTCCCCCGTCGCCCGGGTGCCGGCGCCCCACCAGATCCGGTCGGCCAGGCCCGGCGACTGCGGCTGGATCGCGAGCCGGCCGCGCGCGCCGCCGGTCATCCCGGGGTCGGCGTCGACGACGGTCGCGCCGCGCACCGCGGCGAGGAACAGCGCCGTCTTCTCGCGCGCCAGGTCGGCGTCCGAGGACCCCTCCGGCGGGACGTAGCCGAACGCCTCCGAGCCGCGCAGCGCCGCCTCCGGTGACCCCCGGCTCACGCCGAGCTGCAGCCGGCCGCCGGCGAGCAGGTCGGTGGCCGCGGCCTCCTCGGCCATGTACAGCGGGTTCTCGTAGCGCATGTCGATGACGCCGGTGCCGAGCTCGATCCGCGAGGTCCGCGCGGCCATGGCGGCCAGCAGCGGGAACGGCGAGGCCAGCTGCCGCGCGAAGTGGTGCACCCGGACGAACGCCCCGTCCAGGCCCAGCTCCTCGGCGGCGACGGCGAGCTCGACGGTCTGCACCAGCGCGTCCCGCGCCGTGCGCACCTCCGAGCCGGGCAGCGGCTGCCAGTGCCCGAACGACAGGAACCCGATGCGCTTGCCGACGTCCATGCCCGGGACAGCGCACGGGCCGGGCGCGGGATTCCCCGGCGCTCAGCGCGCCGGCAGCTGCTGGACCGCCCAGCCGTTGCCGTCCGGGTCGCTGAAGAACACGAACGACCCCCAGGGGAGGTGCTGGACCTCGCTGACCTCGACGCCGCGCCGGGTCAGCTCCTCGTGCGCCACCTCGACGTCGTCGACGACGAGCTGCAGCCCCTGCGCCGCCCCGGGCGGCACGTCGAGCAGGCCGGTGCCGATCGCGATCGAGCACGCCGACCCCGGCGGGGTGAGCTGCACGAACCTGACCGCCTCGCTCACCCGGTGGTCGTGGTCGAGGTGGAACCCGGCGCCGTCGGTGTAGAAGGCGATCGCACGGTCGACGTCGCTGACCGGCACGGCGACCAGCTCCAGCTTCCAGTCCATGACGCGCTCCTCCGCTCGGGGCGCCCACCCTGCTCCCCGGAGCGGGGGCCGGGCACCCTCCCGGGCGCCCGGAGCGGACACCCGTGCCGAGGGAGACCGCGGCCGCAGGTGGAGGCGCTGCTCACCGCGACGCCCCACGCGCACCGGACGACACGGCAGCCTCCCGCCGTGACGCAACGTGAGCGACCGACCACGACTCTCCGTGTGCGGGTTCCGCTGCTCCGGCCGTCCGGTCGGCCACCCTGTGCAGGTGACTCTCAGCGCCCCCCACGTGCCCCGGCCCCGGGCCGACCAGCCCGGCGAGCCGAGCGGTGCACCGGCGGGGACGAGGCTGCGGGCCATCGACACGCTGCTGGCCGACCGCGGCCAGGTGTTCCGCGCCCTGTTCCTCAACTCGCCGGTGCCCAAGGCCCTGGTCGGCCTCGACGGCCACCTGCTCGTCGTCAACGACGCGCTGTGCGCGCTGTCCGGCCGCGGCATCGACGACGTGGTGGGCCGCCACGTCGACCTGCTCGCCCACCCCGACGAGGCCCCGATCGCCGACGGCGACGGCGCTGCCGGTGACGAGGCCGGCCTGGACCCGTGGCTGCGCCGGGACGGCGAGCGCCGCCTGCGCCGCGCCGACGGCACCGAGCTGTGGGTGCAGCAGTCGCACACCGTCGTCCACCGGACCACCGGTGAGCCGCACTTCGTCGTCCTGTCGCTGGTCGACGTCACCGACCGGCGGCGGGCCGAGGAGGACCTGGTCCGCCGGGCCTTCACCGACCAGCTCACCGGGCTGCCCAACCGCCGCGCCCTCACCGACCGGCTCGCCCACGCCCTCGCGCTGTCCCGCCGCCGCGGGCTCCAGGTGGGCCTGGTGCACCTGGACCTCGACCGGTTCCAGGCGGTCAACGACACCCTCGGCACCGAGGCCGGCGACCAGCTGCTCAGCCAGGTCGCCGACCGGCTCCGCTGGAGCACCCGCGTCGAGGACACCGCCGTGCGGCTCGGCGCCGACGAGTTCCTCATCCTCGCCGAGGACGTCGAGGACCTCGACGGCCTGCGGGCGCTGGCCGACCGGCTGCTGTCGGTGCTCGACGACCCGTTCCAGCTCGGCAACCGCGAGATCGTGCTGTCGGCGAGCGTCGGGCTGACCATGGGCTCCGACGTCGCCCCCGACGACCTGCTGCGCCAGGCGCACAGTGCGCTCACCCGCGCCAAGCGGGACGGCAGCCGGGCGCGCATCGAGGTGCACGACGGCGGCCTGACCGAGGACGAGGTCGACCTGCTGCAGCTGGAGACCGACCTGCGCCGCGCGCTGGACGGCGACGAGCTGCGGCTGTTCTACCAGCCGATCGTCTCCCTGGCCGACGAGACCCTGCTCGGTTACGAGGCGCTCATCCGCTGGCAGCACCCCACCCGCGGGCTGCTGCCGCCGGGCGCGTTCCTCGACGCCGCGGAGAACAACCGGCTCACCTCCCGCCTGGGCGCCTGGGTGCTGCGGCAGGCGTGCACCGACGCCGCCGGCTGGCCGGCCGGGCTGCGGGTGCACGTCAACGTGTCGGCGCGCCACCTGGCCGAGGAGGGCTTCAGCGACCTGGTCGCCGCCGCGCTGGAGGAGTCCGGCCTGCCGCCCGGGCGGCTGGAGCTGGAGATCACCGAGTCGACGGCGCTGTTCGCGGCCGAGGCCACGCTGCAGGCGGTGTCGGAGGTGACCGCGCGCGGCGTGACGCTGGCGCTCGACGACTTCGGCACCGGCTACTCGGCCATCACCGCGCTGCACCGGCTGCCGATCCACACCGTCAAGATCGACCGGTCGTTCGTCGCCGACGTCGTCACCCGGCCCTCCACCGCCGCCCTGGTCCAGGGCCTGCTGCAGCTCGGGCAGGGCATGGGCCTGCAGGTGATCGCCGAGGGCATCGAGGACCTCGAGCAGGCCGAGTGGCTGCGCCGGCACGGCTGCGCGATGGCGCAGGGCTACGCCTTCGGCCGGCCCGCGCCGCTGCCCAGCCGCGCCGAGGCGCTCATGGCCGAGGTGCTCGTCGAGCAGGCCGCCGAGGAGGCCGCCGCCGTCCTCGAGGCCGTGACCGGCGAGCTGGAGGCGGTCACCGGCGAGCTGCCCCCGGTGCCGGACCCGGCCGGCGGCGACGGCGTCGACCTGTTCCCGCTGGAGGACGCCGAGGAGCCCCCGGCCCCCCGGCCGTTCCTCGTGGTCGTCGAGGACACGACCACCGACGACGAGCCGGCCACAAACGGGGACGAGACGGACGGGGACCAGTCCCCCGCCTGAGCCCTCCGGGAACCTCCGCGGAGGTGCACGGTCCCGGCGGTTCAGCCGCGGGGCAGCGCCAGCGGCACCGGCCGCTTCGGGGCCCGCCCGTCGCCGGAGGACCGGCCGCGCAGGCGGCGGGCGATCCACGGCGCGACGAACCCGCGCACCCAGGCGGCCTCCTCGGCCAGCGCCGCACGCAGCGCCCGCGGCGGGGCCGGCGGCAGCGGGGTGCGCCACTCGCCGTCGCCGGGGACCGGGACGCCGAGCGCGTCGGCCGCGGCCAGCGCCATCCGCCGGTGCCCCTCGGCGGTGAGGTGGATGCGGTCGCTGTCCCACAGCCGCCAGTCCAGCAGCCAGTCCGCGCCCCACTGGTCGAGGACGACGGCGCCGTGCCGCGCGGCGATCGACCACAGCGAGGCGTTGAACACCGCGACCCGGCCGCGGGTGCGCCGGATGATCGGCGTCAGCCGCGGGTCGACGCCGGTGGCGAGCAGCACGTCGGCGCCGTCGGCGCGGAAGGCGGCCACCGCCGCCTCCAGCGCGGCGGCCAGCACGTCGGGGTCGGCGCCGGGACGGAGCAGGTCGTTGCCGCCGGCCACCAGGCTCACCAGGTCCGGCTGCGCCGCGCGGGCGACCGGCACCTGCTCGGCGAGCACCTGCGGGAGCAGCCGCCCGCGGACGGCGAGGTTGGCGTACTCGACGTCGGCGCCCGGGGAGGCCTCGGCCAGGTGCTCGGCCAGCCGGTCGGCCCAGCCGCGGTACTCGCCGGGGCGGGCCGGGTCGGGGTCGCTGAGCCCCTCGGTGAAGGAGTCGCCGAGGGCGACGTAGCGGCGCCAGGAACTGCGGGACGGTGCGGGCACGGACCCACTGCAGCACGGTGAGCGAGCACACAGCGCGCCGGGACCCCGGCCGCGGCGACGATCTCGGTCATGCCGACCTCCGTCGCCGCCTCGCTCACCCTCTCCTCGGCCGGCCCGGCCACCGCGTTGCTGCAGGTGGCGGTGGCCACGCCCGCCACCGAGACGCTGACCGTGCTGTGCGAGGGGCGCCCGCTGGAGGTCGAGGAGCTCCGGGTGGGCGAGGCGCGGGTGCACCGGGTCCGGCTGGAGGCGGGCACCACCGAGGTCACCTACACCGCGACCGCCGAGCGCGGCGGCCCGGGCCGCGCGGTGACGCCGGAGGCGTGGGCGGAGGCGATCCGGCCCAGCCGCTACTGCCCGTCGGACCAGCTCGAGGGGTTCGCCGCCACCGAGTTCGACCGCTCGCTGCCCCGCGCCGAGCTGGTGGGCGCGGTGGCCGACTGGGTGCACCGGCGGCTGGTCTACGCCGCGGGCGCCAGCCGCCCGGTGGACACCGCCGTCGACACGCTGCTGGCCGGGCGCGGCGTGTGCCGCGACTACGCGCACCTGACGGTCACCCTGCTGCGCGCCCTGGAGGTGCCGGCGCGGCTGGTCGCCGTCTACGCGCCCGGGCTGGACCCGATGGACTTCCACGCCGTCGCGGAGGCCGACGTCGGCGGGACCTGGTGCGTGGTCGACGCGACGCGGCTGGCGCCGACGTCGTCGCTGGTGCGGATCTGCTCGGGCCGCGACGCCGCCGACACCGCCTTCCTGACCACGCTCGGCGGCGCGCAGTTCCGGGGCATGACCGTCACCGCCGCCGTCGACGGCGACCTGCCCGCATCGAGCGACACGCCGTTCCCGCTGCCCTGAGCGCTCAGCCGCGCCAGGTCTCGAGCAGCCGCAGCCAGATCTCGCTCACCGTCGGGTAGGCCGGGACCGCGTGCCACAGCCGCGCGATCGGCACCTCCCCGACGACGGCGATCGTCGCCGCGTGCAGCAGCTCGGCCACCGCCGGGCCGACGAAGGTCACCCCGAGCAGCACCTCGCGCTCGGTGTCGACGACGGCGACCGCGGTCCCCTCGTAGCCGTCGGCGAACAGGGCGGCGCCCGAGACCGAGCCGATCGGGTACTCGACGACGCGGTGCGGCAGGCCGCGCTCCTCCGCCTGGGCGCTGGTCAGGCCGACGCTGGCCACCTGCGGGTCGGTGAACACGACCGAGGGCGTGGCGGCGTGGTCGGCGGTGGCGGTGTGCGGCGACCAGTCCTCCACCCGCACCTCCTCGCCGCGGGCACGGGCGACGATCGCCGCGCCGGCCTGGCGGGCCTGGTACTTGCCCATGTGGGTGAGCTGCCGGCGACCGTTGACGTCGCCGACGCCGTAGAGCCACGGCAGCCCGCGCACCTGCAGCGTGTCGTCGACGTCGAGGTACTCCCCCGGCTCGAGGCCGACGCTGTCCACGCCGATCGCCGTCGTCCGCGCCCGCCGCCCGACGGCCACGAGCACCTCGTCGCCGCGGACCTCGCCCTCGGCGGTCGTGAGGACGACCTCGTCGTGCTCGCGGCGGGCCGCGCGGACCTCCGCGTCGAGCCGGACGTCGACGCCGCGGTCGCGCAGCGAGGCGAGCACCGCGTCACCCGCCTGCGGCTCGGCGCCCGGCAGCAGCCGGTCGCCCTGCTGGAGGAGCGTCACCTGAGAGCCGAGGGCGTTCCAGGCGAAGGACGTCTCGCAGCCGACGTAGCCGCCGCCGACCACCAGCAGCCGGCGCGGGGGCTCCTTCGCGCTCGTGGCCTCGCGCGGGGTCCACGGCTCGACGTCGGGCAGGCCCTCGACCGGCGGCACCGCGGCCTCCGACCCGGTGCAGACCGCGACCGCGTGCCGCGCGGTGAGCCGGGTGGCCCCGCCGTCGGGGCGGGTGACGACGACGGTGCGCTCGCCCTCGAGCCGGGCGGTGCCGCGGACCAGGTCGATGCCGGCGCCCTCGACCCAGCGCACCTGGCCGGCGTCGTCCCAGTGGCTGGTGAAGGAGTCGCGGCGCTCGAGGGTCGCGGCGACGTCCTGCTCGCCGGTGACCGCGGCGGCGGCGCCCTTGACCGCGCGCGCCTCCTCGATCGCCTCGGTGCCGCGCAGCAGCGCCTTGCTCGGCATGCAGGCGTAGTAGGAGCACTCCCCGCCGACGAGGTGCTCCTCCACCAGCACCGCGGACAGCCCGCCCCGGACGACGACGTCGGCGACGTTCTCCCCGGTCGAGCCGGCGCCCATCACGACGACGTCGTAGGTCTTCTCGTCCGCGCTGCTCACCGGGCCATCCTGGCGGTGTGGTCGACTGGCCGCCATGCCGGTGTCACCCTCCGACTTCAGCGCCGCCCTGCGGCAGTACGCGGCGGGGGTGGCGCTGCTGACCGTCCGGGACGACATCGACGACGTCGGCACGACGGTCACCTCGGTCATGAGCGTGTCGGCCGACCCGCCGCTGGTCGCCGTCGGGCTGACCGCCGACGGGTACCCGGCCGAGGTGCTGGAGGCCGTGGGCACCTGCGGGCTCACCGTCCTCGCCGCCGGGCAGGCGATCCTCGCCAGCCGGTTCTCCTCCGCCGGGCGGCCCTCGGCGCGGCACCTGCTCGAGTCGGTGCCGTGGTCGCGGGCGGCCGGCAGCGGCGCGATCGTGCTCGACGGCGGCGTCGTCGCGCTGGACTGCCGGCTCGACCGGCTCGTGCCGGCCGGCGACCACGTGCTGGCGCTGCTCGCCGTCGAGGACGTGCCGGTCCTGCGCGACGGCGCCGCGCCCCTGCTCCGGCTGCGCGGCCGCTACGTCGACGCCCCCGGGAGCCGTTAGCGCGACAGAGGCGGTTCCGGCCCCTCGCAGGGGCCCGCCCGCGAGCCTGCGAGCGGGTGGGGGGCGGGGGGTCCTTCGACTAGTTTCAGGGGCGATGAGCGAGCCGCAGACCCCCGTGCCGTCCGCGCTGCGCCGGGCCCTCGCCCGCGCCGAGCGTGGCGTGACCCTCGACGCCGGCGAGGCCGAGACCCTGCTGTCGGCCCGCGGGCTGGGCGACGGCGAGCCGCTGGACCGCCTGCTCACCGCCGCCTCGCGGGTGCGCGACGCCGGCCTGGCCTCGGCCGGCCGCCCCGGCGTGGTCACCTACAGCCGCAAGGTGTTCATCCCGCTCACCCACCTGTGCCGCGACCGCTGCCACTACTGCACGTTCGTGACCACGCCCGGGCAGCTGCGGGCCCAGGGGAGGGCGCCGTTCCTCTCCCCCGACGAGGTGCTCGACGTCGCCCGGCAGGGCGCGGCGCTGGGCTGCAAGGAGGCGCTGTTCACCCTCGGCGACCGGCCCGAGGACCGCTGGCCGGTCGCCGCCGAGTGGCTGGAGGCGCACGGCTTCGACTCGACGCTGGCCTACCTGCGGGCGATGGCGATCCGGGTGCTGGAGGAGACCGGGCTGCTCCCGCACCTCAACCCCGGGGTGATGACCTGGGAGGAGGTCCAGCGGCTCAAGCCCGTGTCGGCGTCGATGGGGATGATGCTCGAGACGACCGCGACCCGGCTGTGGTCCGAGCGCGGCGGCCCCCACTTCGGCTCCCCCGACAAGGAGCCGGCCGTGCGGCTGCGGGTGCTCGAGGACGCCGGCCGCTCCGCCGTCCCGTTCACCACCGGCGTGCTGCTGGGCATCGGCGAGACGCCGGCCGAGCGGGTGGACGCCGTCCTGCGGATCCGCGCCGCGCACCAGCGGCACGGGCACGTGCAGGAGGTCATCGTCCAGAACTTCCGCGCGAAGCCGCGCACCGCGATGGCCGCGCACGACGACCTCGCGCTGCAGGAGTACGTGGCCGCCGTCGCCGTCACCCGGCTGCTGCTCGGCCCGCGGGCGCGGGTGCAGGCGCCGCCGAACCTGTCCGACTCCACCGAGCTCGGGCTGCTGCTGCGCGCCGGCGTCGACGACTGGGGCGGGGTCTCCCCGCTCACGCCCGACCACGTCAACCCCGAGCGGCCCTGGCCCAACACCGACAAGCTCGCCGCGCTGACCGCCGAGGGCGGGTTCACCCTGCGCGAGCGGCTGGCCGCCCAGCCGCGCTACGTGCTGGAGCCCGAGCCGTGGCTCGACCCGCGGGTGCGCCCGCACGTGGCCGCGCTGGCCGGGCCCGACGGCCTGGCCGTCGAGGGCCGCATCCCGGCCGGGCTGCCGTGGCAGGAGCCCGACGAGGCCTGGGTGTCCTCCGGCCGCACCGACCTGCACGTCGAGGTGGACACCGTCGGCCGCACCGGCGACCGGCGCGGGGACTTCGACGCCGTCTACGGCGACTGGGCCGACCTGCGCGACCGCACCACGGCGGCCCGCGACGGCTCCTCCACCGCCCTGGCCGTGGGTGACCCCGGGGTGCACGCCGCGCTGCGCGCCGCCGAGCGCGACCCCGCCGGGCTCTCCGACGCGCAGTACCTGGCGCTGCTCGGCGCCGACGGCCCCGACCTCGAGGCGCTGTGCGCGCTGGCCGACGGCGTGCGACGCGACGTCACCGGCGACGACGTCACCTACGTCGTCAACCGGAACGTCAACTTCACCAACGTCTGCTACACCGGCTGCCGGTTCTGCGCGTTCGCCCAGCGGCGCACCGACGCCGACGCCTACACGCTCTCGCTGTCCGAGGTCGGCGACCGGGTCGACCGCGCGTGGGCCGCCGGCGCCACCGAGATCTGCATGCAGGGCGGCATCCACCCCGACCTGCCCGGGTCCGCCTACCTGGACCTGATCGGCGAGGTGAAGCGCCGCCAGCCCGGCATCCACCTGCACGCGTTCAGCCCCATGGAGATCGTCAACGCCTCGGCCCGCACCGGGCTGTCGTTCGAGGACTTCCTGCGCGCGGCGAAGGAGGCCGGGCTCGACTCGGTCCCCGGCACGGCGGCGGAGATCCTCGACGACGACGTCCGCTGGGTGCTGACCAAGGGCAAGCTGCCCGCGGCGACCTGGCTGGAGATCATCGGCACCGCGCACCGGGTGGGCATCCCGACGACGTCGACGATGATGTACGGCCACGTCGACACCCCGGCGCACTGGGTGGCGCACCTGCGCACGATCGCCCGCCAGCAGGACGAGACCGGCGGGTTCACCGAGTTTGTGCTGCTGCCGTTCGTGCACCACAACGCGCCGATCTACCTCGCCGGCGTCGCGCGGCCGGGCCCGACGGTGCGGGAGAACCGGGCGGTGCACGCCGTCGCCCGACTGCTGCTGCACGGGCGGATCGGCAACGTCCAGACCTCGTGGGTGAAGCTCGGCGACGCCGGCACGCAGGCGGTGCTGCAGGGCGGGGCCAACGACCTCGGCGGCACGCTGATGGAGGAGACCATCAGCCGGATGGCCGGCAGCGAGAACGGCTCGCTGAAGACGATCGCCGAGCTCGAGGCGATGGCCGCGGCGATCGGCCGGCCCGCTCGCCAGCGCACCACCGAGTACGGCACCCCCTCGGAGGAGCGGCTGCGCACCGCCCGCTCCGAGGCCGGCCGCCGCGCGCTCACCCTCTCGATCACCCCGGCCTGAGCCCCCGGGGGCCGGACGCGCCGGTGGGCCGCCGCGGGAGTCCGCGACGGCCCACCGGTCTTCCTGCGTCAGGCCGCCGGGTGGTCGACCACGTAGGCCGGCGTGCCGGGACGGCTGCCGTCGACCTGGTCACCCACGTCGTTCACCACGTGCCGGATGACGCCGAGACCGTCGAGGTGGACGGTCGTCACGTGGTGCAGCTGGACGCCCGGCGTCGTCGGCACCTCGAAGCCGCTCTCGGTGGTGATCCCCGGACCGGCGTTGCGCTGGTAGCCGTAGACGCCGCCGCCGTAGAGGCGGTGGTGCTGCACGTCGTCGGCGACCTTGTAGCCGGCCCAGCCGAGGGTGCCGTCGGGCTGCTGCCAGTCGGCCTGCGACGGCGGGTCGTAGGGCAGCTCGTTCTGGTAGAGGACCGTCGTCCCCCGCTCGCCGTTCCAGATGGTGTTGTGGGCCTGGAAGTGCTCGACGAACAGGCCGGTCGCGGTCACCCGGTCGCCGTTGATCTCGGCGCCCACCCGGCCGGTGTTGGTCCGCCAGCGGTTGGTGTCACCGTTGACGCCCTGGGTGAAGCCGGGCTCGACGCCGTGGTCGGCGCGCCACACCCAGGTGTGGTCGATGAGGACGTCGTCGCTGTCGACCACGAGCGCGGTGTCGACCTTGCCCACGTGCGGGCCGCCGACGCGGAAATAGACGTCGGACAGCGTCGTCGGGTCGGCCGCGTCGGACCGCCCGCCGTTGCCGTTCGGGTTGCCGACCTGCAGCAGCGCCGGCGACTCGACGGTGCCCGCGTCGATCGTCACGCCCGCCACGACGACGCCGGGGACGTCGGCGATCGTCAGCGGGACCGCCCCGCCGACCGCGGTCAGCGTCGCGTGCCCGATGCCGAGCACCACGGTGCCCGGCCGCTTGACGTCGATGCTGCGCGCGACGTCGTACACCCCCGGCGTGAGCAGCAGGTGGCCGCCGCGGGCGAGGTGGTTGTCGATCTGCTGGACGGGCGTCGACGGCGTCGCGACGAGGAAGTCGGTGAGGGGGAGCGTGCGGCCCGGTGTGAGCCCGGCACCCCAGCTGGTGCCGCGTGAGGCCTGCTGCGCCGCGGGCACCCGCACGTTCCACCGGCCGTCGTCGTCGAGGAACAGGAACGGCTTCTCGCGGCTGAGCGGGGTGGTGTCCAGCGTGGTGTACGGCGGGGTCGGGAAGGCCTCCTCGGAGGGCGCGCCCTCGACGCCGGAGAACACCTGGTTCCACACGCCGTTGGACCACGAGCCGACCGTGCTGTTGCGGGTCAGCCACTGCTGCTGCGAGCCGTTGACGACCGCGCCCGCCCGCGAGTCGGCGACGAACCCGCCGCTGGCGTAGTGCGGTCCGGCGGTGCAGTAGTCCATCAGCGACAGGGTGCCGCCGGTGACGTCCACCCGGCGCAGCGAGACCGCCTGGGACACGGCCCAGAAGTTGGCGCTCTGCCGGCAGCCGTCCTGACCGGTGGCGTTGACGTCGATCGTCAGGTTCGACACGGTGCGCCAGAAGTTGTTCAGCGCGATGCAGTTGGTCGTGCCACCGCCGTCGAGGCAGCGGTTGTAGCTCTCGACCTTGCCGTTGATGACCACGTCGGACGGCGAGTCCCCGAGGCCGGTGACCTCGGTGTAGTAGCCGACCTTGATCTGCAGCGGCTGGGCGTCGGTGCCGTAGGTGCCGGGGCGGAAGAGGTAGGCGTACCGCTCGGTGCCCATCTCGTCGTCCCTCTGGGCGGCGAAGGTCGCGTCCAGCTCGGCCTGGATCTCGCTGACCGGCATGGACGGGTCGAACACGGTGACGTTCACGCCGAGGTCCGGCGCGGTCGGGCTGGTGGCGGGCGGCGGGGCGGCGGAGGCCGCGCCCACCGCGAGGGGCGAGACGGACAGGGCCGTCGCGACGGCGAGCGCGGCGCCGAGACGGCGCCGGCGGACGGCGGGGAGGGTTCCTGGCTGCACGGACGTCCTCATCGTCGAGGGTGTACGCACGGTGTGACTGCTGTCACGGTGCGCGCACAGGTTAGGGGACCGTTCCGTTCCGTCCGCGACCACCCCCCGGACGCCCGCGCAGGTCAGGGGGCCGGCACCGGCTCCCGCGGCGCGGGGACGGCACCGGTGGGCGCCGGCCGGGCGGGGTCGTGCGCGGGCGCGGGCAGCGGGCGGCCGAAGAGGTAGCCCTGCGCGTGCGAGCAGGCCAGGCCGTCGAGGACGGCGTGCTGCTCGCTGGTCTCCACGCCCTCCGCGACCACCTCCAGCCGCAGGTTGCGCGCCAGCTCGATCATGGAGGCCACCAGCGCGGTCGAGCGGACGTCGCCGCCGAGGTCCTGCACGAAGCTGCGGTCGATCTTGAGGACGTCCGCGGGCAGCCGGCGCAGGTAGGTCAGGCTCGCGTAGCCGGTGCCGAAGTCGTCGATCGCGATCCGCACGCCGAGCTCCCGCAGCGCCCGCAGCTGCCCGGCCACGCGGTCGACGTCGCGCAGCAGCACGCCCTCGGTCACCTCCAGCGTCAGCTGCGCCGCCGGCAGGCCGCTCGCGGCGAGGACGGCGGACACCAGCGCGACGACGTCGTCGTCGGCCAGCTGCCGCGGCGAGAGGTTGACCGCGATGCCGATCGGCCGGCCGGCCTCCGCCGTCCAGACCGTCGCCTGCCCGACCGCCTGCTCGAGCACCCAGCGGCCGATCTCGAGGATCGCGCCGCTCGCCTCGGCCAGGGGCACGAACTCCGCGGGCGGCACGAGCCCGCGCTGCGGGTGCTTCCAGCGCAGCAGCGCCTCGTAGCCGGTGGTGCGGCCGTCGGCGAGGTCGATGGTGGGCTGGTAGTACACCTCCAGCTGGCCGGCGCGGACCGCGGCGGTCAGGTCCTGCAGCAGGGTGACCTCCTCCTCGGCCGCCTCGGCCATGCCCGGCGCGTAGCGGACCAGCCGGTTCTTCCCCAGCGCCTTGGCGCGGTACATGGCCAGGTCGGCGTTGCGCAGCAGCGTCCCGGGCCGCCGGTCGCCCGCCGTCGCGGTGTCGGCGACGCCGATGCTCACGTGCACGGCCAGCGGCCGCCCGCCGACGTCGACCGGCTCGGCGAGCGCGGCCAGGACCCGCTCGCCGACGGCCGCCGCCTCGTCGGCGCCGCCGTCGACCACGACGGCGAACTCGTCGCCGCCCAGCCGGCCCACCTCGTCGCCGTCCCGGACGCAGGCCCGCAGCCGGTCGCCCACCGTGGTGAGCAGGACGTCGCCGGCCGCGTGCCCGCGGGTGTCGTTGACGTCCTTGAAGTCGTCCAGGTCCAGGAACAGCACGCTGACCGGGCCGGTGCGGCGGGCCAGCAGCGTGGCGGTGGTCTGCAGCAGGCGGGTGCGGTTGGCCAGCCCCGTGAGCGGGTCGTGCAGCCCCTGCCGCTCGTTGAGCCGCCACGAGGACAGGTGCGCCAGGCTCGCTGCCAGCACGAACCCGCCGTGCACCAGCGCCCAGAGCCACGGGTCGCGGTAGGCCGCCTCGTGGTCGAACACCGAGTGCGGGAAGAGCGTGCCGACGGCGCCGTGGTGCCCGATGACGACCACGAGGGCCAGCCCGAAGGGCACCCAGTCCTGGTAGAGCGACACCAGGCCGACGACGACGAAGAAGTGGAAGTGCGCCTCGGTCAGCCCGTCGCAGACGTGCACGAACAGCACCGAGGCGGCCAGCAGGCTCCCGGTCACCCCCGCGGCCCGCAGCGTGCGGCCGGCGTTCGGCAGCAGGCTGAACGACACCGGGTAGGCGACGGCGAGGGCGGCACCGCCCGCCGCGGCCGGAGCCCAGCCCCGGGCCACCGCGAGGACGCCGATCGCCACGGCCTGCACCGCGGCCAGCCGCAGCAGCAGCGCGTGCCGCCGCTGCCAGACCTCGTCCGGCAGTGGCCGCCCCTCGGGCAGCGCGCGGCGGAGTCGGCCGATGACGGGGAGCTCCATGAGGCCCCATCGGCCGCCGGTCTGTTCCGGATCAGTTCCGTTCCGCGGTGGTCACCCCGGGGGGTGAGGACCGCCACACCGGCGCGCGGCCGCGGTGCGCCAGCGGGGCCGGTCCACCTCGGCGGGCAGCGTCCACCAGGTGCCCAGCCACGCGTCGAGCCCCGGCTCGAGGCGGGACAGCCCCGCGCCCGGGTAGGGCGTCAGCTCCCCCGCCCAGAGCCGGCCGTCGTGCCGGTAGAGGTCCACCCGGAGCATGTCGAAGTCGGCCGCCGCCGCGGCCGCGGCCTCGAGCAGCTCGGGCAGCCAGGCCGGGCGCGGCACGTCGGGCCCGGGCGGGTAGCCCCACGTCCAGGGCAGCGGCTCCCAGCCGGCGGTGTACAGGCGCGCACGGTGCACGTCCCGCCGGCCGGTGTGCACGCCGACCACCCGCGGCACGCCGTGGAACACCAGGACCTTGAGGTCGGTGGGCACCTCCCCGGGCTCCCCGACGTGCTCCTCCACCAGCAGGCACGGCCGGGCGCAGCGGTAGGCCCACTCCTCGCTGTCGCGCCAGTAGCGCTCGGCCACCCAGCCGGCGGTG
Organism: Geodermatophilus sp. SYSU D00663; assembly: GCF_054050655.1. Classification (NCBI taxonomy): domain Bacteria; kingdom Bacillati; phylum Actinomycetota; class Actinomycetes; order Geodermatophilales; family Geodermatophilaceae; genus Geodermatophilus; species Geodermatophilus sp. SYSU D00663. Next base: position 28,768 of record NZ_JBJGZT010000033.1, on the reverse strand, counting down.
CGCGCGGCGAGATCGGCGACGTCGGGGCGCCCCTCCCCCACCAGCACCCGCCGGCACGAGTGGTTGGGCTTGAGCACCCACGGGCCGGGGAGGTCGACGCCGGCCAGCTCCGCGACGTCGGTGCCGGACCAGTACGTCCGCGGCACCCGCAGCAGGTCCGGCGCCCGCCGCGCGAAGTGCTCCTTCATGGCCAGCTTGTCGCAGGTCGGCGCCAGCAGCGGACGGCGATCGCGGGTGATCCGCCGCTGCAGCTTCTCGGTGAAGGTGCGTGGCTCCCCCCACGGCGGCAGCCGGCCGTGGTGCTGCCGGTAGAGCCGCGCCCGGCGCAGCGAGGACGGGAGCACGCGGCTCCAGGCCGGGGCTGACTCGCTCACCCGCTCTCCCTACCGCGCCGCGCCCCGATCGGAACAGGGCCGTACGCAACAGGGACGCCGCGCGGGGTAGGGCCGCCGGGTGCGTGCCATCACCTACACCCGGCCCGGCGGCCCCGAGGTCCTGCAGCTGACCGACCGGCCCACCCCCGACCCCGGCCCCGGCGAGGTCCTCGTCCGGCTCGCGACGGCCGGCGTCAACCCGACCGACTGGAAGTCCCGCAGCAACGCGCAGCCCGGGCCCGGGGGCCAGGTGCCCGGCCAGGACGGCGCCGGCACGGTGGAGGCGGTCGGGCAGGGCGTGGACCCCGCGATCCGCGGCGAGCGGGTCTGGGTGTGGGAGGCGGCCTGGCAGCGCCCCTGGGGGACGGCGGCGGAGTACACCGTCGTGCCCGCCCGCCAGGCGGTGCCCATGGGCCCGGCGCCCTCGTTCGAGCTCGGCGCCGCGCTGGGCATCCCGTTCCTCACCGCGCACCGCTGTCTCACCCTCGGCGAGTCCGTGCCCGACCGGATGGGCCCCGGCTCGCTGACCGGGCGCACCGTGCTGGTACAGGGCGGCGCCGGCGCGGTGGGCAACGCGGCGATCCAGCTCGCGCGCTGGGCCGACGCCACGGTCGTCGCCACGGTGAGCAGCCCGCGCAAGGCGCAGCTGGCCGCGGCGGCCGGCGCCTCGCACGTCGTCGACTACCGGCGGCAGGACGTCGTCGCCGAGGTCCGCAAGATCGCGCCGAGGGGCGTCGACACGGTCGTGGAGGTGTCGGCGGCCCGCAACGCCGCCGTCGACGCGCAGGTGGTCGGCATGCACGGCGCGGTCGCGGTGTACGCCGACGACGGCGGCGCGGAGGTCACCATCCCGGTGCGCGCGCAGATGGGCCCCAACGCCCGCTGGAACTTCGTGCTCGTCTACACGCAGCCCGAACGGGCCAAGGTCCTCGGCGTCGAGGACGTCAACGCGGCCCTCCTCGACGGCGCGCTGCGGGTGGGCGAGGACGCCGGGCTGCCGCTGCACGTCTTCCCGCTGGCGGAGACGGCGCAGGCGCACCGGGCCGTGCAGGACGGCGCCGTCGGCAAGGTCCTGGTGGACGTGACGGCCTAGCCGACGCCGAGGTCCCTGGCGATGAGCATCCGCTGCACCTCGCTGGTGCCCTCGCCGATCTCGAGGATCTTGGCGTCGCGGTAGAAGCGCCCGACCGGCGTCTCGTTCATGAAGCCGTAGCCGCCGTGCACCTGGGCGGCCGCGCGGGCGTTGTCCACCGCGACCTCGGAGCTGTAGAGCTTGGCGATCGAGGCCTCGCGGCCGAACGGCTCGCCGCGCAGCATCTTCTCGGCGGCGCGGTAGTAGGCCAGCCGCGCGGTGGAGGCGCGCACCTCCATGTCGGCGATCATGAACTGGACCGCCTGGTTGCGGCCGATGGGCCGGCCGAAGGCCTCGCGGGTGCCGGCGTAGCGCACCGACTCGTCCACGCACCCCTGGGCGAGGCCGGTGGCCAGCGCGGAGATGGCGACGCGTCCCTCGTCGAGGATGGAGAGGAACTGCGCGTAGCCGCGGCCGCGCTCCCCGACCAGCGAGTCCTCGGGCACCCGGCAGTCGCTGAAGGAGAGCTCGCGGGTGTCCGACGCGTTCCACCCGACCTTCGAGTACCGCGGGCCCACGGTGAAGCCGGGGGTGCCCGACGGGACGGCGATCGCGGAGATCTCCTTGCCGCCGTCGGGCCGGGTGCCGGTGACGGCGGTGACGGTGACCAGCTCGGTGAGGTCGGTGCCGGAGTTGGTGATGAAGGCCTTGGAGCCGTTGACCACCCAGTGCCCGTCCTCCAGGCGCGCGGTGGTGCGGGTGGCGCCGGCGTCGGAGCCGCCGCCGGGCTCGGTCAGGCCGAAGGCGGCCAGCGCCTCGCCCGTGCACAGCCGCGGCAGCCAGCGCTTCCGCTGCTCCTCGCTGCCGAACCGGTAGAGCGGCATCGCGCCCAGCGAGACGCCGGCCTCCAGGGTGATGGCCACCGAGCTGTCCACCCGGGCCAGCTCCTCGATGGCCACGCACAGGTCGAAGTAGGTGCCGCCCGAGCCGCCGTACTCCTCGGGGAAGGGCAGGCCGAACAGCCCGAGGTCGCCCATCTGCCGCACGATCGCGGTGGGGAACTCGTCGCGCTCGTAGAAGCCGCCGATCTGCGGGGCCACCACCTCGAGTGCGAACTCGCGGACGGTCTTCCGCAGGGCCTCGGTCTCGTCGTCGAGCCGGTAGTCCAGCACGGTGTGCTCCCTGGTGCCGGGGCGCCGGTGGGGTCCTCCCCGGGGCCCGCCTGCGGCCGCTCCGGTCGGCCGGCCGCTCGCCAGCGATGTTAACGACGGTTCACATCGGGGTCCAGACCGCGGCCGTTAGCATCCGCGGCGTGACCGCCAGCCAGCCCGACTCGGCGCTGACGGCCGACGCCGCCCGGCCCTCCCGGCGGGAGCAGATCCTGCGGGCGGCCGCGCAGCTGTTCGCCGAGCGCGGCGCGCGGGCGGTCGGCGTCGACGACGTCGGCGCCGCGGTCGGCGTGACCGGCCCGGCCATCTACCGGCACTTCGCCAGCAAGGACGCGATGCTGGCCGAGATGCTCGAGGGCATCAGCCAGCGGCTGCTGGCCGGCGGGCGTGAGCGGGTCGCCGCCGCCGGTCCCGACCCCGTCGCGCAGCTGCGGGCGCTGATCGCCTTCCAGGTGGACTTCGCGCTGGACAACCCCGCGCTGATCACCGTGCAGGACCGCGACCTCGGCTCCCTGCCGCCGGACGACGCGGCCGCGGTGCGCCGGCTGCAGCGCCGCTACGTCGAGGTGTGGGTGGAGGTGCTGGCCCGGCTGCGGCCCGAGGAGGGCACCGACGCCAGCCGGGCCCGCGCGCACGCCGTCTTCGGGCTGGTCAACTCCACCCCGCACAGCGCGGGCCGGCTGCCGCGCGCGCGGACGGCGGCGCTGCTCGCCGCGATGGCCGAGGCGGCCGCGACCGCCTGACGCGGCGTCGCCGCCGGGGTCGTCAGCCGGCGGACGGCTCGGGCATCGGCAGGCTCAGGCCGGTGCCGGCGACCAGGTCGAGGTCGGCGGTGCCGCCCTCGCCGGGACCGGTCCAGGCGGTCTCCACGACGGTGACCACCGGACCCTGGACGGCGCTGGCGTACTCGGCGCCGGACAGCTCCGCGGGCGCACCCGGGTAGGTCACGCCCTCGCGCAGCAGGTCGCTGACGTTCCCGCTGCCGTTGCGGTCGGTCAGGTCGCGCAGGGCGCGGGCGGCGACGGTGTCGCCCATGTCCACGGTGGACACCGAGACCACCACGGCCCGGCCGTCGACGTCGGTCGACCACAGCGCCCGCGCCAGGCCCGCGCAGTCGGTCCGCTCGAAGGAGTCCGCGACGTCGCCGTAGGAGTTGCCGACGCAGGTGTCGTCGACCTGCACCCGCTGCAGGACGAACTCCAGGCCGTCGAGGACCGCGCGCTCGCCCGGCTGCGGGCCGGCCTCCTGCGCCCCCGGGGAGGGAGCCGGGGTGCTCGTGCTCGGCGGGGCGGCCGCCGAGGCGTCGCCCCCGCCGCCGGTGAGGCTCACCAGCGCGACCACCGCGACGACGACCACGGCCAGCGCGGCGGCGGCGAGCAGCGCCAGCCGGCGCCGCGCGGCCGGCGAGCGGCGGCGCGGCCCCACCAGCGGGATCGGCGGGGACGGCGGGACCGGGACGGGAGCCGCGGGCGGCGCGGCCGGCGGGGTCCCGTGCCCGGCGTCGGTGTCGGCGTCGCCGAACAGCCCGCCAATGCCGCCGGTCTCGTCGGCGATGTCGGCGGGGACGGCGGGAGCGGCGGGGACGGCGACCGGGGCGTCGGGGACGCCGCCCCCGGACTGGACGGCGGGCGTCTCGAAGCGCGCGGTGGCCGGGTGCGCCGGGGCGGGCACGACCGGCAGGGGCGCGACGGGGGCGGGCGCGACGGGGACAGGTGCGACGGGGACAGGTGCGACGGGGGCGGGTGCGACCGGAGCGGCCACCCGGGCGGCCGCCGCGCGCGCCGCGGCCTCCTCGTCGGCCCGGATCGCCGCGACGGCGACGGCGGCGGCCGCGACCGGGTCGACGAGCGGGCCGGCCGGGGCGGCCGGCGGCGGGACCGCCACGGGGGCCGGCGCCGGGACCGGCGGGGCGGGCGGCGCCACGGGGGCCGCCGAGGCGGCCGAGGCGGCCATCGCCGCGGGCGCGAGCAGCTCCCGCCGGCGCAGGACGTAGGGCGAGTACGGGAAACCCTCGCCGTTGAGCTCCTCGACCGTGGGCCCGCGGCCCTCGAGGCCGAGCGCGGTCAGCGCGGCGCGGACGTCGGCGGTGGTCCACAGCCGCGGGTTGTCCACCCCGGCGTAGCGGGCGGCCCGCGAGATGCCGAGCAGCAGCGAGCGGGGTTCCAGCAGCGCGACCTGGTCGCCGTCGCCGAGGTCGCCGTCGGCCGGGACCAGGCCGGTGAGGTCGCCGGCGAGGACGGTGAGCCGGGCGATGCGGCCGGGCTCGAGCCCGGCCCGGCGGAGCCGGACCGCGGCGTCCATGCCGGCCCGCATGAGGCCGTCCAGCGGCGTCGAGCCGCCGCCGGCCAGCTGCAGCACCTCGCCGGGGCCGGCGCCCGGGCCGATGGTCCAGGAGCCCTCCGGGGTCGCGGTGACGACGCCGGACTGGCGGACCACCTCGACCACGCGCACGACGGCCAGGCCCTCGGGGACGAAGACCACGGCGTCGGACAGGCGACGCTCCATGGGGCCGTCGACGACCGGGACCGACGCCACGACGGCGCCCCGGACGGCTCCGCCGCGGTCCCAGCGGGTCAGCTCGGCGAAGAGCGCACGCTCCCCCGCCGTCTGCGGCGGCACGGGCGTCAGGGCCAGCACGTCGTCCTCCGGGGGCGGGTGGGGGTCGGGGGGAGGCCGGGCGCGCGCGAGGGCGCGGGGCGCGGCCCGGCAGCGGGGTCCGGGCGGGCGGCCACGTCCGACGTTACGTCAGGTGACGGGCCCGTCCCGCACCTCAGCGGGACGGCGCGCCGCCGGCCGGGGCGGCGGCGGCCGGGAGGCCCGGCTCGACGGGACGGCGCCAGTCGGCGAACCGGGCGCTGCGGCCGACGACGTCGACCGCCGACCACAGGACGGTGAACGCCGCGACCACGAGCGCGACCGACCACCAGGACCAGTTCCACGGCGGCAGGACCCCGGCGGCGTCCTGCAGCCGGCCGGCGGCGTAGACGACGACGGCGGTGGCCGGCGCGGCGCTCCAGCCGGGCAGTCCGCGGGTGACCGCGAGGTCGACGCAGACCGCGCCGGCCAGCAGCGCCAGCGGCAGCACCGACGGCGGGAAGCCCATCGCCACCAGCCCGGCCCACATCACCGCGCGGTAGGCCAGGTAGGTGCCGGCGACGACGGTCGCGGTCCAGCGCAGGCCGACGACCCTGCGCGCCACGACCAGCGAGAGCAGGCCGGCGCAGACCAGCCAGGCCGGGTGCACCCAGGAGGGCACCGGCAGCATGAACATCGTGGGGGTCTGGCCCTGCGAGGCGGCGAAGTCGAGCAGCTGCGGCTCGGCCGTCGTCCGCCCGGCCTCGTAGGCGCGCAGCGACAGGACGCCGTACTCCTGGTGCTGGTTGGGGAAGACGACGTTCTCGACGAAGAACAGCCACAGGCCCAGCGACACCAGCGTGCGGACCCGGCCGGGCGCGGCGTACAGCCACCAGCCGCGGATCGCGCCGGCCAGCATGATCGCCGTCCCGATGTAGAGCAGCGCGTGGCTGGGGCTCCAGCTGGTGATGTCCAGCCCGTTGACGCGGTGGTTGACGATGTCGACCGGGATGGCGACGAGGAAGGTGCCGATCCCCCACTGCATGAGCCGCAGCGCCCGGCGGTCGACGCCGTAGCCGCTGTAGCTGTGGAAGACCACCAGCGCGACGACCACCGCGGTGCCGGCGGAGTTGAGCAGGTGCGGGGGCGCCAGGTCGTCGCGCAGCCACTTGAAGTGCCAGGAGACGTCCCAGGACGAGCCGAGCATCTTGAGCAGGAAGGCCCCGAGCCAGGCGGTGTAGATCCAGCGCAGCTCGGTCTCCCCCGTCGGGCGCCCGGGCCGGCCCGGCGTCATGTACGCCAGCCACAGCCAGCGCAGCAGCGCGACGGGGTGCCGCAGCCCGGCGGCCAGCGAGCCCGGTGCCGGGGGGACCGCTCCGGCGGGAGCGGCGGGGACGGGGTGGGGCACGGGAGGACTCCCTGGTCTCGCTGACGGGATGGCCCCACCGTAACGGCGCAGGTCGCCGATGCCGACCCCCCGAGTGGCGCCGGTGTGGCGCATGGAGTAGTGGGCCGACACGCGAGGCATGCGGGACGGACGGGACGTAGGGTCGGCCGACGTGGCGGACAACGGCGGGCACCTGGTCTGGATCGACTGCGAGATGACCGGGCTGGACCTCACCCGGGACAAGCTCATCGAGGTCGCCGTCGTCGTGACCGACTCGGAGCTGCGGGTCCTCGACCCCGGCCTGGACCTGGTGATCTCCGCCGACGACGCCGACCTGGAGGACATGGCCGACGTCGTCACCGAGATGCACGCGAAGTCGGGCCTGACCGAGGCGGTGCGCGCCTCGACCCTCACCGTGGCCGAGGCCGAGCAGCAGCTGCTCGCCTACGTGAAGCGGTGGGTGCCCGAGCGGCGCACCGCTCCGCTGTGCGGCAACTCGATCGGCACCGACCGCGGCTTCCTCGCCCGCGACATGCCCGAGCTCGACGACCACCTGCACTACCGGATGGTCGACGTCAGCTCGATCAAGGAGCTGGCCCGCCGCTGGTTCCCGCGGGTCTACTTCGCCCAGCCGCCCAAGGGCCTCGCCCACCGCGCCCTGGCCGACATCGTCGAGTCGATCCGCGAGCTGGCCTACTACCGCCGGACGCTGTTCGTCGACGCCCCCGGCCCGTCGACGTCGCAGGCGCAGCGGGCCGCCGGGGAGGTCGTCGCCGGCTTCGCCGACGTGCTCTCCGCGGCCGACGCCACGCCGCCGGCCGCCCCCGCGGAGGACGACGCACCCCCGGCTGCGTCGGGGAGCTGACCGGCTCCGGTATCCTCGTCCCTGCCTCCGGCGCGGGTCCGCTGCCGGGTGCACGCGGTGGGTGTAGCTCAGCTGGTAGAGCACCAGGTTGTGATCCTGGGTGTCGCGGGTTCGAGCCCCGTCACTCACCCCACGCAGGGAGGCCCTGGTCAGGTGACTGACCAGGGCCTCCCCCGTTCCCGAGGTGGGGACCGTCCGGGCGGCGCGGTCAGACGTCGACGGTGGACGCCGGCGGGTGGGCGTGGCCGGCACCCTGACGCCCGGCGGTGCGCAGGGAGCCGAGCCGCCGGCCGATGAGCTCACCGGCGACCGCGGCGAGGCGCCTGGACAGGTGGCGTGTGCGCGTGGGACGGGTCCATGGGGGACACCTCGGTCCTTCGACTGCCGGAGGGGTGGACGTGGTGGTCGCCACGGTGGGTGACTCCGGCCACACCGGTCCAGGACGCGTTCGCTATCGCACCGGTAGGTTCGGCCTATCGGTCCGCGGGAGGTGACGCGGTGGACGTCCGGCAGCTCACCTACTTCCTCGCCGTCGTCGAGACCATGAACTTCGGCCGCGCCGCGGAGCAGCTGTACATCGCGCAGCCCTCGCTGTCCCAGGCGATCGGGACGCTCGAGCGGGAGCTCGGCGTGCCGCTGTTCCACCGGGTGGGCCGCGGCATCGTGCTCAGCGACGCCGGAGCCCAGCTGGTCGAACCGGCTCGCCAGGTGGTCCGTGACCTGGAGGCCGCCCGGGCCGCGGCACAGTCCGTCCGCGGGTTGCAGCGCGGCCGGGTCGAGCTCGTCGCGATGCCCAGTCCCGGCATGGAGCCGTTGTCGACCCTGATCCGCGACTTCACCGCCGCCCATCCGGCGATGACGGTCACGGCCGACGCGGCGTTCACCCCCGAGGAGGTGGTCCAGGCGGTCAAGACCGGCCGGGCCGAGCTCGGGCTGCTCGGCGCGGCCTCGCCTCCGCACACCGGTGGCCTGCGCGCCATGCTCATCGAGGACCAGCCCCTGGTCCTGGTCTCCCCGCCCGAGGACCCCCTCCCCGGCGACCCGGCGCCGCCGGAGCACGGGGACCGCCGGCCTCTGGGGGATCCGGCCGTGCGCACGGTGGACCGTGCGGCCCTCGCCGGGACGCGGCTGATCGTGAGCAGGCACGGCAGCCTCGTGCGGGGGCTGGTGGACGACGTCCTGGCCAGCGGCGTCGACGCGCGCATCGTCGTCGAGGTCGAGCACCGGACCTCGATCCTGCCGCTGGTGCTCGCCGGGGTGGGACACGCGGTCCTGCCGTCGTCCTGGACGCCGCTGGCGCAGCGGTCGGGCGCACTGGTCCGGCGGATCGAGCCCGCCGTCCTGCTGCGGATCGCGCTCGTCTCCCGGACGGGCGCCCTCACGCCGGCCGCACGGGCCTTCGTCGCGTGCGTCGAGCAGTACGTGTCCGACGCGGAGGCGGGCACCGGCCGCGCGGATCGATAGGCCCGGACTATCCGGAGCATCGACAACGCGTCTTGGACGGGCACCGGCGTGACCCCGTTCACTCGGGAGCGACCGCAGCAGTCGTCCCCACGGAGACCGTCATGACCGCCCAGCGCACGTTCCGCATCGCCGCCATCCCCGCCGACGGAGTCGGTGTCGAGGTCGTCGCGGCCGGCCGCGCCGTCCTCGACGCCCTCGCCGGGGCCTCGAACGGCCGCTTCTCCTTCGCCTGGCAGGAGTTCCCCTGGGGCGCGGACCACTACGCCCGGCACGGCCGGATGATGGACGAGGACGGCCTCGACCAGCTCAGGGACTTCGACGCCATCTACTTCGGGGCCGTCGGCTGGCCGACCGTCCCCGACCACGTCAGCCTGTGGGGCCTGCGCCTCAGGATCTGCCAGAGCTTCGACCAGTGGGCCAACGTCCGCCCCGTCGAGTTCCTCCCCGGCATCCGGAGCCCGCTCCGCAAGGCCGACACGACCGACCTGAGCTGGGTCGTCGTCCGGGAGAACTCCGAGGGCGAGTACGCCGGCTTCGGCGGCCGCAACTTCGCCGGCCGCGACGACCGCGGTGAGGTGGCCGTCCAGTCCGCGGTGTTCACCGAAGTGGGCTGCGAGCGGATCATCCGGTTCGCCTTCGACCTGGCCCGCACCCGGCCCCGCAAGAAGGTCTCCAGCGTCACCAAGAGCAACGCCCAGCAGTACGGCATGGTGCTCTGGGACGACGTGTTCAAGCGCGTCGCCACCGAGTACCCGGACGTGGAGACCGAGAGCGTGCTGGTCGACGCGATGGCCGCCAAGTTCGTCCTCCGCCCCGAGGACCTCTCCGTCGTCGTCGCGTCCAACCTCAACGCCGACATCCTCTCCGACCTCGGCAGCGCCCTCGCCGGCAGTCTCGGCCTGGCGGCCAGCGCCAACCTCAACCCGGAGCGGCGCTTCCCCTCGATGTTCGAGCCGGTCCACGGCTCCGCGCCCGACATCGCGGGCCAGGGCATCTGCAACCCCGTCGGCGCCATTGGCAGCGCCGCGCTGATGCTCGAGCACCTCGGCCTGCACGACGAGGCCAAGGCCGTCCAGCACGCCATCGAGGTCACCTCGGGCAAGGGCATCCGCACCCGCGACGTCGGCGGGACCGCCGGCACGGAGGACGTCACCGCGGCCGTCATCGACCACCTGTCCCTCTGACCGTCCCGCCCGGAGCAGCCCCGGGCCGCGCGTGGGCCGGGGCTGCTCCGCTGACCTGCGCACCTGCCGGGTCACCAGGCCCGGCACGGGCTCCACGCGCGGGTGCGAACCCGTCACCCACCCCTGCGCGCAGCGGCTCCGGCCGGGTTCCCCGGCCGGGGCCTCCGCCCGTTCCAGGGAGGTGCGGAGGCGCGGGGGACGGGCCAGGATGGGTCCCAGCGCCCCGTCGAGCCGAGGAGGGACGCCGTGCCGGACACCACTCCCCCCGGGACGGGACGCCGCCACCCCGGCGCGCGCGACCCCGTCACCGGCGGCTGGGACCGCGACGACGCGGCCGCCGAGCGGGACGCCGACGCCCGCGAGCGTGACCGCGACGCCGAGGACCGCGACGCGCGCGCCGTCGAGCGCATGACGGCCGCCGGGCACCGGCACGTGACCGCCGACCGGGACAGGGCCGCCGACCGGGACGCCGCCCGCGACGACCGCGACGCCCAGGAGGCCGACCGCAAGGCCGCGGCCCGCGACCGCGCGGCGGCCGCCGCCGACCGGGACGCGGCGGCCCACGACCGGGTCGCCGCCCGGGCGGACCGGGAGCAGTCCGAGGTCGACCGGGCCCAGGACCGCTGAGTCCGCGGCGCGGTCAGTCCACCGTCCCCGTGCGGATGACCTCCTCGGCCACCTGGCGCAGCTTGACGTTGCGGTGGCTGCTGGCGGTCCTGAGCAGGCCGAACGCGGCCTCCTCGTCGACCTTGCGCAGCGCCATGAGGATGCCGATCGCCATGCCGATGCGCCGGTTCGACTCCAGGGCGGTGCGCAGGTGGGCCATCTGCTCGTCGGCGACGAGCAGGTTCTTCTCCATGCGGGCGACCTGGTCGGCGGCCCGCTCCAGGGCGGCGGCGACGGCCGCCGAGGTCTCGCCGCGCGAGGGCCGCGACCGGCCGTCGGCGCCGGCGCGCGGGCGCTCCGCGGGGAGGTGGTCGACCACAGGTGGTCTCCGTGGCGGGTGGGCCGGAGGGCCGAGGTACCGGGTGCCCGAGGTTGGACACCTGGTGCTCCCCCCGACCGTAGCCGATGCCGCGCCCCTCACAGGCCGGCGTCCGGTTCCGGTACCGGCCGGTCCAGGGGGTGGGCGCGCTCGTCGGCGGGCAGCCGGGCGACCAGGAGGGTGATCACGGCCAGCACCGGCGGCGCCAGGCCGGCCACGAGGAACGCCGCCCGCAGACCGGCGCCCTCGCCCACCGGCCCGGCCAGGGCCACCGACACCGGCACCAGCGCGCCCGAGACGACGAAGTCGAGGCTGGACACGCGGCCGAGCAGTGCCGACGGGACGCGGCGCTGCAGCAGGGTGCCCCAGATGGTCATCCCGCCGTGCACCCCGGCGCCGACGAGGACGGCGGCGCCGACCACGACCGGCACCGACGTCGCGGTGCCGAAGGCGACCAGCGGCAGGCAGCCGGCGGCCCACAGCAGCGTCGTCGTCGTGAGGTAGCGGCGCGGCAGGGGCCGCGAGGCGACGACGAGCGAGCTCAGCGCGCCGCCGACGCCGGAGCCGGCGAGCACGAGGGAGTGCTCGACGGGACCGCCGCCGGCGTGCTCGCGCAGGGCGAACGGCGTCAGGACCTGCAGCGGCCCGGTGGTGACCAGCAGCATCAGCGACCCGAACAGCAGCGTGGCCAGCAGCCAGCGGGTGCGCACGAGGAAGGCCAGGCCCTCGCGCAGGTCGGCGACCAGCGCCCGCGCCGGGTGCGCCGGCCCGTCCGCGGCGCGGTGCGCGGGCAGCAGCGGCAGCCCGAGGACGCAGCCGGTGGCCGCGAGCGAGGTGGCCGCCGTGGCCAGCAGTGCCGCGCCCGGGGAGGCCGCCGCCACCAGCAGCCCGGCCAGCGCGGGCCCGGTGACCTGGTACAGCAGCGGCCGCATCGCACCCTCGAGGCCGTTGGCGGCCAGCAGCTGGTCCTCCGGCAGCAGCGCGGGGACCAGTGCGGAGTAGGCCGGGTAGTGCAGGCCGAGCCCGGCTCCGCCGAGCAGCCCGGCGACGGCGAGCAGCGGCAGCGGCAGCGCGCCGGCCACCGACAGCGCCCCGGCGAGGCCCACCGGCACCGCCGCCAGCAGCGTGACCGCGACCAGCAGGTGGCGCTGCGGCACCCGGTCGGCGAGCACCCCGCCGGGCAGCGCCGTCGCCAGCGTCCCGACCGCGGAGGCGCCGGTCACCAGCGACAGCTCCGCCGGCCCGCCGCCGAGGGCCACCACCTGCCAGACGGCGGTCACCGCCCAGGCGCCGTTGGCCACGAGCGACAGGGCCAGGGAGAGCGCCAGCCGGCGGTAGGCCGCCGAGCGCAGCGGCGCCAGCGCCCGCGGGGAGGCGGTCACCGGGCCATGGTCCCCCGCGACCCGGACCGCCTCCCGGCCGCCCGCGGGGACCACGGCGTCGGAGTTCCGGAGACGCGCATGGACCGGCCCTCCCCCGGGCACCGCTCCCCCGTGGGGGACTGGCGGGAGCAGCTGGACGGCATGTCCCTGGAGAGCCGGCTCAAGGCCCTGCTCGTGTACGAGCTGGCCTCCGACCGCGTGCCCGGGCAGCCGCTGGAGGTCACGACGGCCGCGGTGCGGGCCGTCGCGACGGCGGAGGGCCTGGACACCGGTCTGCCGTGGATCGACGCGGCCGCCGCGCGGATCAGCGCGACCCCGGACGGGGCACCCGGCGCCTGACCCCGCTGTGCCGCCTGTGACGGCAGGGGCGGGTGCGCCGCCCCGATCCGGACACGCACCGGGCGGTGCTGGCCCACCGCCGCGCCGCCTCGGACCCTGGCGGCATGACCACTGCCTTCTCCTACGGGACCGCGCACTCGGTCGTGATGGTCGGCTCGGTCGACAGCCCCGAGGGCCTGCAGCCCCGGCAGATCGGTCCGGCGCACGCGACGATCGGCCGGGTCACCGGCCGCAGCCGCAAGTCGCTGTGCGGCGCGTACGTGGCGGTGGACGAGCAGACGGAGTGGCCGCCGGAGGAGTACGAGGAGCACCAGCTCTGCCGGGAGTGCGCGGAGCTGGCCCGCCTCTGAGGGGTCCTCAGCCGCCCGCCACCGAGGGCAGCACCTGCACCACCGACCCGGCGGTCACCGGCGTCGCCAGGCCCGCGGAGAAGCGGACGTCGTCGCCGTCGACGTAGACGTTGACGAAGCGGCGCACCTCCCCCGCCTCGTCGCGGATCCTCCGCTCCAGCACCGGGTGGGTGGCCGCCAGCGCGTCGAGCAGGCCGGCCAGCGTCGCGTCGCCCGGGTCCACCCGCAGCCGCCGGACGCCGCCGGCCAGGTCGGCCAGCACGCCCGGCAGCACCACCTCGACCGTCACGGCAGCACCGCCGCACGGACGCACAGGACGTCGGGCAGGTGCTCGGCGACCGTGGTGAAGGTGTCGCCCTCGTCGGCGCTGGCGTAGACGCAGCCGTCCCGGGTGCCCACGTAGACGCCGGTCGGGTCGCCCTCGTCGACGCAGACGGCGTCGCGCAGCACGGCGGTCCAGGACCCGTCGGGCAGCCCCGCACCCAGCTCGGTCCACGTGGCCCCGGCGTCGCGGGTCCGGTGCACCCGCAGCCGCCCGCCGGGCGGCACCCGCTCGGCGTCGGCCACCAGCGGCACCACCCACGCGGTGCCCGGGGTGCGCGGCGAGGCGGCCACCGGGAAGCCGAAGTCGACCGGCAGCCCGGCGGCGATCGAGGTCCAGGACGCGCCGCCGTCGTCGGTGCGGAAGACGCCGAAGTGGTTCTGCGCGTAGAAGCGGTCGGGGTCGCCCGCGTCGGCGGCGACCTTGTGCACGCACTGCCCGTACTCCGGCGGCGGGTCGGGCAGGAACGGCGCGGTGATGCCGGCGTTGCGCGGCGCCCAGGTCGCCCCGCCGTCGTCGCTGGCGTAGACGCCGCCGGTGCTCATCGCCACCAGCACCCGGTCGGTCGTGGGGTGCGGCAGGACGGTGTGCACCGCGCCCCCGCCGGCGCCCGGCTCCCAGGTCGGCCGGTGCGGGTGGTCCCACAGGCCGCGGACCAGCGCGAAGGTGCGGCCGCCGTCGTCGCTGCGCCACAGCGAGTGCGGCTCGCACCCGGCCCACACGACGCCGGGACGGTCCGCGGTGTCCGGGCGGATCTGCCAGACGCGGGCCAGCGCGGCGCCGGTGTCGGCCGGGAAGCGGATCGCGCCCTGCTCGGTCTCGGCCCAGGTGCGGCCCAGGTCGTCGGACCAGGTGACGGTCGGGCCCCAGTGGCCGTACTGGACCCCGGCCAGCACCCGCGGCACCCCGCCGTCGGTGTCACTGCCCCGGGTGTCGACGCCGACCGCCGCCACCTCCTGCGCGAGCAGGTGCGGCCCGTCCACGGTCCAGGTGCGGCGGCCGTCGTCGCTGCGGGCCAGCCACAGCCCCTTGCGCGTGCCGATGGCGAGCAGGTCGGTCACGGTGCCTCCGCGGCGTCGGCGGGACCCGGCGGGTCCCTCCCGGCACTGCAGACCGCGGCCGGCGCCGGAACTGAGCGGGGGGCCCGCTCAGAGGCGCGTGGAGCCCTCCGTGCCCTCGGCGGTCCGGCCGGGGTGCCCGTCGGCGTGCCGGTCGGCGTGCCGGTCGGCGAGGCCCGGGGCCAGCCGCTCGGCCTCCGCCCTGAGCTTGTCCGCCGCCGAGGCGTGCTCCCGGGCCGCCTCGGCCCGCTGGCGGGCCTCCTGCTCGGCCAGGCGGGTGCGCTCCTCGACCTCGGCGCGCTCGCGGCGGGCGCGGGCGGCCTGCTCCTCGGCCAGGGCCTGCTCCTTCTCCGCCTGCACGCCGCGCAGCCGGGCCTCCTCGAGGTGCTCGCGCGCCTGGGCGCGCTGCTGCTCGCGGCGGCGTGCGCCGGCGACCCGGCTGCGCTTGGCCAGTGCGAGCCCGACCAGGGCCAGCACGACGACCGCCACGACCACGAGGAGCACGATCAACCAGGTGTCCACGACGCTCTCCCTCCCGAGATCGACTCGGGAGTGCCCTGGTGAGCGACCCGGGAAACCGAGATCACCTCAGCGCGGACCCCGCCTGCCACTGGTCCCACGGGATGGTCCAGTCCGCGATCGGCGAGGTGAGCGGGCCGGCGTCGGAGTTGACGATCTCGACGACGTCCCCGGGCTGGGAGAACTCGTAGAACCAGCGGGCGTTCTCGTCCGAGAGGTTGATGCAGCCGTGGGAGACGTTCTCCCGGCCCTGCTGCGCCACCGACCAGGGGGCGCCGTGGACGAACTCGCCGCTGTCGGAGATCCGCACGGCCCACTTCACCGGCGTGCGGTAGCCCTCGGGGCTGTCGACCGGGACGCCGTAGGTGCTCGAGTCCATGACGCGGTCGGCGTTGAGCTCGGTGACCACGTGCGGGCCGTTGTAGCTGGGGTTGTCCGGGCTGCCGGCGCTCATCGGCCAGTCCTGCACCAGCCGGTCGCCGTCGTAGACCCGCATGCGGTGGGTCGCGGCGTCGGCGACGGACACGTGCCGGTCGCCGATGCGGAAGGAGACCGTGCGGTCCTTCTCGCCCCAGATGCCGTCGCCGAGGTGGACGCCGTAGAGGTCTGCCTCGAGCGTCACGTCGGTCTGCGCCGGCCAGTACTGCGACGGGCGGAAGTGCACCTCGGTGTCGCTGAGCCAGCTCCACACGCCGTCGGTGGGGTTCGAGCTGGTGACCAGCAGGTGGCTCTCGGCGGCCGCCTTGTCCGCGACCGGCTGCTCGAAGTAGACGCGGATCGGCATGCCGACGCCGACCGTCTGGCCGTCCAGCGGGCCGATCGAGGGGGTGGTGACCGTCTCCGGGTCCACGGTGGTGAAGGTGCTCCTCGCCTCGGTCCGCTCACCGTCGGCGTTGGTCGCGGTGGCGGTCAGCGTGTAGGTGCTGCCGTAGGCGAGGTCCTGGTCCGGCGTCCAGACGTCGGTGCCCTCGGTGTCGCCGTCGGCCACCTGGCCGGGCACGTCCGCGCCGGCGCCGTCGGTGACGGCGACGTCGGCGAGGTCGCCGTCGGTGACGGAGATCTCCACCGGGTCGGCCGGGGCGACGTCGACCGCGCCGTCGGCCGGGGCGAGCTGCAGTTGCGCGGGCGCCGCGTCGGCCGACGTCGACGCCGCGGACGACGCGGACGACGCCGACGCCGACCGCCCGTCGTCGCCGCCCTGGCACCCGCTGAGCAGGACCAGCGCCCCCGCCGTGACCAGCGCAGCCGTCCGTCGCACCGTGTTGCCCCCTCGTCCCTGCCGCGCCACCCCCGGGCACGGCCGTACCCGTCCAGTGTCCACGCGGATCACGGAACCGTGGCGTCCGCCACCCGGGACCCCCGAGCGGGACGCCGTCGACCGCTGGTATCGTTCTCCCTCGTGACCCGGGCAGCCGGGAGACACGCGCCATTAGCTCAATTGGCAGAGCAGCTGACTCTTAATCAGCGGGTTCGGGGTTCGAGTCCCTGATGGCGCACAGCACAGGAGAGCGGCTCCTCCCCGGCGGGAGGGGCCGCTCCCGTCGTCTCACGGGCCGTCGTCGGGGACCGTCCCCTCGAGCAGCGGCCGCTGGCGCGTCGTGAGCGGGGCGAGCTCCGCGTCGAGGGCCCGGTACGCCTCCCGCTCCCGGTCGAGGAAGGCGGTCCAGGCGCCCCGGTCCCGCCAGCGGTCGACGGTGAGGAAGCGGCTCCCAGCCTCCGCGCCGCGGAACAGCTCCGTGCCGGCGTACCCGTCGCCCCGGCGGAACAGCCGCGCCCAGTCCCCGTCCGCCCCGTAGGCCGCGACGAACCGCTGCACGGCCGCGGGGGCGACCTCGTACTCCCAGATCCGCACGAACACGCCGGTCCGGACCCCCGGTTCAGCCCAGCCGCAGCCCGTGCTCGGCCAGCGCCTCGTCCAGGGTGCGCAGTGCCTTCGGGCCCACGCCGTGCAGCGCGGCCAGGCTCGCCCGCGGCACGCCGGCCAGCTGGTCGAGTCGCGTGTAGCCGGCCAGCCGCAGAGCCCCGGTCGCCGGGGCACCGATCCGGGGCAGCTCGTCGAGCGGCGTCACGCCCGGGACCGTAGCGGCCCGGGCGCGCCGGTGTCAGCCGCGGACGGCGCGCACCACCCGGCGGACGCCGAGCACCGCGGCCCCGGCGCCGGCGAGCCACGGCCCGGCGACGACCACCGGGTCGAGCAGCTGGTGCCGGACGTCCGAGCGCCCGCGGCGCGAGCGCAGGCCGCCGCGGGTGAACTCGGTGCGCAGGCCGGTGGCGGGCACGTCGGGCCGGCCGGAGGCGAACGACCGCAGGTGGTGCTCCCAGGCGTCCACGCGGTCGCCGACGACCAGCAGCAGCCAGTGCGCGAGCCGGCCCTCGCTGAACCGGGCGTAGGCGAACCGGCGGATCGCCCCGGGCAGGCCGCGCAGCGGCTGCGCGGTGCCGAACACCGGCGTCACGAAGGCGTGCTCGATCGAGTGCTCCCGGCCCTCGCTGCCCGGCTGGCGCTCGGGGAAGTCCCAGTGGGCGCCGGTGTCGGCCGGGTACTGCAGCTTCGGGTGGGACGGCCGGTCGGCCGGGTCGAGGTCGGCGCCCCACCCGGGGATGCGGGCCCGCAGCTCCTCGCGGCTCGGCGTCGGGGTGCGCTTGTCGCGGACGTACGCGCTCGGGATGTCGGACTCGCTCATGGTCGCCCCTCAGGCCGCGTCGGGCAGGATCACCGGCTTGATGCAGCCGTCGAGCTTGCTGGAGAACACGTGGTACGCCTCCGCGATGTGCTCCAGCGGGAAGCGGTGCGTGACCACCTCGCGCGGGGTCAGGTGGCCGTTGCGGACGTGCTCGAACATCCGCGGCCACTGCCGCTTCACCGGCGTCTGGTTCATCCGCAGCGTGAGCCCCTTGTTGAGCGCGTCGCCGAACTTCACCGCGTTCGGGATCGGCCCGTAGGCCCCGACGACCGACACCGTGCCGCCCTTGCGCACCCCGTCGATCGCCCAGTTGAGCGCGACCGGCGAGCCGCCCTGCAGCTTGAGCTTGGTCCCCGTGACGTGCTGCAGGAAGTTGCCGTCGGCCTCCGCGCCCGCCGCCTCGATGACGACGTCGGCTCCCAGGTAGTCGGTCTGCTTCTTCATCTCGACCACGACGTCGTCGTGCTCGTCGTAGTTCAGCGTCTCGGCGTGGGCCATGGTCCGCGCCTTCTCCAGCCGCTCCCGCAGGTGGTCGACCACGATCACCCGGCCGGCGCCCATCAGCCAGGCCGACTGCGCGGCGACCAGCCCGACCGGCCCCGCGCCGAGCACGACCACGGTGTCCCCCTCGGCGATCTCGCCGAGCTGGGCGCCGAAGTAGCCGGTGGCGGCGGCGTCGGTCATGACGACGGCGTCCTCGTCGTGCATCCACTCGGGGATCCGCACCGGGCCGACATCGGCGAACGGGACGCGCACGTACTGCGACTGGCCGCCGTCGTAGCCGCCGGTGGTGTGCGAGTAGCCGTAGATGCCGCCGACGGCGGTGGCGTTCGGGTTGACGTTGTGGCAGTTGGAGTACAGGCCGCGGGCGCAGAACCAGCACGACCCGCAGAAGACGTTGAACGGCACCATCACCCGGTCGCCGACCTGCAGGTTCCGCACGGAGGGGCCGACCTGCTCGACGACGCCGATGAACTCGTGGCCGAACGTGTGGCCGATCCGGGTGTCCGGCATCAGGCCGTGGTAGAGGTGCAGGTCCGAGCCGCAGATCGCCGCCAGGGTGACCCGGACGATCGCGTCGTTCGGGTGCTCGATCGACGGGACGTCCTTGTCCTCGACGCGGACCTTGTACGGCCCGCGGTAGACCATCGCGCGCACGCAGCGCCCCTCTCCTCGTGCCGGGCCCTGCACACCGGCGCTGCCGCAGCCGTGCCCGGCGCCCGCCGCCCGGAAACCGGTTGATCCGGTCCCCAGCATGGAGGGCATGACGACCACCCCCGGGCTCGAGCCGGTGCACCGTCCGGAGGACGGCGAGCTCGTCGGCCACCTGACCGCCGACGACGGCCGGGACGGGTGGACGGCGCACGCCGTCCCCGGCATGCCGCTGCGGCGGTTCCCCACCCGCGAGCAGGCGGTCGCCTTCCTGCGCGAGCGCGGGCTGGCGCTGCTCGCCGACCGCTGGACCTACACGCCCGAGACCGGCGAGCCGCGCACCGCGTGGCTGGTCGAGGCCCGGCCGGGGGCGGTCGTCGTCCGGTTCGGGTACGACCCGGCGTCGGTGCCGCTGGCCGGCGCGGACCTCGGCCGGCTCACCCCGGCATAGCGGCGGGCCGGGGAGCGTTCCGCGGGCGTGAGCAGCCCGCGGGACGTCGACGTCGTGGTGATCGGCGCGGGCCAGGCCGGCCTGAGCGCCGCGTACCACCTGACCCGCCAGGGCTTCGCGCCCGGCAGCGGCTTCGTCGTCCTCGACGCCGACGCCGCGCCCGGCGGGGCCTGGCAGCACCGCTGGCCCTCGCTGACCCTCGCGACGACGCACCGGGTGCACGAGCTGCCGGGCCTGCCGTTCGCGCCGGCGTCGGAGGACCTGCCCGCCGCCGAGGCGGTGCCGGCCTACTTCGCCGGCTTCGAGCGGCGCTTCGCCCTGCCGGTCCGGCGGCCGGTGCGGGTGTCGGCCGTCCGCCGCGGCGACGACGGCCGCTTCGTCGTCGAGTCCGACCGCGGGACGTGGCGGGCGCGGGGCCTGGTGAACGCCACCGGCACCTGGACGCGGCCGTTCGTGCCGCACTACCCGGGCCAGGAGACCTTCCGCGGCCGGCAGCTGCACACCGTCGGCTACCGCGGTGCGGAGGAGTTCGCCGGGCTGTCGGTCGTGGTCGTCGGGGGCGGCGCCTCGGCGGTCCAGCTGCTCGGGGAGATCGCGCCGGTCGCCCGCACGACCTGGGTGACCCGCCGCCCGCCGGTCTGGCGCGAGGGTCCCTTCGGCGAGGAGCAGGGCCGGGAGGCGGTGGCCCGCGTCGAGGCGGCCGTCCGCGCCGGCCGGATGCCCGGCAGCGTCGTCGGCGCGACCGGGCTGGTGGTCACCCCGTGGGTGCGCCGCGCCCTGGACGACGGCGTCCTCACCCGGCTGCCGGTGTTCGACCGGATCACCCCCGGCGGCGTCGCCTGGGACGACGGCCGGTCCGTCGCCGCCGACGTGATCCTGTGGGCCACCGGCTTCCGCGCCGCGGTCGGCCACCTGGCCCCGCTGCGGTTGCGCACCCGCGACGGCGTCATCCGGCTCGACGGCACCTCCGCCGTCGACGAGCCGCGCCTCCAGCTGGTCGGCTATGGGCCCAGCGCGAGCACGATCGGCGCCAACCGGGCCGGCCGGACGGCGGCGGTGACCCTGCGCCGGCTGCTCGCCGCCGACCTGCCCCGCACCGCCTGACCGGGGGCGTCCCCCAGCACCGGGTGGGGGACGATCCAGGGTCGGGCCGGGGGTCCTCCCCGATGTACCGGGCACCCCGCTGCCGAGAGCCTTCCCGGCATGACCTCGCAGCCCTCCCCCACCCCGGCGGTGACCCCGTGATCGTCGCCAGCGGACTCACCAAGCGCTACGGCGACCGGGTCGCCGTCGACCGCGTCTCCTTCACCGTCCGGCCGGGCCGGGTGACCGGCTTCCTCGGCCCCAACGGCGCCGGCAAGTCGACGACGATGCGGATGGTCATCGGCCTGGACCGGCCCACCGAGGGCACGGTCACCGTCGACGGCATCCGCTACCTCGACTGCCCCGCCCCGCTGCGCGCGGTCGGCGCGCTGCTGGAGGCCCGCGCCCTGCACCCGGGCCGCACCGCCTGGGCGCACCTGCGCTGGATGGCCGCGTCCAACGGCATCCCCGCCGCCCGCGTCGACGAGGTCCTCGGCCTGGTCGGGCTGGAGGCGGTGGCCGGGCAGCGGGTGGGCCGGTTCTCCCTCGGCATGGGGCAGCGGCTGGGCATCGCGGCCGCGCTGCTCGGGGACCCGCCGGTCGTCGTCCTCGACGAGCCGGTCAACGGGCTGGACCCCGAGGGCATCCGCTGGGTGCGGACCCTGGCCCGCGACCTCGCCGCCGAGGGCCGCACGGTGCTGGTGTCCAGCCACCTCATGGCCGAGATGGCGCTGACCGCCGACCACCTGGTCGTCATCGGCCGCGGCCGGGTGCTCGCCGACTGCCCGACGGCGGACTTCATCGCCGAGCACGCCGCCTCCTACGTGCGCGTCCGCACGCCCCGGCCGGCCGACCTCGCCGAGCTGCTGCGGCGCTCGGGCGCCGACGTCACCCGCGACGGCGACGAGCTGCGCGTCCAGGGCGTCGACGCCGCCGCCACCGGCGAGCTCGCCGCCGGCGCCGGCCTGGTGCTGCACGAGCTCGGCCTCGTCCGGTCCTCCCTCGAGGACGCCTTCATGACCCTGACCGCCGGCAGCGTCGAGTACGCCGCCGCCCGCCCCGCCGAGGTGACCCGGTGACCGCCTCCACCCTGGCCGCGCCCCGCGCGTCCTCCCCCGCCCCGGCCGCGACCGCCGGGCTGCCCCGCGCCCTGCACGCCGAGTGGATCAAGCTGTGGTCGGTGCGCTCCACCGGCTGGTCGGTGGCCGCGATGGTCGGCCTCGGCGCCGGGCTCACCACGCTGGTGTGCGCGCTCGTCGCTCCCGACCTGGCCGCCGGGGAGACCGGCGAGCCGGTCGGCGCGTTCATCACCTGGGGGCTGCTGTTCGCTCAGGTCACCGCCGTCGTCCTCGGCGCACTCACGGTCACCGCCGAGTACGGCACCGGGATGATCCGGGCGACCCTCGCCGCCACCCCGCGCCGCGGGACCGTGCTCACCGCCAAGGCGCTGGTGCTCGCCGCGGTGCTGTTCGTCGCCGGCGTGGTCACCGCCGTCCTCGGCTGGCTCGGCGGCAACGCGTTCCTGTCCGCGGAGGGCATCGGCCTGTCCCTCGGCGACGACGGGGTGCTGCGCTCGCTGCTCGGCAGCGGCCTCTACATGGCCGGTCTCGGGCTGTTCGCGATGGCCGTCGGGCTGCTGGTGCGCTCCACCGCCGCCGCGGTGTCGGTGGTGCTCGCGCTGGTGTTCCTCGTCGGCAACCTGGTGATGCTGCTGCCCGGCGCCCTGGGCGAGTGGCTGACCAAGCTCATGCCGGGCAACGCGGGCTCGCGGATCGCGATGCCGGAGTCGTTCAACCCGCTGCTGCTCGAGCCGTGGGTCGGGTTCGCCGTCTTCGCCGCCGAGGTCGCCGTCGTCCTCGCCGTCGCCGCGGTCGCCTTCACCCGCCGCGACGCCTAGGCCGCCCGGGCCCCGGCCCGCCCCCTCCGTCCGCACGGAGGGGGCGGGCTGGCACCGTGGAGGGGTGACCTCCCCCGATCCCGCCGCCCTGGGCCGCGAGCGCGCCGACCTGCTGCTGACCCGCCTCGAGGCCGGCGACGACGCCGGGGCCGACGCGCTGCTCGCCGGAGTCGACGAGGTGCGCGACCTCGTCTACGTCGGCGCGGCGCTCACCGCGCAGGCCCGGGCCGAGGCGCGCGCACTGCCGCCGGCGCAGCGGGCGCAGGCCAACACCCGGCAGCTGCGGCTCGGGGCGGTCCGGGACGCCGCCCGCACGGACCCGGCCGCGCTGCGGCAGTGGCTGCGCCGCTCCGGCGAGGAGCTGCTGCTCATCCGCTCGCTGCAGGCCGCGGCCGA
This sequence comes from Geodermatophilus sp. SYSU D00663, assembly GCF_054050655.1. Taxonomy (NCBI): domain Bacteria; kingdom Bacillati; phylum Actinomycetota; class Actinomycetes; order Geodermatophilales; family Geodermatophilaceae; genus Geodermatophilus; species Geodermatophilus sp. SYSU D00663. Next base: position 6,061 of record NZ_JBJGZT010000033.1, on the reverse strand, counting down.
CCGCGTCTCCTGAGCAGGGGGGGGTCAGACCGCGGCCGGGACGGCCGCGCTGCGCGGCTCGAGGTGCACCCCGGCGATCGTGCAGCGCACCGAGCCGCCGGCGAGCTCGACCGTCGGGACGGCGACCGGCAGCAGCCGGGCCGACGCCTCGATCACCCGGCGCTGGCCGGCGTCCAGGCTCGCCGCGGCCCGTGCGGACAGCGCGAGCACCGGGCCGTCGGCGCCCTGCACCTCGATGGCGTTGCCGGCGAACTCCCCGACCTGCCACGCGGTGAGCGGGACGACGGTGCGCCCGGTCGCCTCCAGCCGGGCGACGAGCCCCGCCCGCTCGGCCGCCGACGGCAGCAGCTCCAGCCCGACCAGCGCGTACTCGCCGGCCACGCTCATCACCACGTTGGTGTGGTGGACGGCCCGGCCGGCCGCGTCGACGGCGTCGAAGACCACCGGCTCGTACCCGAAGCCGCGGCAGAAGCGGTCCAGCGCCCAGGGGTCGACCCGCAGCGACCGCGCGACGTAGGCCGTGCGCGCCACGTGGTCGAGCACCATCGCGCCGGTGCCCTCGAGGTAGCGGCCGTCGTGCTCCAGGCCCGAGAGGTCGACGACCTCGTGCACCCGGTAGGCCGCCTCGAGGAACTCGACGACGTCGCCGCGCCGCTCCCCGCGCCGGTTGGCCGCGTACATCGGGAACAGCGCGACGCGGCCGTCGGCGTGGGTGGACAGCCAGTTGTTCGGGAAGACGCTGTCGGGCCGGCCGGGCCCGGGGTCGTCGAACAGGTGCACCGTGACGCCCGCGGCGGTGAGCGCCCCGGCCAGCGCGGTGACCTCGTCGTACGCGCGCCGCGCCAGCACGCCCGGGTCCTCGCGGACGACGCGCACCTGGAAGGCGTTGTCCCCGAGCGTCAGCGGGTTGGGCGAGAAGGCGTGCGGGCGGACGAGGACGACGGCCGAGGGGGCCTGGGCGGCGGCCCCGGCCGTCACGAGGGGATCGGCGTGAACGCCGCGACCATCCCGAACAGGTCCTTGGGGTCGTCCGGCTCGGCGACCAGGTCGATGTCATCGACCCACGGCGTGCCGGCGACCGCGTCGCGGACGTAGCGCAGCGCCGAGAGGTCCTCGACCGCGAACCCGACGGAGTCGAACAGCGTCACCTGGGCCGCCGAGGTGCGCCCGGCCGCCCGGCCGGTGAGCACCTGCCACAGCTCGGTGACCGGGAAGTCGGCCGGCATCGCCTGGATCTCGCCCTCGATGCGGGTCTGCGGCGGGAACTCGACGAAGACCTCGACGTCCTCGCGCAGCAGGATCGTGGGGTCCAGCTCGGTCTTGCCGGGGCAGTCGCCGCCGATGGCGTTGAGGTGCATCCCCGGCTCGATCCAGTCGGCCTGCAGCACGGTGGCCCGGGCCTTGTCGGCCGTGCAGGTGGTGACGACGTCCGCGCCGCGCACGGCCTCCCGGCCGGAGGACGCCACCGTCACGTCGAAGCCCAGCGGCTCCAGGTTGCGGACCAGCTTGGCCATCGCGGCCGGGTCGGTGTCCCAGACCACGACGTCGTTGACGCCCAGCGCCCCGCGCATGCCCAGCGCCTGGAACTCCGCCTGGCTGCCGGCGCCGATGAGCGCCAGGCGCCGGGAGTCCGGCCGGGCGAGGAGGCGGGCGACCATCGCCGACGTCGCCGCCGTCCGCAGCGCGGTCAGCAGGGTCATCTCGGCGAGGAAGACCGGGTAGCCGTTGGAGACGTCGGCCAGCGCCCCGAAGGCGCTCACCGTCTGGAAGCCGCGCGCCGGGTTGCTCGGGTGCCCGTTGACGTACTTGAAGGCGTAGGTCTCGCCGTCGCTGGTCGGCATCAGCTCGATCACGCCCCAGGGCGTGTGGCTGCCGACGCGGGCGATCTTGTCGAAGGACTCCCACCGGCGGAAGTCGTCCTCCACGTAGCGGGACATCCCGGCGATGATCCGCTCGGGCCCGGTCTCGGCCGTCCAGCGGACCATGTTGCGCACGTCGACGAACGCGGTCATGCCGGAACGGTATTGCTGGGCGATCTGCACACACAATGAGCGAACGGCGCGCGTTGTGACCAGACACCGATCACTTCACCGAGATCAGCTGTACGTTCTGCGCATGGCCGATCTGAGCGACCTCGACCGCCGCCTGCTCGCGGCGCTGCGGGAGGACGGCCGCGCGCCGGTGGCCGGGCTGGCCCGCCGGCTCGGGGTCACCCGGGCGACGGTGACCAGCCACCTCGACCGGCTCGTGGCCGAGGACGTCATCGTCGGGTTCACCGTCCGGGTGCGCGACGAGGCCGCCGCGGGCGGGGTCCGGGCGGTGTCGCTGGTCGAGGTGGAGGGCCGCTCCACCGACGACGTCATCCGGCGGCTGCGCGGCTTCCCGGAGATCGAGTCGATGCACTCGACCAACGGCGCGTGGGACCTCGTCGCCGAGCACCGCACCGCCGACCTCGTGGAGTTCGACCGGCTGCTCAACCGCATCCGGTCGGTGCCCGGGGTGATCAACAGCCAGACGAGCCTGCTGCTGACCTCGGTGCTGCGCTGAGCGCTCAGGCCGCGCGGGTCGCCGTCCGGGCCACCGGCAGCCCCGCCAGCAGGACGCCGGCGACCAGCACGTAGGTCCAGGGCAGCCCGACGCCGGCCGCGACCAGCCCGAGGACCAGCGCGCCGATCGCCGTCCCCGCGTCGAAGGAGGCGTTCCACAGCGCGCTGGCCGCGGTCGAGCCGCCCTCCCCCGCGCGGGCGAAGGCGGTGACGAGCGTCAGGTTCTGCACCGCGCCGTAGCCGGCGCCGAAGAGCGCCGCCCCGGCCAGCACGACGGCGTCGCCGGTGACCAGGCCCAGCGCGACGGCGGCCAGCCCGAGTGCGCCCGCGACCAGGGCGGCGGGCAGCAGCCGGCCGGTGCCGACCCGGTCGGCCAGCAGGCCGGCGCGCCAGCGGGTGAGCGCGCCGGTGACGCCGAACACGAGGAGTGCGGCCGTCGCGAGGACGCCGTCGGGGCGCTCGATGGGCAGGAAGGTGACCACGCCGCCGCCGGCGAGGGTGACCAGCAGCAGCACCGCCGACGGCGCCAGCGCGGCGCGGGCGGCGGCGCGCGAGGACGTGCCGGCGCCGCCCTCCCAGTGCACCGAGCGGGCCAGCCCGGGCACCAGCGGCAGCGCGAGCACCGGCGAGGCGGCCAGCCACGCCAGCCAGCCGGGGTGGCCGTCGAGCACCAGCGCCACCCCGGCCGGCACCGCCACCAGGTTGGGCACCGCGATCGCCAGCCCGTAGAGACCGATGGACTCGCCGCGGCGCTCGGGCGGGGCGGCCTGCGCGGCGAGCACCGCGCCGAGCACGGTGAGCACCGCGAAGCCCGCGCCACGCACCGCCGACACCGCCGACAGCCAGGGGACGCCGTCGCCGAGGGCGTACAGCGGCGAGGGCGCACCCAGCGCGAGGAGGCCGGCGGCGAGGACCGGGCCCAGGCCGAACCGCGCGGTCAGCGCCGGGACGACCGACTGCACCGCGATGGTCACCGCCAGGAAGACCGCGGTCACCACGCCGGCGGTGTCGGCCGACGCCCCGCCCGCCACCGCGTACGCCGGCAGCGAGGCGAGGGTCAGGCAGTAGCTGGCGAAGCCGAGCGTCGTCGCCCCCACCAGCGCCCGCATCGCCGGCAGCCGCCACAGCGACACCCGGTCCGTCGTCCCCCTGCTCACACCGCTCCCCTCCGCGGGGCGTCGTCGCCCGGCCGTCCAGCATGACCGGGGGGGCCGGGGCGGCCCGGCGGCGGGTGGAACCGGCTCAGCCCAGCCCGGCGTCCCGCGCGCGGGCGACGGCGGCGGCGCGGTCGGGGACCTGGAGCTTGGTGAGCACCGCGGAGACGTGGTTGCGCACCGTCTTGTCCGACAGCGCCAGCCGGCGGGCGATCTGGCCGGTGGGGAGCCCGGCGGCCAGCAGCTCGAGCACCTCCCGCTCCCGGCCGGTGAGCTCCGGGAAGGCCGGCGCGCGGGGAGCCGTCCCGGTCAGGGCGTCCGCGACCCGGCGGGCCACCGCTCCCCCGTAGACGGCGTCCCCGTCGGCGACGGCGAGCACGGCACGCACGATCTCCCCGGCGTCGGCGCCCTTGAGCAGGTAGCCGCGGGCACCGGCGCGCAGCGCGCCGAAGAGGGAGGCGTCGTCCTCGTGCATGGTCAGGACGAGGACCCCGAGGCCCGGCCGACGGCGGGTCAGCTCGTCGATCGCGGCGATGCCCGGCAGCCGCGGCATCGCCAGGTCGGTGAGGACGACGTCCGGCGCGGTCCGCGCGACGAGGGCGAGCAGCTCGGCGCCGTCGGCGGCCTCGCCCACCACCTCGACCTCCGGCGCGGCGTCGAGCACCGAGCGGAGCCCGTACCGGTACATCGGGTGGTCGTCGGCCAGCACCACGCGGACGGTCACCGCTCCGCCCCCAGGGGCAGGCCGGCGACGACGCGCGTGCCGCCGGGACCGCTGGTCACGGTGAGCTCCCCGCCCACCGCCCGGGCGCGCGTCCGCATCGAGGACAGCCCGACGCCCGCGGGCCGGGCGTCGCCGTCCTCCGGCGGGAAGCCCGCGCCGTCGTCGACCACCGCCACCTCGAGCCGGCCGTCGCGGGCGCGCAGCCCCACCTCGGCGCGGCGGGCGCCGGAGTGCCGGGCCACGTTGGTCAGCGCCTCCTGCGCGATCCGGTAGGCCGCCGTCTCGACGTCGGGCGGGAGGGGCGGCAGCGGCTCGGCGGTCACCCGCACCGGCACCGACGGGGCCAGCGCCTCGGCGTGCCGCTGGACCGCGGCCACGAAGCCGACGTCGTCCAGCGGGGCGGGCCGCAGCCCGTCGAGGATCCGGCGCACCTCGCCGACCGCGCCGTCGACCTCCTCCCGCATCCGCGCCAGCAGCGCACGGGTGGCCGGGTCGGCCCGCTCCCCGAGCATGGCCTGCACCGCCTGGACCCCGAGGCCGACGCCGGCCAGCGAGGGCCCGAGCCCGTCGTGCAGGTCGCGGCGGATGCGGTCCCGCTCCGCGTGCGTCGCGGTGAGCACCCGGTCGCGCTCGCGCTCCAGCGAGCGGGTCAGCTCCAGCGCCCGGACGACGGCGGCCACCTGCGGCGCCAGGGCCGCGAGCAGCCTCCGGTCCCCGGCGGTGAACGGCTCCCCGGGGGCGCGCTCGGCCACGCACAGGGTGCCGACGTCCCGGCCGCCGACCCGCAGGGGGACGGCGACCACCCCGTCGCCGGGCCCCGGCTCCCCCGGCCGCAGGACCCGGGCGTCCGGGGCGCGCAGCGCCGTGGCGACCGTCCCGAGGACGGCGGGCAGCAGGCCGGCCTCGTCGGCCCGGGCCACGCGGTCGCCGAGCTCGGTCACCGCCGTCACCGGGTCGCGGCGCCGTCCGTACACGAACCGGTCGGCCGCCGCCTGCAACCGGGAACGGGTCGGACCGAGGGCGACCGCGAGCAGCGCGGCGAGCACGGCGCCGGTCACGGGCGACAGCGTGCGGCCGAGGCCGGCCGCGGCGACCGCCGCCACGGCCAGGTACAGCCCGACGACGACGGCCGTCAGCGCCCCGTACACCAGCGCCCGGCTGACGACGATGCCCAGCAGCCGGTAGCGCACGACCCCGACGAGGATCGCGCCCGGGACCATGAGAGCCACAGGCACCACCACCCACCCGGGTGCCGGTACCACGAACACCACCACCATCAGCGGCAGGACGACGCAGACCAGCCAGGCCAGCTCCTGCCGCTCCGGAGGACGGGCGCGGACCATCCGCACCACCGTCGCCACCCAGATGGTGAGGACCCCGGCGCCGAGTGCGACGACCGCCGCGACCAGCACGGCCGTCGTCCACCAGGTCCGCGGCAGCTCGAGGGGTGCCGGGCCCGAGGCGATGTCGTTGTAGGTCTCCTGCGAGAGACTCGCCCCGACCGTGACGACGCACAGCCCGGCGGGGGGGGGGGGGCCCCCCCCCCCCCCCCCCCCCCCCCCCCCCCCCCCCCCCCCCCCCCCCCACCCCCCCCCCCCCCCCCCCCCCCCCCCCCCCCCCCCCCCCCACCAACACAA
>NZ_JBJGZT010000032.1:0-53555 GCF_054050655.1 Geodermatophilus sp. SYSU D00663 | reverse complement strand
ATGGCGAGAGGGAAACGCCCGGATCCATTCCGAACCCGGAAGCTAAGCCTCTCAGCGCCGATGGTACTGCCCCGGAGACGGGGTGGGAGAGTAGGACGCCGCCGGACAACCATTCAGGAAGGGCCCCGCACCACCCGGTGCGGGGCCCTTCCGGCATTCCTCAGAAGAGCGCGGGGCAGGACCGCGTGGCTGCAGTGGCTTCGCTGCTGCGTCCTGACGAAATCCTCGCCGATGTCCTCACACGAGGACGCGCCGGCCGTGGACGGGGTCCGCGGCCTCGGCCGCGAGCAGGATCCGCCGCGCAGGCCGGTACCGGCCCTCCCGCAGGCTGCGCGCCCGGGCCGGGTCGGTGGCTGCCTGCTGGGCGGCGGCCGCGAGCAGGTGCTGGTTCTCGGCCAGCTTGACCAGGCGGCCGAGCGGGTGCGCCGCACACCGCCGGATGAGGCCGGCGATGTAGGGCTCGCCCGGACGCGGCGTCACGGCGTCGATCGCCTCGACGACGACCGCCGGGACACCCAGGGCGAGCAGCCGGGGCAGGTCGTAGCGGCGGGCGGGATCGGGATGGTCCGCGGTCGTCCGGGCGACGTCCTGCAGCACGCCGGCCATCTCCGCCTCCGGCCCGTACGGCCGCAGCGACTCGGCGATCGGTCGCAGACGCGCCAGGTAGAGGTCCCGGCCGTGCTCGTCGGTCTGCCCCTCGTGGGCGGCCAGGGCGAGGAGGTGGGCGTCGGGAACGGTGAACGCCACGGGTCCGAGGCTAGGCGGTGCCCGGCGCGCCGGGTCCCCGTGCGGGCCGTGTCGGTCGGCGCTCCGACGGGATCACAGCCGCACGTGGTCGACGGAGCCCGCCCGGGCCCGCGCTCGAGGGAGCGGGCCCGGGCGAGCCGGGCGCCGGGACGGTGCCGGCCCCGGGGTCAGGGACCGCGGAGCCGGCACCGTCCCGGTCAGAACGGCGGCTCCTCCTCGGCGAAGCCGCCGACCGGCGCCGCGGCCCAGGGATCGGGCGAGCTGCCCCGGCCGGCACCGTTGCGGACCTCCCGGGGACCCTGTCCGCCACCGGGACCGTCCCCGGAGCGGGCGACCTTGGCGACGGTCGCCGTCGCGTACCGCAGCGACGGGCCGATCTCGTCGACCTCGAGCTCGATGACGGTGCGCTTCTCGCCCTCCTTGGTCTCGAAGGACCGCTGCTTGAGGCGCCCCTGCGCCATGACCCGGGAGCCGCGGGTCAGCGACCCCGCGACGTTCTCGGCCATCTGGCGCCAGCAGCTGCAGCGCAGGAAGAGCGCGTCGCCGTCCTTCCACTCCTGGGTCTGGCGGTCCAGGGTGCGGGGGGTCGAGGCGATGGTGAAGTCGGCAACCGCCGCTCCCGAGGGCGTGAAACGCAGCTCGGGGTCGCTGGTCAGGTTGCCGATGACGGTGATGACAGTGTCGCCGGCCATGATCCGGTCCTCCGTGTTGTCAGTGCATCGCTCAGGTGAGCGTCCGGAGGTTACGAGCACCGTCCGACAGTTCCGTGCGCTCCGCGGATTTCGTCATCGGGTGGTGTGACGATCGGGGGGGACGGCGGAGCAGCGAGGGGACGGCGAGTGGCAGAGGCGCGGACGGGGGCGGTCCTGGAGGCGACGCTGGAGCGGATCACGTTCGCGAACGCCCAGACCGGCTACACCGTGGCCCGGGTCGACACCGGGCGCGGAGGTGACCTGGTCACCGTGGTGGGCTCGTTGCTCGGCGCCCAGCCGGGGGAGACGCTGCAGCTGCGCGGTCGCTGGGGCGCGCACCCCCAGTACGGCCGCCAGTTCCAGGTCGAGGACTACACGACCGTGCTGCCGGCCACGGTGCAGGGCATCCGGCGCTACCTCGGCTCGGGGCTGGTCAAGGGGATCGGCCCGCGCCTGGCGGCGCAGATCGTCGACCACTTCGGGGCCGACGCGCTGCGGGTGATCGAGGAGCAGCCGGCCCGGCTGGCCGAGGTGCCCAAGCTCGGCCCCAAGCGCACCCGGCTGATCACCGAGGCCTGGGAGGAGCAGCGGGCCATCAAGGAGGTGATGGTCTTCCTGCAGGGCGTCGGGGTCTCCACCTCGCTCGCCGTGCGCATCTACAAGCAGTACGGCGGCGCCTCGATCGGCGTCGTCCGCACGGAGCCCTACCGCCTGGCCGCCGAGGTCTGGGGCATCGGCTTCAAGACGGCCGACACGATCGCCGCCGCGGTCGGCATCCCGCACGACAGCACCCAGCGGGTGGAGGCGGGCCTGCAGTTCGTGCTCTCGGAGGCGACCGGGCAGGGCCACTGCTTCCTCCCCGAGCCGGAACTCATGGCCCGCGCGGTCGAGATGCTGCAGGTCCCCGCCGACCTGGTGCGCCACTGCCTGGCCCTGCTGGTCGCGGACCAGGGACTGATCCGCGACGAGCTGCCCGGCGCGCACGGCGCCCCGCCCACCGTGGCCCACTACCTCGTCCCCTTCCACCGGGCCGAGGTCTCCCTCGCCGCCGGGCTGCGGAGGCTGGCCACCGCGGCCGAGGACCGCATGCCGGCCTTCGCCACCGTCGACTGGGACGCCGCGCTGGCCTGGCTGCACCGGCGCACCGGCGTCGAGCTCGCGCCCGGCCAGCGGGACGCCGTCCGGCTGGCCCTGACCGAGCGGCTCGCCGTCCTCACCGGCGGACCCGGCTGCGGCAAGAGCTTCACGGTGCGCTCGATCGTCACCCTCGCGAAGGCCAAGGGCGCGCGGATCGTGCTGGCGGCACCGACCGGCCGGGCGGCGAAGCGGCTCACCGAGCTGACCGGGGTCGAGGCGGTGACCGTCCACCGGCTGCTGGAGCTGCGCCCCGGCGGCGACGCCGCCTACGACCGGGACCGGCCGCTCGACGCCGACCTGGTCGTCGTCGACGAGTCCTCGATGCTGGACCTGCTGCTGGCCAACAAGCTGGTGCGGGCGGTCCCGCCGGGCGCGCACCTGCTCCTGGTCGGCGACGTCGACCAGCTGCCGTCGGTCGGCGCCGGCGAGGTGCTGCGCGACCTGCTCGCCGAGGGCACCCCGGTGCCGCACGTGCGCCTGACGCAGGTCTTCCGGCAGGCCAGCCGGTCCGGCGTGGTGACCAACGCCCACCGGATCAACGCCGGCACCCCGCCGCAGGTGCAGGGCCTCGACGACTTCTTCCTGTTCCCCACCGACGACGCCGAGGAGGCCGCCCGGCTCACCGTGGACGTCGTCACCCGGCGGATCCCGGCCCGGTTCGGCCTCGACCCGCGCCGCGACGTCCAGGTGCTCACCCCGGTGCACCGCGGCCCCGCCGGGGCCGCCGGGCTCAACGAGCTGCTGCAGGAGGCGCTCACCCCGGCGCGGCCCGACCGCGCGGAGAAGCGTTTCGGCGGGCGGGTATTCCGCGTGGGGGACAAGGTCACCCAGGTCCGCAACGACTACGACAAGGGCCGCAACGGCGTCTTCAACGGCACCCAGGGCGTCGTCACCGCGATCGACCCGGTGGACCAGAAGGTCACCGTGGTCACCGACGAGGACGAGGCGATCGAGTACGACTTCGCCGAGCTCGACGAGCTGGTGCACGCCTACGCGGTCACCGTGCACCGCTCGCAGGGCAGCGAGTACCCGTGCGTCGTCGTCCCGCTGACCACCAGCGCCTGGATGATGCTGCAGCGCAACCTGCTCTACACCGCGGTCACCCGGGCCAAGCAGCTCGTCGTGCTGGTCGGCTCGCCCCGGGCGCTGGCCCAGGCCGTGCGGGCCGCCGGCTCCGGGCGCCGGCACACCGCCCTCGCCCACCGGCTGCGCGGCCGGGTGTCCTCCGACGACGGCCCGGACCAGGACTGACGCGGTTCCCGGGACGGGGTGTCAAGTCGACACGCCGTTTTGTCGGTACCCCTCCGTAGGTTCGGGATCGACATCTTCCCCGTGTCATCAAGGAGTCCGACATGGCCGTCCCTGGCCTCAAGACCCGCAAGCCCACCGGCCGCGTGCCGTGGCCGTGCATCCTCCTCGAGGGCGAGGAGAAGGCAGGAAAGAGCTGGGCGCTGGCCCAGTTCAGCAGCAGTGACCGGATCGGCGCGCTCTACTGGATCGACCTCAACGAGGGCGCCGGTGACGAGTACGGCGCGATCCCCGGTGCGAGGTACCAGCTCATCGAGCACGACGGCTCCTACGCCGCGGTGCTGGCGGCCGTCCAGGCGGTCAAGGCCGAGGCCCGCCGCGCCTCCGACGCCGGCGAGCCCCCGGTCGTGCTCGGCATCGACACCGGCTCGGCGATCTGGGACGGCCTCAAGGACTGGGCCAGCGAGCGCGCCGCGAAGTCCGCCCGCAACCGCGAGCTGCTCAAGCGCGACCCCAACGCCGAGGTGACCATCAGCCAGAACCTGTGGAACGACGCCGGCGCCCGCTGGCGCAAGCTGCAGACCGAGCTGCTCACCTTCCCGGGGATCGTCGTCGTGACCGCCCGCGGCAAGGAGGTCACCGAGGTCGACAGCAACGGCCGCCCGATCGAGGGGCAGAAGACCTGGTCGGTGCAGACCCACCGGGAGTTCCCGTACGCGGCGAGCGTGTGGATGCGGCTGCGCCGCGGCCGCCGGCCGCTGATCGTCGGCGCGCGCAGCGTGCACGTGGGCATCAAGCCCAACGACGACCCGGCCCGCGAGGTCACCGACCCGAAGGCCTCCGGCCGGCTGCTGGAGTGGCTGGTGTTCGACGCGCTCAAGTGCGACCCGGGCACCGCGCACGTGCGCGACCTCGTCTCCTTCCACGGCGGCGGGCTGCTCGACCACGAGCGCACCGAGGAGGCGCAGCAGGCCCGCCCGGCCGCCCGGGCCGGCGGGCGGGGCGAGCCGGACGCCGCCGACCTGGTCGCGCGGATCGACGACGCCCGCGACGACGACGAGCTGCGCGCGGTCTGGACCGAGGCCAACCGCAACGGCCTGCTGCAGGCCGACGTCCCCACCGCCGGCGGCTCGTACACGGTCGCGGAGCTGATCCGCGCCCGGCACGAGCAGCTGGTCGAGGCGTCGGTGGAGGCCCACCCCGCCGGCCGACGCCGGGTCGCGGCCGGCGACCCGTCGGTCCCGCAGACGCCCGCCGCGGTGCTGCAGGCCGCCCAGGCCGCGGCGGCGGCCGCGCAGGCCGCCGTCTCGGCGCCCCGGCCCGACGCCGAGGAGGCCGCGCCGGCGAACCCGCTGCTGGAGTCCTCGCCGACCCCGGACGACCCGCGGGAGCGGCGGAACACCGCGGCCCGCCGGGGCGTGCTGGCCAGCCTGGAGAGCCTGGGCGTGACCGACGAGCAGATCGGCGCCCGGTTCGGCCGGTCCGTCGAGCACGTGGCCACCAAGCGGCTGACCGCACTGGTGCGCGCGGTCATCGCCGAGCGCCGGGACGGCGACGACGGTCGTGCGGACGTCGCCTGAGCCGCGGGACGGAGCGGGGCCGGTCCACCCGGCCCCGCTCCGCCGCCTCCTCCGGGAGGCGGGACGGTGACCGCCGTGCTGCCCGCGCGCCCCAGCGCCGCCGAGCGGCGGGCCGCGCCCAGCCTGGCCGCGGCGGTCCGGGACCTCGACAGCCGCCGGGCCCGCTCCCGGCAGCGGATGATCGGCGCCTCCGAGGTCGGCGAGTGCCGCCGCCGGGCGGCCTACCGGATCGCCCGCCGCCGCCCCACCAACGCCCGCGCCGGGCTGCAGGCCTTCATCGGCACCGAGCTGCACCGCGGGGTGCTCCGGGCGCTGCGCCGCCAGTACGGCGGGCTGACCGAGGTGGGCCTGCGGGGCGAGCAGGTCAAGGGCCGCTGCGACTGGTGGCACGAGCCGGTGGTGGAGGACCTCAAGACGACGTCGCGGTTCGGCTTCGAGCGGGTCCTCACCCGCGGCGTGCCGGTCCGGCACTGGTTCCAGGTGGCCCTCTACGGGTGGCTGTTGCGCACCGGGCAGACCGCCGACCGGCGGCTGCCGTCGGGGGACGGGCAGGACGTCGAGGGCCTGCGGATCCGCTACCTGTCCCGCGACTCCGGCGAGGACGTCGTCTTCGAGGCCGACCACGACCCGGCGCTGACCGCCGAGGCGCTCATGTGGTTGACCGACGTCTACGCCACCGTGGAGGAGGACGGCGTCGACGCCGTCCCGCGCGACGGGTTCGGGCCCGGCGTGGACGGGATGTGCGACTGGTGCCCGTTCCTCGACCTGTGCTGGGGGCCGCCGGTGGACCCCGAGACGGAGGGCGAGGTGTCCCGCCAGTCCCGGCTGACGGTCACCGACGCCGACTACGTGGAGGCCGTCCACGACTACGACGCCTGGCGGGCGGCGGAGAACGAGGCGCGGCGCCACAAGGAGTTCGCCCGCGAGCGGCTGCGGGGCCGCTCCGGGCCGGCCGGCGACCTGCACTGCGAGTGGTCCGGCGGCGGGATGCGCACGCAGGTCGACAAGGACGCCGCGGTCGAGCGGCTGGCCGAGCTCGGCGAGGTCGTGCCCACCCGGCGCACCCGCAGCGCGTCGACGATCCGGGTCACGCGGAACGGGATCCGGCCCGACTGAGGACCCGGTGGCGCGACGTCACCCCTCGGGTGCACCATCGAACACACGTTCGAAGCACATCCCGGAGGCACTGATGACCACCGTCCCGACGTCCCGCCTGTCCGCCGGGGAGCCGGTCCTGACCGGCGACGTCATCGGCACCGACTTCGGACTCCCGCTCGTCCGGCCGGTCAAGACCGCCCGCGGGGGCCGGGTCCGGGTGGTGCGCTCGCGCTGCCGGGCGCACGGCGGCGTCGTCGTCTGGTTCACCGACGGCACCAAGACCCCGCCGCTGCACGGGCGCACCGGCTGGATCCTCGCCGAGCCGGGTCCGGGGGCGCCGGCGCAGGACGTCGCCTGAGGCTCACACCCACGCGGTGCGCCGCAGCGGGGGCGGCGCGCCGCCGGGCCGCTGGGCGAGCACCTGGTCGACGCCCATGGTCCCCGCCTCGAACGCCAGGGCACACGCCGCCATGTACAGCCGCCACACCCGGGCGCGCCCTTCGCCGGCGGCGGCCACCGCCTCGTCCCAGTGCCGCTCCAGCCGGGCGACCCAGGCGCGCAGGGTCAGGGCGTAGTGCCGGCGCAGCGCCTCCACGTCGAGCACCTCCAGGCCGGCGTCCTCCAGCGCGCCGACGGTCTCCGCCAGGCCCAGCAGCTCCCCGTCGGGGAAGACGTAGCGGGCGATGAACGAGTCCGGGTCCGGCCGCCACCGCCCGTCGCGCCATGCGATGGCGTGGTTGAGCAGCCGGCCGCCGGGGCGCAGCAGGTCGCGCAGGTGCGCGGCGTACCCGGGCATCTGCTGCCGGCCGACGTGCTCGGCCATCCCGATCGAGGCGATCGCGTCGAACGGCCCGTCGGTGACCTCGCGGTAGTCCTGCACCCGCACCTCGACCCGGCCGGCCAGGCCCGCCTCCGCGACCCGCTCGCGCGCCAGGGCGGCCTGCTGGGCGGACAGCGTGACCCCGACGACGTCGGCGCCGTACCGGCGCGCGGCGTGCAACGCCAGGCCGCCCCACCCGCAGCCCACGTCGAGCACGCGCATCCCGGGCCGGAGCCCGAGCTTGCGGCAGACCAGGTCGAGCTTGGCCTCCTGGGCGGCGTCGAGGCCGGTGCGCTCGTCGGTCCACACCGCGCACGAGTAGACCAGCGTGGGCCCGAGGACGAGGGCGTAGAAGTCGTTGCCGACGTCGTAGTGGTGGGCGATCGCGGCGGCGTCCCGGCCGCGGGAGTGGCGGAGCCCGGTCCCGCCGACGCGGGCCTCCTCCGCCGGCGGGGCCGGCGGCGGCCCGACGGCGCCCAGCCGGGCGGCGGTGCGCAGCAGCGCCCAGCGCGCGGACGGGCGCAGCGGCGGGGCCGGTTCCCCCTGTCCCCACGTCGCGAGCACGCCCAGCGCGGTGAGGGTGGCGAACACGTCGCCGGGGACGTCGATGTCGCCGGCGACGTAGGCGCGGGCCAGGCCGAGCTGGACCGGCGACCACAGGACCCGGCGGAACGCCCGCCGCGAGCGGACGACGACCACCGGTGCGCCCGCCGGGCCGGTCTCGCTGCCGTCCCAGGCCCGCAGCCGGACGGGCAACCCGTCGGCGCCGAGGAGCGTCGCCAGCGCGTGCGCCGCCCGGGGCGCCACCTCCCTCGTGCCCATGTCGGCTCCTCTCGCCGCGGCCACGTCGCCTGCGCCTCCCCCCGTGCAGGAGGCACCGTGCCAGCGGGCCGCCCCGTCCCGCACCGGGTTCGACCACGCCGGGCGGGCCGCCCGTCCGGGCCGGTCAGCGCGCGGACCGGGCCGAGGAGGCGCCGCGCCTGCCGCCGGGCCGTGGGGCCGGGACGGCGGAGGTCCGCAGGGGGAGCTGCACGAGGTAGGCGTCCACCGCCGCGTCCCTGCCCTTGAGCTGCAGTCCCGTCACCGGCACGAGGTCGACCGCGCCCGGCAGCTGGTCGCGCGTCCCGGTGCCGACCAGGACGCCGCCGACCGGGGCGTGCTGCTGCAGCCGGGCCGCGACGTTCACGGTGTCCCCGACGGCGGGGTAGACCAGGTAGCCGCTGCCACCCATCTCGCTGAACACGACCGGGCCGCTCTCGACGCCGATCCGCAGCCCCGGCCAGTCGGGGTGCTCGGCGCGGATCCGCGCCACCTCCGCCTGCAGCACCGCGGCCGCCTCCACCGCGCGCAGCGCGTGGTCGGGCTGGTCCCCGGCGCGGTTGAACGTGGCGAACACGCCGTCGCCGGCGAACTTCTCCACCTCGCCGCCGAACCTCCGGGAGATCAGCGGCGCGGCCCGCTCGTAGTAGGCCCGCAGCATGGCCGCGACCTCCACCGCGTCGCGCCGGGCGGTGAAGGTGGTGAAGCCCGCCAGGTCACCGACCAGGACGGACACCTCGCCGCGGTGCTCGCGCGTCGTCGGCAGGTAGAGGGTGCGGAAGCGCTCGTCGCGCCACTCGCGCCGCGCGGCGGCGAAGACCAGGAGGTAGGCGATGACGATCAGCGCGTGCCACACCCACCAGGCGGGGTGCCACTTGCGCTCGCCGGCCAGCGCCACGCCCACCAGGGCCTCCGCGAGCAGGCCGTAGCAGGCCACGACGCTGAAGAGCAGCAGCCCGAAGTGGCTCCGGTTGACCCACCAGAGGCGGACCGCCGCCAGCAGGTAGAGGAGCGCGCCGACCGCCGCGGCCGCCGTGAGCGCGACGTGCTCCCCGCCCTCGGCGCTCACCTGCTGCAGCGGCGGCCACTCGGCCACCGACCACAGCCCCCAGACGACGATCGACCCGAGGACGGCGCCGCGCAGCGCCCGCCGGTGGCGCGCCACCCACGCCTCGGCCGGGGGCCGAGCGTCCACCAGCGCCGACGCCGCGGCGAAGGGGGCGGCGACGAGCAGACCGGTCGTGATGGCGACGGTGAAGCCGGGCAGCGCGTCGTGGGTGAGCACGTGCTGGGTGCCGACGGCGTGCAGCGCCATGAAGCCGCTGGTCGCGAGGAACGCCAGGGACAGGAGCAGGACGCGGGCGTCCCCGCGCCGGCGGGCCGCCTCCCCGGCGACCAGCGACAGGCTGGCCGCCACGGCCCCGACGGTCAGGAAGACGGAGAAGTGCAGCGCCGGCCCGGTCCAGTGCAGCCCCTCGAAGTCGCTGCGCAGCAGGAACACCAGCCCGACCAGGGGGAGGGCCATCGCGACGAGCAGCATCGCCGCGACCGTCGGCCGGCGTCCGTGGACGGCGATCAGGTGGGCGAGGGTGCCGGGTGTGGTCCGCCCCGCGCCCGCGAGTGCCGGGGCGACGTCCTCCCGGCGGTGACGGAGTGGGGACCCGGTCGCGGGGTCGCGGTGCCGGCCGCTCACCGCACGTCCCCGGGACGGGCACGAGGACGGCTGCGCCGCGGGGGCTCCTCCCGGAGCCGGCGGCGTGCGCTCCCGGCCGACGTGGCCGGTGCCGAGGCCACGGAGGGCAGTGTGCTCCCGGGAAGGGGGCGGGCACCAGCACCGCGGTACCCGCCGTCGACCGGAGCCGCCGGTCAGTGCACCCGGCGGCTGCGCACCTAGCGGCCCGTCCGGTCGCGGTAGCGGGCGGCGCGCCGGGCCGCCGCGGCCTGGCGGCGCTGCCGGTCGCGCTGCTCGCGCGCCTCCCACCGGGCCTCGCGGTGGGCGGCGGCGGTGCCGACCGGGTAGCCGGCCTTGACCACGCGGTTCTCGGTCGCCTCCACCATGTAGGCCAGCGAGTAGACCATCCCCAGCGCGATGCCCCCGCCGGCCGCCGCCAGCCGCAGCCCCCAGCCGGCCGGCAGCAGCAGCATGACCAGGGCGATGGGGACCGCCATCTGCACGAGGCTGCGCACGACGTGGCGCGCCCACCAGGTGCTCGTCGTCGTGTCGAACAGGACCCAGCCGCGGTTGCGCCGGGGGAGTCCGCCGCCGAGGGCGTACCACAGCCACCGGTGGGGGGCGGGGCGGACGACGGGGTCGGCCGGCGCGCCGGACGTCGGGCTGGGCTGGGTCATGTCGGTGATGTGCTCCTGCTCGGTGACGGCCACGCCTCCATCGTCCCCCGGATCCCGTGGGGCACCAAGCATTGGTGGACCATGTGTCGGACCCGACAGTCGGGGCGGTTCACGCTCGATCGCGGGCGGCCAGCGCCTCCTGCGAGGCGGCGATCACCCGGGTGAGGGCCCCGTGCAGGCTCACCAGCTCCTCGAGGGGCATGCCGAGACGCTCGACGACGCCGGCCGGGATCGCCTCGGCCCGGGCACGCAGCGCTAGCCCCTCCTCGGTCAGCGCGAGCGCCAGGTTGCGCTGGTCCGCGGGATCGCGCTCCCGGCGCAGCAGGCCGGCCGTCTCGAGCCGCTTGAGCAGGGGGGAGAGGGTGCCGGGGTCGAGCTGCAGCAGCCCCGACAGCCGCTTCACCGACAGCGACCCGTGCTGCCACAGCGCGAGCATCACCAGGTACTGCGGATGGGTCAGGCCCAGCGGTTCGAGGACGGGGCGGTAGACGGCGACCACGTTGCGCGCGGCCACCGAGAGCGCGAAGCACACCTGCCGGTCGAGGGCGAGCACGTCCTCGGAGGCGAGGGCGCGCAGGTCCTCGGACCCGGCGGGAGCCTGCGGCGTCTGGCTCGTGGTCACCCCGCCAGGGTAGGACGTTGGGGTACCAACGGTTCGGCCGCCAACGGGTTCCCGGTCACCCCCCGCAGCCCACGGGCAGCGCGCCGGCCCGTGGGTGCGGGAGGTGCCGTGCGGGCCCGGCGCCACCTCGACGTCGTGCCCGGCCCGCGGCTGCCGGGCGCCCACCGCCCGGCGCGCCCGCCGTCAGTCCGCGCAGAGCGTGGTCACCCGGACGGCCCCGACGAACGGCGCCTCCCAGCGCCTGCGGAACTCGGTGACGTGCTGCTCGGTGGGGAAGTACACGGCGACGGCGTGCTCCGACCGGTCGCGGCCCAGCGCCTCTGCCGCCCCCTCGTCACACGCCAGCTCGCCCAGGCCGGCGCCCGGCCAGAGTTCCTGGACGTCGGCGAGGACCTGCTGGAGCGCGGGGTCGCCGGGTGCTCCGACGGCGACGTAGGCGGCCCAGAGGAGGGCGCCGTGCGTCGGGGTGGACTCGATCGGCCAGCCGGGGAGGCCCTCGGTCCCGTTGCCCGTGCCCTCGTCACCCGTGCCCTCGTCACCCGTGCCCTCGTCACCGGGGTCCTGGGGCGCCGAGGTCCCCGCGGCGGTGCCGTCGTCGTCGGCGGCGGTGGTGTCGTCCGCGGTGCCGTCGTCGTCCGCGGTGTCGTCGTCCGCGGTGCCGTCGTCCGTGGTGGTGGTGCCGTCGTCGGTCGTGGTGCCGTCGTCGGTCGCGTCGGCCGGTGCCGGCGGCGGGGTCGCGGACGCCTCGACGGAGGGGCTCGCGGAGCTGCCGGTGGTCGGAGAGGCCGTGCCGTCCGCTCCGCCCGAGCAGCCGGCCAGCAGCAGGGCGCCGGTGAGGAGCGACGACACGAGCGCGGAGCGGTTCACGGGGACCTCCTCGGATCTGAGGCCGTGAGGATCGACAGTCCGCGCAGGCGTCACCAGGGGGACCGTGCGTCCGCTGTCGCCGAAGTCCCGGTGCCGGGTGCACGACACCTGCCAGTTCCGCGGCGTGGTCTCCCGGGTCCCCGGGCGAGTCGCTCACTCCGCCGTGAGCCGGGCACGGACGGTCACCGGACGAGGCGGCGGCAAGGAGCCCCGCGCGCACGCGCTCCCCGAGCGCGGCGAGCCGCCGCGGCTGCTCGCCGGCGCCGCCGGCCGGATCGTCCTCCGTCCCCGACGCGGGATCAGTGCTGCTGGGGGCGGCCCAGCCGCGCCTTCGTCTCCTCCACGTCGAACCCGTGCAGGCGGAGCAGGTTCTCGCCGAGGATCTTCCGCTTGGCGACGTCGGTGAGCTGCGGATAGCCGTAGCCCTCGCACAGGTCCTGCGGGATGGAGAAGTCCATGAAGGCCCGCAGCGCCCACTGCGGGTGGAAGATCGGCGCCTCCGAGCCGTAGACGATCTTGTCCTCCCCGCACCAGAACAGCAGCTTGCCGAGGATCTCGGCGAACATCCGCGGCGCCCGGACGACGAAGTTGATCGTCGCCGCCAGCGAGGCGTACAGGTTGGGCCAGCGGATCAGCTGCCAGCAGGTCTCGTCGATGAACGGCAGCCCGACGTGGAAGATCACGAAGTTGATGTCCGGGAAGGCGGCCGCGGCGCCGTCCATGTCCCAGGTCTGGGTCGCCTCGACCGGCTGCGGCCCCAGCGGCACGCCCTTGTGCACGCCGATGAGGTTCACCCCGAGCTCCTGGGCCTTCTCGAACACCGGGAAGGCGACCCTCGGGTCGTCCATCCGCCACGGGAACGGGGAGCCGTAGTCGTAGCGGACGTTGTAGAACTTGAACGCCCTGGCGCCGAACTCGCCGACCTGGCGCTCCATCAGGTCCAGCGCCCGGCGTCCCTCGAGCGGGTTCACCGAGCCCCAGAACACCGTCCGGTCCGGGTCCCGCATCGCCAGTTCCGCGCACGTCTCCCACGGGGAGAGCCCGTCGCGGAACAGGTCGGTCAGCGGCAGCGGCATCGCGGCCAGCATGTCGGTGTCCGACTGCTCGTAGACCATCTGCCGGATGTCGGCCGGCGTCCACTCCCGGAGGAACTCCTCCGCCGACAGCGTCGGCTCGCCGTCCGGGGTCAGCGTCGTGTGGAAGGCGTACAGGTGGTTGGCGAACATCTGCCCCGGTGACCCGAACGCGTTCTTGGCCGTGAAGTTGAACGGGTGCGCGACCCCGTCGAACACGAATGCGTCGCCGATCATGGTCGTCCTCCTGGGCTGGGGCCGAGCGGCCGGGAGCGGTGGGCGGTGAGGAAGGCGTCGCGGTCGGGGACGGCGACGGGGTCGGGAAGGGACCGCAGCCGGCGGGCGGCCGCGGGGGAGAGCCGGTCGGTCGTCCAGGCCTCGTCCCAGACGACCTCCACCTCGCAGGTCTCGACGCCGGGTTGCTGCCGGATCGCCGTCTCGACGTCGCTGACCACCCGGGCGGCGAACGGGCACCAGCCCGAGGTGAGCAGCAGCTCGACCCGGACGTGGCCGTCGCGGACGTCGACCGACCGGAGCAGGCCCATGTCGACGACGGAGATGCCCTTCTCCCGGCAGCAGGGGTCGAACACGGTGGACAGCGCGCGGGCGGCCCACCCGGGCACCGCGGGGGACGGCTGCGTCATCCCGCCATGGTGTGACCTGCGTCACGGTCGGACCAGGGGTTCGGCCACGACCGGTCCCGTCCGGCCGGCTGGGGAGGGCCCGGGAACAGCGCGGCTCCCCGGGTGTTGACACCATGGAGGCCCCGCCCCCGGGACCGGAGCGGGTCGCCCGACGGCGACCTCCCGCCGGCCGGGGCTCCCGGGCCGCCGTCCGCGGTCCCCGGGCGCCCTCGGGCGCCCCGCCCGACGCGGGGCACCGGACCCCGTCCGGAGCGTCCCCGCTCCGGCCGCGGGACCGTGCGCGACGCTGCCGCGGCGACCGTGCCCGGCACTGCAGAGGAGGATCCTTGGCTCGACCAGGCCAGCGCCAGTCAGGCGCTCGCCGCAGCGCCCCGCGCGACCAGCGGCGGGGCCGCCGTGACGACGACGTCGTCGCGGTGCTCGCCCGCACCGTCCGGGACGTGGAGGCGGCCGCCCGGCGCGGGCGCGTGACGCCCTCCGTGCGCACGCGGTTCCAGGCCGTCGCGCTGCTGCTGCGCGACGAGCGCGCCCGCGTCCGCGCGGACACGGGCCTCAGCGACGGCCGCCGGAGCGAGCAGCTCAAGCGCCTGGACGGCGTGGCGACCATCCTCGCGACGACCGCCGTCCGCGACGCCGGGCTGCTGGCGCTGCTCGGCGAGGACGCCGTCGTCTCCGACGCGGCCCGGTCGCTCGTGCGCGAGATGCAGAAGGCCGCCGGTGTCGAGCCGGTCGTCGAGGAGGCCGCGCCGGCCGACGTCCCGGACGAGCCCGCCACCCCCCAGCGCCGCGCCGTGCCGCAGTCGGTCATCTCCCGGCAGCTGGCCAACCCGTTCCTCGCCCCGGACTTCTCCGCCGCCGCCCCGCGCGCCCCGCGCCCTCGCCGCCTGGCCGGCTGGGAGCTGCTCGGCCCGCTGCTGACCTCCTTCGAGCGCGCCGGCGGCGGGGCCCCGGCGTGCATGGACCTGCCCTTCCCGACGGACCGCTTCACCCCGGCCGGGCTGGAGCTGATGCCGCACCAGGGGCAGCTGGTCGCCGCGGCCGCGGCCGGGCACCGGACCTTCCTGCTCGCCGACGAGCCCGGCCTGGGCAAGACCGCGCAGGCGCTGCTCGCCGCGGAGGCGGCGGACGCCTACCCGCTGCTCGTCGTCGTGCCCAACGTCGTCAAGACCAACTGGGCGCGGGAGGCCGGCCGCTGGACGCCGCACCGCCCGGCCACCGTGGTGCAGGGCGACGGCGAGACGGTCGACGGCTTCGCCGACGTCGTCGTCGTCAACTACGAGGTCCTCGACCGCCACGTGGGCTGGCTCGGCGACTTCGGCTTCCGCGGGATGGTCGTCGACGAGGCGCACTTCATCAAGAACAAGACCTCGCAGCGCTCGCAGCACGTCCTCGCGCTGTCCGAGCGGATCCGGTCGCGCACCGTGCGGCCGCTGCTGATGGCCCTCACCGGCACCCCGCTGATCAACGACATCGAGGACTTCCGGGCCATCTGGCAGTTCCTCGGCTGGATCGACGACGCCAAGCCGCTCGGCGAGCTGATGGACGCGCTCGAGGACACCGGCCTGACGCCCGCGGACCGCGGCTTCTCCGCCGCCGCCCGGCAGTGCGTGATCGACCTGGGGATCGTGCGCCGCCGCAAGGTCGACGTCGCCGCCGACATCCCCGCCCGCCGCATCGCCGACCTCCCGGTCGAGCTGGACGGCGCGGCCGGCCGGTCGATCCGGGCGGCCGAGCAGGAGCTGGTCCGCCGGATGGTGCGGCAGTACGAGACCGCGCTCGCGGCGCGGACCTCCGGCGTCGTCGAGGGGATCGACGCCGACCTGGTGCGCCGGGTGGCCCGGTCCGAGCTGAAGGACGCCACCACCACGACCGGCGAGAACGTGTTCGGCATGATGCGGCGGATCGGCCGGGCGAAGGCCGGGCTGGCCGCCGACTACGCCGCCCAGCTGGCCCGCAGCGCCGGCAAGGTCGTCTTCTTCGCCAAGCACGTCGACGTCATGGACGCCGCCGAGGAGACCTTCGCCCGGCAGGGCGTGCGGTTCTCCTCCATCCGGGGCGACCAGACGCCGGCGGCGCGGCAGCGGGAGGTCGACGCGTTCGTCACCGACCCCGACGTCCACGTCGCGGTGTGCTCGCTGACCGCGGCGGGCGTGGGGCTGAACCTGCAGGTCGCGTCCAACGTCGTGCTCGCCGAGCTGTCGTGGACCGACGCCGAGCAGACCCAGGCGATCGACCGCAGCCACCGCATCGGCCAGACCGAGCCGGTCACCGCGTGGCGGATCATCGCCGCCCAGACCCTCGACGCGCGGATCGCCGAGCTGATCGACACCAAGGCGGGCCTCGCCGCCCGGGCGCTGGACGGCTCCGACGAGGAGGTGTCCTCGTCGGCGGACGTGCAGCTCGAGGCGCTCGTGGCGCTGCTGACCGACGCGCTGCGGACGTCGTCCGGGCAGGAGGAGGCCCTCGGCGCCTGACCGCATCGCGCCGGTCCTCGTGCCGGGGACCGTTGTCCCGGCGTGGGGACCGGCGCGATGCTGCCCCATGGCGTCGAACCCCACGTACGAGCAGTCGAAGCAGGTCGCCGAGGCCGGCCGCGAGGCCGCGTGGACCCGGCCGTCGTTCGGCCGGGAGCTGTTCCTCGGCAACCTCCGCCTGGACCTGGTCCACCCGCAGCCGGAGCTCGACCCGGCCGCGGTGGCGAAGGGGGAGGCGTTCCTCGAGCGCCTCCGCGCCTTCCTCACCGAGCGCGTCGACCCCCAGCGGATCGAGCGGGAGGCGAGGATCCCCGCCGACGTGGTCAGGGGCCTCGGGGAGCTCGGCGCCCTCGGCATGAAGATCCCCGAGGAGTACGGGGGACTGGGGCTGAGCCAGGTGTACTACAACCGGGCGCTGGCCCTGGCCGGCACCTGGCACTCGTCGATCTCGACGCTGCTGTCGGCGCACCAGTCGATCGGCCTGCCCGAGCCGCTGCGGCTGTTCGGCTCGGAGGAGCAGAAGCGGACCTGGCTGCCCCGGCTCGCCCGCGACGCCGTGTCGGCGTTCCTGCTCACCGAGCCCGACGTCGGCTCCGACCCCGCCCGGATGAGCACCACGGCGGTCCCGACCGACGACGGCACCGGCTACCGGATCACCGGCACCAAGCTGTGGGCGACCAACGGCGCCATCGCCGACGTCGTCGTGGTGATGGCCGTCGTCCCCGCGTCCGAGGGTCACCGGGGCGGCATCACCGCCTTCATCTGCCCCACCGACCGCCCGGGCGTCACGGTCGAGCACCGCAACGCGTTCATGGGGCTGCGGGGCATCGAGAACTCGGTGACCCGCTTCGACGACGTCCTCGTCCCCGCGGGCGACGTCATCGGCGGCGAGGGGAGGGGGCTGCGGATCGCGCTCACCACGCTGAACACCGGCCGCCTGTCGCTGCCGGCGTTCTGCCTGGCGGAGGCCCGGTACGCCCTGAAGATCGCGCGCGAGTGGTCGGCCGAGCGCCGGCAGTGGGGCCGGCCGATCGGCGAGCACGACGCGATCGCGCAGAAGCTCGCGTGGCTCGCCGGCACCGCGTTCGGGCTCGAGGCGGTGCTCGAGGTGTCCAGCCGCCTCGCCGACGACAAGCGCAACGACATCCGCATCGAGGCCGCCCTCGCCAAGCTCTACGGCTCCGAGCTCGGGTGGACCGCCGTCGACGAGATGGTGCAGATCCGCGGCGGCCGCGCCTACGAGACCGCCGAGTCCCTCGCCCGGCGTGGCGAGAAGCCGGTGCCGGCCGAGCAGATGCTGCGCGACATGCGCATCAACCGGATCTTCGAGGGCTCCACCGAGATCATGCACCTGCTCATCGCCCGCGAGGCCGTCGACCAGCACCTGCAGGTCGCGGGCGGCCTGCTCGGCGACTCCGGCCTGGCCGACAAGGCGCGGGCCGCCGGGAGGGCGGGCGCCTTCTACGCCCGGTGGTTCCCGGCGCTGGCCACGGGCCCCGGCCGGCGTCCCGGCGCCTTCGCCGAGTTCGGCGAGCTGGCCGGGCACCTGCGCTGGGCCGAGCGCTCCGCGCGCAAGCTCGCCCGCTCGACCTTCTACGCGATGGCCCGCCACCAGGGGCGCCTGGAGCGCAAGGGCCGGCTGCTCGGGCGGATCGTCGACATCGGTGCCGAGCTCTACGCCGTCGCCTGCGCCTGCGTGCACGCCGACACCCTCGCCCGCGAGCGGCCCGACCGCCGCCAGGAGGCGGTCGAGCTGGCCGACCTGTTCTGCGGCCAGGCCCGCCGCCGGGCCGGCCGGCTGTTCCGCGAGCTGTGGGCCAACGACGACGACCGCCAGTACGCGGCCGCGCAGCGGGTGCTCGCCGGCCGCTACGCGTGGTTCGAGGAGGACGTGCTCGACCCCGCCGGCGACGGCCCGATGATGCCGGCGCGCGCCCGGCCGGACGGGGCGCCGGTCCCGGTGGATGCCGTGGCCGCGCGGTAGGAGGCTGCCCGGGTGGCGGTGCACCGCGTGGAGCACGGGACCGGGCGGGCCGTGCGGGTGCTGCACGGCGCGGAGGTCGACCACCGCGAGACCGAGGCGTGCTCGGAGCCGCTGCTCGCCGGCGTCCCCGGCCTCCGGCGCGTCCACCCCGACCTGCCCGGGATGGGCCGGACGCCCGCTCCGCGGCCCTGCGCAGCGCCGACGACGTCCTCGGCGCGCTGCTCGCCGCCGCCGACGAGGTGACCGGCGGGGACCGGTACCTGCTGGTCGGGCACTCGGCGGGCGGCCACCTCGCCCGGGCGATGGCCGCGCGGCGCCCGGCGCAGTCGCGGGCCTCGCGCTGGTCCGCCCGCTGCTGCCGGGCGTGCGCGACGTCCCGGGGCACCGCGGATCGGCGCCCGCTGGGAGCTCGCCCCGGACGGTGCGCCGCCCTACCCGGGCCCGACGCTGGTCGTGGCCGGACGGCTGGACTCCACGGTCGCGTACGCCGCCGCGGTGGACCTGCTGGACGTCCACCCGCACGCCACGCTCGCCGTCGTCGACGACGCCGGGCACGCGTTGCCCCACGAGCGGCCGGCGGTCCTGCGCGCCCTCCTCGCCGAGTGGCCGGCGCGCGTGCGGCGACGCGACGCCTCCCCGGCCGGCGTCGGCCGCGCCCTCGCGCCCGCCGCCCCGGCCGCGGCGACGACGGGTCAGCGCGGGAAGCGGTAGTGCAGGACGACCGTCCCCCGGCGGGACCAGGCCGTGCTGTGCGCCGCGAGCCGGTGGTAGAGGCGCAGCAGCGGCGGGAACAGGGCGACCTCGGGCTCCCGGCTGAGCAGGATCTCCCGGACCAGGTGCAGGCGCGGGTCCCAGCGTTCGAGCTCGTGCGGGTCGTCGATGCCGGGGAACCGGAGGAGCCCGGAGACGGCCCTGGTGCCGGGCACGAGCCGGGTCGCCCGGAGGGCGAAGCGGGAGTAGCTGTTGAAGGCGATCTCGCCGGCGGGGAAGTGGCCGGTGAGCCGGTCGAGCAGGGTCGTCACCTCGCTCCGGTCGAGGAACCCGACCAGGCCGTCGGCGACGACCACCGCCGGACGGCCGGCCGGGACCGCGTCCAGCCAGTGCCCGTCCCGCACGTCCGCGGCGATCGTGCGGGTCCGCGCGCGGGCGGGCACGACGGCGTCCCGGACGGCGACGACGGCGGGCAGGTCGACGTCGAACCAGTCCACGGTGGGCGGCGGGGCGATCCGCGCCCACCGGGTGTCCAGCCCGGCGCCCAGGTCCAGCCCGACGGCGTCCGGGTGGCGGTGCACGAAGTCGGCCGCGATCTCGTCGAGCCGCTTGGCGCGCAGCGCGCAGCTGGTGACCAGGTTGGCGTCGACGCGCACCCGGGCGGCGTCCGGGCCGAGTTCCCGGACGATCTCGTCGGCCAGCGCGTCCCCCAGGACGGGACGCGGCGAGCGGGCGTCCGCCGCCCGGGAGCGGAGCGTCACGAGGAGGCTCTGCTCCAGCGGCGTCAGGGCCGGCAGGGTGGTGACCATCGGATCGGCTCCCCGGTGTGTCGGACACCCCCGTGGGACCAGCCAAGCCCTCCGGGGGCGCGCCGCTCCAGGGCACTTCGGCCCCGGGGCGCCGGGGGCCGTGCCCGTGCAGGCACGGACGGGGGCGCCGGGCTGGGCTGCGGGGTCGCCGGACGCCGCGCCCGGAGGCCGCCCTCCCCGCTACCGGGCCAGGCGCAGCGGCGCCGCGACGGGGGCGGGGACGTCGGCCGCTGCCGATCCTCCGGGGAGGAGGACGAGCGCGGGACGGGACGCGGTCGCCCGGGTGCCGGCGAGCCGGGCCCGGAGGGAGACGTTCGGGTAGCCGGTCGGCAGCCGGCGGCACTCCTCGGGGGAGGGCGGTGGCGACGGAGGGGTGCCGGCGTCCTGTGCCAGGTGGACGTAGAGGATGCCGTCCGCGGGGTCGTAGGTCCTCATCTCGTCCTCACCTCCTCCCGGATCCCGCCGGTGCGGTGGCTCCGGTGTGCGGTGGCTCCGGTGTGCGGTGGCGCTGGTGTGCGGTGGCTCCGGTGTGCGGGGGCGGCACCTGCGGTGCGATCCGGACAGCCACAGTGTGGCCCCGGGGTGTGACAGGAAGCGGACCTCGCCGCGGTGGCCGCCGGCCGCCGTCCACCAGGGGCCGGGAGCGGGACGGCGTGGTCAGCGGGCCAGGAAGTGCACGCCGAGCCAGGCCCACGCGAGGAGCACCGCCAGCCGGCCGGGGGTCGTGCGCATCGCCGCAGCGAGCGCCTGCGCCAGGGGAGCCGGGGAGCCCCTCCGGCGGGCGGAGGCCTCCAGGGACAGGCCGGCGGCCAGGAGCAGCAGCACCGCCGTGACCGACACCGCGGTGCCGGTCACGACCGCTCCGGAGGAGCCGCGGGCCGGGTCAGCAGCCAGGCCCCGGCCGCCAGCCAGCCCAGGGTCGCCGCCGCCCGCGCGGCCGGGTGGGCGAGGAGCGGGTCGGCGAGGTCGCTCAGGGCCGGCAGGTCGCCGTCGAGGAGGGTGACCGCCTCCCACGCCAGGGCCGCGGCCAGCCAGGCGAGCCAGGGCAGGGCCCGGCGGCCGACCCGCGGGGCGCCCGCGCCGGCGTGCGCGGCCAGCCCGGCCGCCGTCGCCAGCAGGCCGGTGCCGCCGACGGCCAGCAGCGCGCCGGGGGACAGCTCCCCGGACACGGGAACGGCGGCGGTGCACCCGGCGGCCACGACCACGGCCGCGACCCGGCGGGTGCGGGAGGGGGATCCCACCGGTGCATGCTCGCCCATCCCGGCGCCGGGGGACGCTCAGCCGACCACGCAGGTGCCCTTGGCACCGGCGCCCTGCGAGGCGTTGACCACCAGCTCACCCCCGGTCAGGGACACCCGGGTGAGGCCGCCCGGCAGCACGGTCGTCTCCTCGCCGGCGCAGGAGGCGTACGGCCGGTAGTCCACGTGCCGCGGCACGAGCGCGCCGTCGACGACCGTGGGGTGGGTCGACAGCGCCACCGGCTCCTGGGCGATCCACTCCCCGGGGTCGGCCAGGACGGCGGCACGGGCGCGCGCGAGCCGGCCGGCGTCCGCCCGCGGGCCGATGAGCACGCCCCAGCCGCCCGAGCCCGAGCGCGGCTCGAGCACCAGCTCGGGCAGCCGGTGCAGCGCCTCGTCGAGGCCGTCCTCCGGGCTCACGCGGCCGCCGCCGGGCGGTTCGCGGCCGCGCGCTCGGCGACCGCGAGCGCGGCGCGGGCCACCCACCGGCCCTGCTCGGGGTCGGTGACGTCGAAGCCGAAGGGGGCGTTGGCCTCCAGCGCGAGCAGCCGGCCGTCCGGCTCGACGAGCACGTCCACGCCCATCAGCCCGCCGCCGAGCGCGGCGACCATCCGCGAGGCCAGCTGCGCCATCTCCGGCGGCGCCTCGTACACCTTCGGGTACACCGTGCCGTGGGTGACCAGCGCCCCCTCCTCCCGGGACTTCTCGTAGACCAGGGAGGTGGTGGTGGGCGTGGCGAAGACGCGCGCGCACGCCGGCTCGGCGATCCACTCCTGCAGCAGCGACGTGCCGCGCCGGTGCCCGCCGGCCGCCTCGTGCTCCCGCCAGCCGGCCTCGACCGCACGGGCGGCGTCGAGGTCGCCGACCAGCTCGACGTAGCGGGCACCGTCGCCGAGCGAGGGCTTGAGCACCATCCGCCGTCCCGGCATCGGCCACTCCCGGACCCGGGCGAGGTCCCACGCGGCCGGTTGCGGCACGCCGGCGGCCGCCCACACGGCGTGGGTCACCAGCTTGTCGGCGGAGGCGACCAGGGAGGTGACGGGGTTGAGCAGCGGCACGCCGGCCGCCTCGAGCAGCGTGGCCAGGGCGAAGGTCGGCGCGTAGGCCACGACCTCCTCGACCAGCACGTGCGCGATCGCCAGGTCGTAGCGGCCCGGTGGCGGGCCGGTGACCGGCCAGTCGTCCGGCACCCGGGCCAGCCGCTCGACCTCCGCGCCCTCCGCCTCCAGCGCCCGCACCCACCCGGCCGCGTAGCCGGCGTCCTCGTACCAGTCGTCGTCGGTGATCACCAGCAGCACGCGCACGCCGCCCTGGTGCCCGGGCCCCGGGCCCGCCGAACCCCACGGGCCCGGCGCAGCACCGACGCGACACGGGGGACACCCGTCAGGACACCGGGCGGTCCTACGGTGCGGACGCATGACGCAGGTGGTGCCGGGGAGCCGGTCCCGGGACGGGCGCTCGGCCGCGGCCCGCCGGCGGCGCAACACCGCCGAGCTCGCCGGCATCCTGCCGCCGAGCGGGCCCTTCGAGGCCTGGCTGGCGGCCGGCGGGGAGCCGGCGCCGGACTTCGCCCGGCTGCCGGCCCGCACCGGCCTGTGGTCCCCGGTCGAGGGCCTCCCCGGCGGCCGCGCCGGTGCCGCCGGGTGGCCGGCGCGGCGGGCGGTGCTGCGCGCCCGCTGGCGGCGGTGGCTGACCGGGGACCTCCCGCCTCCACCCCGCCGCACGCCCGCCCGCGTCGACCGGGTGCGCACGGCGGGCGGCGTGGAGGTCCGCGAGCTCGTCGTCGGCGCGGGCTGGTCGGTGCGGGCGCGGCTGCTGCTGCCCGTGCCCGCGGCGGGCGTGCGCCGCGACGTCCCGGTCTACCTCCTGCAGTCCGGCCACGGGTCGTGGGCGGAGGCGGCGCTGGCCCGCGGGTGGGGGGCCTGCCTGGTCTCGGCCGCGGACGGCGACGACGACACCGAGGACGTGGAGCGGGCCTTCCCCTCGGTGGTCGCCGGCCGGCTGGCCTGGCGGGCGTGGGCGCTGTCCCGGGTCCTCGACGCGCTGCAGGACCAGGCCGGCGTGGACGCCCGCCGGGTGCTCGTCGGCGGGCACAGCCGCAACGGCAAGACCGCGCTGCTCGCCGCCGCGTTCGACGACCGCTTCGCCGGCGTCGTGTCCAGCTCCAGCGGCGTGCTGGGCGCCATCCCCGCCCGGCTGTGCACCGACCGGCACTTCGGCGAGGGGGTGGAGCTGCTCACCCGGCACTACCCGGGCTGGTTCCACCCGCGGCTGCGCTGGTTCGCCGGGCGGGAGCACCGGCTGCCCACCGACGCGCACGAGCTGCTCGCGCTGGCCGCCCCGCGCCCGGTGCTGGTGTCGGTGGCGGTCGAGGACCCGGTCGAGCGCGTCCCGGCCGCCCGCGCCGCGGTGGACGCCGCGCGGGAGGCCCACGCGCTGCTCGGCCGGCCCGACGCGCTGGAGCTGGTGCTGCGCCCGGGCGGGCACCGGGCGGACGGGTCCGCGGTGGCCGCCCAGCTGGACTGGGCGCAGGCGGCGCTCGGCGGCCCACCCCGCCGTCCCGGGCGCGCGCCGGGAGCGCCGTCACCGGTCCCGTGGCCGGCCGACCGCGTGCGCCCGGGGCCACGCCCGTTCCGCGGCGAGGAGCTGCGAGCCGCCGTCCGCGCCGCACTCGGCCCGGCCGGGACCGCCGCCGGCGGGGCGGGGGAGGAGGACCTGCGGACCCCGGACGGCGTCGCGGTCACCCTCCTGCGCCCGCCGGACGGGCGGAGGAGCCGCGGGCTGGTGCTCTGGCTCGGCCCGCCGTGCGCCGCGACCGGGTGGCGGGCCGGGTACGAGCAGGCCGAGCCGCTGCCCGCGCTGCTGGCCGCGGCCGGCTGGGCCGTCGCCTGCCACGACCCGGTCGGCAGCGGCTCGCGGCACGGCGAGCACCCCGGGCCGGACTCCTCCCCGCTGGGCCGGATGACCGCCGACGCGGCCGCGGTGGCCGCCGTCGCCGCGGCGGCCACCGGGCACGACCGGGCCTGGGTCGCCGCCTACGGCACCGGGGCGCTGGTGGCGCTGCACCTGTCCGCCCTGGGGGACGTGCCGCCGGCCGGGATGGTGCTCACCGCCCCGAGCTGCGGGGAGCCGCTGCTGCGCGCCCGGCCCGGGTACACGCTCGCGGACCTGCTCGCGACGACGGCGGACCGCCCCGCGGTGGTGCTCGACCCCGCCTGGGACCCCGAGGCGCCGGCCGGCGCGGTGGCCGCCGCCTGCCGGGCCGCCGGGGTGCCGCGGGTGCCGCTGGCCGACTGGCACCGGCTGTCGGCCGCCACCCGGGCGGCGATGGTCGACTGGCTGGACCGGCAGGGTCCCCGGCAGGCTCCGTGAGCACGGTCCGCTGACCCGCCGCCGAGGAGGCACCCCGTGATCGACGACGTCGTCGCCCGCTGGCACCGCTACATGGAGAGCAAGGCGCCGGACGCCCTGGACGAGCTGCTCGCCGACGACGTCGTCTTCTACTCGCCGGTGGTGTTCACGCCGCAGGAGGGCAGGGCGATCACCACGCGGTACCTCCAGGCGGCGGCCGACGCCCTCGCCGGCGACGGTCCCGACGGGGCGTTCCGGTACACCAAGCAGGTCGTCGCGGGCGACACCGCGGTGCTGGAGTTCGAGACGAGCGTGCAGGGCAGGTACGTCAACGGGGTCGACATCGTGCGCTGCGACGACGCCGGGCGGATCGTCGAGTTCCGCGTGATGATCCGCCCGCTGCAGGCGATCCAGGCCGTCCACGAGCAGATGGGCAGGCGCCTGACCGCCGGCTCCTGACGGTCGCCCCGCGCGGGGCGCCCGGTGCGGCCGTGGATCCGCCCGCCCCGGGGACCTACCGTGCGGGGGTGGACGGCGTCCTGGCTGCCCTCGCTGCGTCGAAGCTCGCCCGCCTCCCCGCCCCCGCCCAGCAGCGGCTGCTCACGGGGGCGCGTCTCGTCCGCGTGCCGACCGGTTCGGTGATCCACCGGGAGGGCGAGACGGCCGAGCTGCTGGAACTGGTGGTGGACGGTCTCGTCCGCGTGTTCGTCACGGCGCCGGACGGACGCAGCCTGACCGTGCGGTACGCCCGTCGCGGAGCGCTCGTCGGCGTCGTGTCGATGTACGGGGCCGACTTCCGCCTGCCCGCGGGGATCCAGGCGGTGGTCGACTCCGAGGTGCTGCGTCTGTCGCCCGACGTCGTGCGCCGCGCCGCCGCCCAGGACCCGCAGGTGGCCGACGCGCTCCTGCGCGAGATGGCCGAGCGGGCGCTCAGCTTCATCTCCGAGATCCCCGGCAGCGCCTTCACCACCGTGCGGCAACGGGTCGCCCGGCACCTCCTGGACCTGGCGTCCCAGGGGTCCCGGACCGCCGGGGGGACGCGGCCGGTGCTCACGGTCCCCGTGAGCCAGCAGGCGCTCGCCGATGCGGTGGGCAGCGTCCGTGAGGTGGTGGTGCGGGTGCTGAGGGAGCTCCGCGAGGCCGGGGTGATCGCCACGCACCGGGACCACATCGACGTCCTCGACCCCGTCCGGCTGAGCCGGGAGCAGGGTGGAACCTAGGTCCCTGTCGCGCCCGCCCGTCGTCCCGACACTTCTCCCATGACCACCACGACGGATCCCGGGGGCGTCCGGTCCACGGCCGCCCCGGTCAGCGACACCGCCGTCGCCGGCCTCCGTGCCGCGCTGCGGGGCGAGGTCCTCACCGCTGCGGACGCCGGGTACGACGAGCACCGCAGGCTCTGGAACGGGTCGATCGACGGCCGGCCCGCCGTCATCGCCCGGTGCACGGGCGCGGACGACGTCCGCGCCGCCATCCGGTTCGGCCGCGACGAGCAGCTGCCCATCGCCGTCCGCAGCGGAGGGCACAGCTTCCCGGGGCTGTCCACCTGCGACGGCGGCCTGGTGATCGACCTCCGGCGGATGAACCGCGTCCGGCTGGATCCGGACTCCCGGGTGGCGGCCGTCCAGGCGGGGGTGCTGCTGGGGGAGCTGGACGAGCGGACCCAGGAGCACGGCCTGGTGGTGCCGGCCGGCATCGTCTCGCACACCGGGCTGGCCGGGCTGACCCTCGGGGGTGGCATCGGCTGGGTCATGCGCAGGGACGGCCTCACCGTCGACTCCCTGCTGTCCGCGGACGTGGTGACCGCCGACGGCGAGGTCGTCCGGGCCGGCGAGGACGAGAACGCGGACCTGTTCTGGGGGTTGCGCGGCGGCGGCGGCAACTTCGGGGTGGTCACCGGGTTCCGGTTCCGCATGCACCCCCTGGGGCCGCAGGTGATGGCCGGGGCGACCTTCTGGTCGACGGACGACGCCGAGCGGGTCCTGCGCTTCTACCGGGACTGGGTGGCCGAGGGGCCCGACGAGTTGATGACGATCGTCGTCCAGCGGCTCGCCCCGGCCCTGCCGGTGGTCCCGCCGGAGCTGGTCGGCCGGCCGGTGGTGGCGGTGGCGGCCTGCTACGCGGGCGACGTCGACGAGGGGCAGCGGGTCCTGGCGCCGATGCGGGGCTTCGGGACGCCGGTGCTGGACGTCGTGTCGCCGAAGCCGTTCGTGGCGCACCAGAAGATGTTCGACCCCTCGTTCCGGCACGGCTGCTGGTACTCCGTCCGCTCCTGCGACGTGGCGCGGCTCAGCGACGACGTGATCGACGTCGTCGTGGAGTTCGGCCGCCGGATCACCTCGCCGCTCAGCAGCGTGGCGTTGTGGCAGATGGGCGGGGCGGTCGCCCGGGTCCCGGACGACGCCACCGCCTTCAACGGCCGGTCCGCCGGGTTCACCTTCAACATCAACGGCAACACCGCCGGCCCGGACGGCTTCGAGGAGCAGCGCCAGTGGGCGCGCGACTACTGGACGGCCCTGGCCCCGTTCCACACCGGCGTCTACGTCAACTTCCTCATGGAGGAGGGGCAGGCCCGGGTGAGGCAGGCCTACGGGGAGACCAAGCTCCGGCGACTGACCGCGCTCAAGCGGCAGTACGACCCGACGAACCTGTTCCGGCGCAACCAGAACATCGCCCCGGGATGAGGTGGAGGGCGGCGCCCCGGGCGCTGGAGCGGTCGCGCACACACGCCGGGCCTCCTGCCCGGGGACCGGTGACGGCGCGGGCGGGGTCCCGCCCGCGGAGGTCGGTCAGGCCTTGGCCTTCCGCGGGCGCATCAGCCGCTCCATCTCCCTGGCGGCCCGCTGCTTCTCCTTGCGCTCGTCGCGCTTGGCCTTGACGGCCTTGCCCGACCTCTTCGTCGCGTGGTCGTCGTGGGGCGACTTGTCGGCCATCGGAGTGCTCCCTCGTCGACGGCAGGACCTCCTTGCTACATCCGGTCGCCCGGTCGCGCCAGGGAGTCCGGCGCGTCCGCTCGACCCGGGACGGGACTCCGCCCGGCCGGGACACGACCCCACCCGGAGACGCCGACGCCGGTCCACCCCGCCGCTCGCGAGCCCGCCCGCGACGGTGCCGGACCTCCGTGGCGCCGCCTGCCGCGTCCTCCACGGCGCCCGGCACGGCTCAGCGCGGCCAGCGCACCTCGATCCGGGTGACGGAGACCTCGATCCACGACCCGGTGGGACGCGTCGACAGCGCCTCCCGAGCCGCCTGCTCCAGCACGTGGCGTGCCGCCTCGGCGGCCCGTGCGGTGACGGCCGCCGCGACCGCGAGCGCCGAGGCGGTGACCAGGGACCCGGCGGTCGTGCCGCGTGACAGCGCCGGGAGCAGGGACCGCACCGCGGCCGGCACCGTGCCCAGCGGCGCACGGCGCCGGGGCACCCGGCTGCCGTCCGCCCGGTAGATCTCGCTCGGCTCGATCGGCTGCTGCCCGGCCACGGCGCCACCCCTTCCGTCCCCGACGCCCGATCCTCCCACCGGGCGCTCCCCGCGACGAGCGGTCCCGTGCGCGGAGCGGACGGCACGTCCACGGGACGGTGCGCCGCCCCCGGCACCGCCCGAGCTCGCGGGGACGGAAGACGTCCCGATCGCGCAGTGGATCCCTACGCTGGTGTCGTGGGCAACATCGGCAAGGAAGTCCGCCGCATCGAGGTCCTGCCCGTGCCCGAGCCGCCCCTCGAGCCGGTCTCCCCGGAGCGACCCCAGCCGCCCCGGGATCCCTCGCCCGTGGAGTAGCAGCGGTGGATCCCTACGGTGGCTTCGAGCCACGTGTGGGCCAGATCAGAGCGCTGCGCACCTTCCGGATCGGTCCGGACGGTGCCCTCTACCCGCTGTTCTCCACCGACCCCTGGCACGACGGCGCCAACGAGGCGCGCTGCCTGAACGGGGACCGCCCGCCGCACCCCAGCCCTGCTCCGGACTGCACGTGCGGCTTCTACGCCTTCGGCGCGGAGCAGTGGGCCGGTGACCAGCCGCGCAGCCGCCACGTCCTCGCCGTGGTCTCCTGCTGGGGTCACGTCGTCGCGGGGACCCGTGGGCTGCGCGCCGAGTTCTGCCGGATCGAGGCGCTCTGGCTGTCGGGCGCCGTGCCGGTGGACCTCACCGCGCGGGTCCGGCGGAACCACCCCTCCGTGGCGGTCTACGAGGACCGGTCCCGGATGCTCGCCGAGCACCCGCCCACCGAACTGGACTGCTACGAGCGGCCGGGCCGCGGAACCGGCCGCCCGGCGGGACGCCTGTGGTGGTCGGCCGCGATCGCGGCGGCCGTGCTGGGCGTCCTCCCCGCGGACTGGCTCGGGGGTGCCCGCAGCGCCGCGCTGCTGTCGGTGGTCCTGGGAACGGCCTTCGGGCTGGGCGTCCTGCCCCTCGCCCGGCGCGGTGTCGACAGCGGAGGGTCCGGCCGGCGCCTGCTGTGCCTGGCGACCTCGGTGTGGCTCTTCGCCTCGTTCCTGGGTCCCCTCGGCGCGGTGTTCGTGCGGTTGCCCCTGCTGCAGGCGGCGTCGATCGCCGGCCTGCAGCACGTGTGCCTGCTCATCGAGGGCCGCCGCATACCGGACCGGATCCCCTGACCGCACGCCGCTCGCTCCGCTGGGCCGGGGCATCGGTCCCGGTCCCGGCGGGGGCCGCGTCCTCGCGGCGCCCTCACGCCCGCTGGTCGACGGGTCCCCGCGCGGCCGGGGGTGCCGGGGTCCGCGGTCGCGGTGCCGGCCCGGTCGTGACCGCCCCCGCCGCCGTCCGCAGGGCCTCCTCGGCCTCGGCGACGAGGCGGGCGACCAGCTCGCGGGCCGGGACGACGTCGTGGACGAGCTGGACCGACTGCCCGGCGAACGGCAGCAGGTCGTGGCCGCCGCCGGCCCGCACGCGGGCGCGCAGCTCGTGCCCCACGCGCTCCGGGTCGACCGTCTCCGGCGCCCGCTCCAGCCGGGAGACCAGCTCGGTCCGCAGCGCCCGGGGCGCGTACGGCTGCCCGATCTGCGGGAGGGTGAACCGGGGCATCACCCGCTCGCTGTGCGGGACCTTGACCGCGTCGGTGGCGTCCGCGGCCACGATCCGGTCCTTCCACTCCTGGTCGACGCCCATCTCGGGAGTGGCGAGGAAGCGGGTGCCCAGGCTCGCCCCCTGCGCCCCGAGCGCGAGGGCGGCGGCCAGGCCCCGGCCGTCGGCGATGCCGCCGGCGGCGACCACCGGCACGTCCCCGGCCAGGTCGACGACGGCCGGCACGAGGACCAGGCTGCCAACCCACCCGCCGTTGCCGCCGGCCTCCGTGCCCTGGGCGACCAGCACGTCGGCACCGGCCTCCAGCGCGGCCTCCGCGGCCCGGACGTCGCCGACCGCCTGGATCCAGCGGATCCCGGCGTCGTGCGCACGCGCGACGAGGTCGGCGGGGACGCCCATGTGGAAGCTGATCGCCGCGGGGGCGAACTCGAGCGTGGCCGCGAACGCCTCGGGGTCGAACGGCCGCCCGGTGTGGTTGACCGCGAAGGGGCGGTCGGTGCCCTCCCGCACCCGCTGCCACTGCGCGCGCAGCTCCGACGGCCGGCGCAGCGCGGTGCCGAGGCTGCCGAGCGCCCCGGCCCGGCAGACCTCCACCGCCAGCGCCGTCTCGTCCCAGGGCCCGAACGGCGCGACCACCACCGGCACGGCGATGTCGAGCAGGTCGCACAACCGGGTCCGCAGCATCGCGAGCTCCAGGAGGAGGGCGGGACACGGAGTGTGGCCCTCGGCGGCGTGCGGGGCCAGGGTGCCGGGCGCGCCGTCGCGGACGGCGTGCCGCGGGTGGTCGTCGCGCGGGGGCCGGGGCGGTGCGGCGGCCTGGTCGGGTGGGCGCCCGTGCTCCGTCGTCGCGGCGGACCGCGACGCCCGGACGGTCACCAGGTCGGCAGGCTGTCGGGGTACAGCAGCCTGACGATCCCGCCCCAGAGGTCGGTCGCGGGGACGGCCTCGCCGTCGGCCGCGTTCACCATCACCACCACGCTCGCCCCCTGCTCCGGCAGGTGGGAGACCACGTCGCTGTAGCCGAAGACCGAGCCGTTGTGGCCGACCCAGTCCCCGAGCCGGAGGACGCCGAGGCCGTACTGCACCCGGATGCCGCTCGAGGTGAGCGGCGTCCACTCCTGGCGCAGCCGGGCGGTCTCCGGGGTGAGGCCCGCCCCGGTCGCCAGCTGCTCGGCGTAGCGGAGCATGTCCGGCACGGTGGAGACGACCGCGCCGGCGGTGAACGGGACCTCGGGGTTGCTGTACGTCACGTCCCGGGGCTCCTCCGCGCCGGGGTCCGGCGGTGCCAGCTCGCTGTCGGTGTTCACGTAGCCGTGGGCGAACGGCTCCGGCAGGGCCGCGGTCGTGGGGTACGACGTCTCCGGGAGGCCGAGCTGCTCGATCACCGAGGTGGTCACCTGCTGTGCCGAGCGGCCGGTGACCCGCTCGAGGACCAGCCCGAGCAGCACGTACTCCGAGTTGGAGTACACGGTCGCCTCGCCCGGTGGGGTGGCCTCGCCGGCGTGCGCGCGGATGATCTCGAGCGCGTCGTAGGGGGACCACCCCGGCAGGAGCGGATCGGCGGCGTACCGCGCCAGGAAGTCCTCGTCCGCGACGAAGTCGTACACACCGGCGCGCATGCCCAGGAGGTCCCGGATGGTGATCTCGTCCCCGTGGGGGATGTCGGGGACGTACTCGTCCAGGCGGTCGTCGAGGGACAGCCGCCCCTGGTCGACCAGGCGCAGCACCGCCTGGGCGGTGAGGGTCTTGGTGACGCTGGCGATGCGGTAGTGCACGTCGGTGGTCATCGGGGTCCCCGTGGTGTCCGCGGTCCCGTAGGCCTGCAGGTAGCTCCCACGGGCCGGGTCGGAGATGCCGACCACCGCGCCGGTGACGCCGTCGGTCAGCGCGGCCCGCGCCAGTTCGTCGATCCGTGCGGCGAGGTCCGGGTCGAGGGTCGCGGCCGGGGCGGGAGCGGACCCCGCCGGGTGCTCGGGGGTGGCGGTGAAGCCGGTCGTCCCGGCCCCGGCGAGCAGGGCGAGGGCGAGGGCGGCGGGGCGCATCCATCGGCGCACGAGGAACAGCTCCTCCCGTGGAGGGGACGGGGTGGGGTCCCGGGGCCGGGCCCCGTCGTGGGGACCCGGCCGGCCGGGGTGCCGGTCAGCCGGCGTAGAGCTCGTCGATCACCGTCCTGCCGAGCTCGACGGCCGGGCCCTCGCCGTCGGGTGCGGGGGCGGTGGAGGTCCAGGTGACGACGGTGATGTCCCGCACCGGGTCGTGGCCCATGAAGGAGTTGGTCCCGGGGAGCTCACCGGTGTGCCCGTACACGGGCCCGAAGCGGGCCAGGCCGAGCCCGTAGCCGGGGCTCGCCGGGTCGTCCGGGTCCACCGGCTGGACGCTGGCGATCCGCTCCTGCTGCAGCCGCGGGCTGAGCAGGCACCCGTCGACCAGTTCCTCCACGTAATCGGCGAGGTCCTCCGCGGTGGAGATCCCGGCGCCCGCGGTCCACCCCCAGGAGGGGTTGGTGTCGGTGACGTCCATCGGCTCCAGGGTCCCGGCGGTGGCCGCGGCCTGGACCTCGGGTGGGAGCACGAGGCTGTCGATCGTCTCCACGTTCGTGCCGAAGGTGTACATCCGCGGGTGCGGCTCGGGGATCGACGCGTCGGTCCGGGCCGGGAAGGAGGTCTCGTCCAGCCCCAGCGGGTCGAAGATCCGGTCCTGGAAGGCCTGCTCCACCGGGACCCCGGTGAGCTGCTCGATGATCAGGCCCAGCAGCACGGTGTTGGTGTTCGAGTACAGGAACCCCTCGCCCGGGGGGAAGGCGGGCGGCTCGGCGAGGCCGATGGCGAGCAGCTCCTCCGGGTCCCACACCCGGCCGGGGTTGCTGTCCATCTGCTCGTTCAGCGTGAGGTCGGTGGTGTAGTTGGCCAGGCCGCTGGTCATGTCGAGCAGCTGGGCGATGGTGATGTCCTCCCCGTCGGGCACGTCGGGGCGATACCGCGACACCGGGTCGTCCAGGCCGATCCTGCCCTCGTCGACCAGCTGCAGGACCACCGTGGCGGTCCAGGTCTTGGTGTTGCTGCCGATCCGGACGTGGTCGGCGAGCGAGACCGGCTCGGTGCCGTGCCAGGTCCCGGTGCCCATCGTGGTGGCCCAGTCGCCCAGCTCGGGGGACCGCACCAGGACGACGGCGCCGGTGACCGCCAGGTCCCGCACGATCCGGTCGAGTTCGGGCTGCACGGCCGCGGCGTACGCCGGGACCCCCGACGACGCCGTCGCGTTCCCGGGCGACGCGTGCGCCGGGGCGGGGGCCACGACCAGCAGCGCGGCCGCCGTGGCCGCGATCGAGGCGGTCAGCGAGCCGGCCGACCGGGGACGACGCGACCCGCACGAGCGCTCTGCAGCTGTCATGGTCGACCTTCCGAGGGGAGCCGGTCCGGGGGCGTAGCCGACCCTGGCGAGGTCGCGACCGCCGGCCAATGGACCGGGGTGGCCCGCTCACCTGGACCTGGGTACAGGGTCCGGCGGGAGTCGTGGCCGGTGCGACGCCGCACCGGGCGCACGTCGCCGGTGCCATGCTGCACCGGTGGCGCATCGGGGCGGTGTCCGGTCGCCGCTGGCCCGGGCGCTGATGGTGGGCCTCGCGCTGATCGGCGC
This sequence comes from Geodermatophilus sp. SYSU D00663, assembly GCF_054050655.1. NCBI lineage: Bacteria > Bacillati > Actinomycetota > Actinomycetes > Geodermatophilales > Geodermatophilaceae > Geodermatophilus > Geodermatophilus sp. SYSU D00663. The sequence continues at coordinate 20,622 of NZ_JBJGZT010000032.1, read as the reverse complement.
GTCCGGTGCCGTCGTCGCCGGCGTCGAGATCGCCCTGTTCGCCGACCGGGGTGGCGCCGGGTGGTGGCTGCTCGCCCTGTTCCCGGCCGGGGGGCTCGTCCACCTGGCCGCGGGGCTCGAGGCGTGGCGGCGCCGGCCGAGCAACCGGACCGGCCCGATCATGGTCATCGGGGCTCTCTCGTGGTTCGTGGCCGCCCTCGCCAACACCGGGACACCCGTCCTGGTGGCGGTCGGTGTCGTGCTCGCCACCACCCCGCTCGCCGTGACCGTCTGGCTGCTGCACGCCTTCCCGTCCGGCCGCCTCCGCTCGCGCACCTCCCGCCTGACGGTGGTGGGGGCCTTCGGGGTGTCCCTGGTCCTGCAGGTCCCGACCTACCTCTTCGACGCGGGTGCCAGCCCGGGCGGCGTGCTCTCCGTCGGCCACCGGGTGGACCTGCTCGCCGCCGGGACCTGGCTCCAGCGGGCCGCCGGGATGGTCGTCATGCTCATGACGGCGGGTGTGCTCGCCGGGCGGCTGCGGACCGCGACGCCCGGCCAACGGAGGGTCCTGCTGCCGCTGTACGCCTACGGGATCCTGGCCGTCCTGGCGACGCCGCTGGGTCCTCTCCTGGGTCCGTCCGCCGGTCTCTCGCCCGTGCAGGTGGTCGGGCTCCAGATCGGACTGCTCGCCGGGGTGCCCGTCGCCCTCGCGGCGGCGGTGCTGCGCGGGGGGTTCGCGAGGACCGCCGAGATCCAGGAGCTCGGTGCCTGGGTGGCCTCGCCCGCCGCCACCCCGGAGCGGCTCGCCGAGGCCCTCGGGCGGGTCCTCGGGGACCCGTCGCTGCAGGTCGTCTACGCCTCGCGCGACGGGCGCACGCTCGTGGACGGGAGCGGCGCACCGTTCGACGCGTCGGCGCTGGGCGAGCACCGCGACCTGGTCGACATCGAGCTCGGGTCGCGACGGATCGGCGCCGTCGTCTACGACACGACGGTGGTCGACGACGCCGAGCTGGTCCGCGGGGCGGGGCAGGTGGCCGCCCTCGCCATCGACCACGACCGGCTGACGGCCGAGCTGCGGGCCAGCCACGCCGACCTCCGGCAGTCGCGCGCCCGCCTCGTCGAGGCCGGCGACCGGGCGCGGCAGCGCATCGCCCAGGACCTGCACGACGGTCTGCAGGTGGAGCTCGTCCTGCTCGCCCTGGAGGCACAGCAGCTGGCGCACGTCGACGGGGCGGCCGATCTCCCCGGCGCGGCGACGCGCCTCCGTGTCGGCATCGACGGTGCCGCCCGGCACCTCCGGGGGATCGTGCACGCCCTGATGCCGGCCGCCCTCGTCGAGCGGGGCCTGACCGCGGCGATCGAGGACCTGGTCGACCGCGTGCCGCTGCCCACCCGGCTGGCGGTGGCCGAGGTCGACGGGCGCCTGCCGGCGACGGTCGAGAGGACGGCCTACTTCGTGGTCGCGGAGGCGCTGACGAACGCGGTCAAGCACGCCGCGGCCGCCACCCTGACCGTGACGCTCGAGCACGCGCCGGCGCGGCTCGTCATCGGCGTGACCGACGACGGCGTCGGCGGTGCGACCCAGGAGGGTGGGGTGGGGCTGCGCGGCCTCGCCGACCGTGTCGACGCCCTCGGTGGCCGGTTCACCGTCGACAGCCCGGCCGGCGGCGGCACCCGGCTGCTGGTGGAGCTGCCGTGCGGGTCGTGATCGGCGAGGACGAGGCGCTGTTGCGCACCGGGCTCACGCACGTGCTGCAGGCGGCCGGGTTCGACGTCGTCGCCGCGGTCGGGGACGCCCACGAGCTGGTCCGCAGCACGGAGGAGCACGCCCCCGACGTCGTCGTCACCGACATCCGGATGCCCCCCGACCGCAAGGACGCGGGCCTGCGCGCGGCGGTGAGGATCCGCCGGGAGCACCCCGGGATCGCCGTCCTCGTGCTGTCGCAGCACCTCCAGCGCGCCTACGCCGTCGAGCTGCTGGGCGACCGCTCGTCGGGCGTCGGCTACCTCCTCAAGCAGCGGATCGCCGACGTCGACACGTTCACCGACGACATCCGCCGCATCGCTGCCGGCGGCACCGTCCTCGACCCCGAGGTCGTGAGCCTCATGGTCGCCCGCGCCAGGGGGCACCACGGTGCGCTCGACCGGTTGACCCCCCGCCAGCAGCAGGTGCTCGCCCTGATGTCCGAGGGGCGGACCAACGCGTCGATCGCCCGGACCCTGTCCGTCACCGAACGGGCGGTCGTGCAGCACACGTCCCACATCTACGACGAGCTCGGCCTGGCGCCCAGCGACGACGACCACCGCCGGGTGCTGGCGGTGATCCGCTACCTCTCGTCGTGAGGGGCCCACCGACGAGCGCCGTCGTGGGCTCGCTGACAGGGTGGGCGACATGGCCCCCGTCTCTCCCGTCGTCGTGGTGACCGGTGCGAACGGCCTGGTGGGCACCGCGGTGTGCAGGGCGCTCGTCGAGCGGTCGGCGCGGGTGCGCGCCGTGGTCCGCCGCGCCGGCGGCGCGCCTGCGCTCGACGGGGTCACCGAGCACGTCGGCGACTTCGCCGACGAGTCCCTCGCCCGCGCGGTGACCCGGGGCGCCGACGCGGTCGTCACGACGGTCCACCCGATGGGCTCGCCGCGGGAGGTCCAGCACCGGGTGGGCGTCGAGGGCACGGCGGTCCTCGCCCGGGCCGCCCGCGACTCCGGCGTCGCCCGGCTGGTGCACCTCTCCACGGCGGGGGTCTACGACCGCTCGGCCGGCGTCGGGGACATCGCCGAGGACGGCCCCCTCCTGCCCGAGGGCAGCGGCGACTACCCCGACACCAAGAACGCCGCCGACGCCGCGCTGGCGCAGGTCGGCGGGCTCACGACCGTGCTGGTCCGCCCGCCGGCGGTCCTGGGCACCGGCGAGACCTCGGTGTGGAACACGCTGCGACCGCGGGGGATCCGCGACGGCGGGGACCGCCGGGCCGACCCGTCGCAGACCTGGCCCTGGGTGCACGTCGAGGACCTGGCGGCCTTCGTCGCGGACGTCGCCACCGGTGCCGTCGCGACGTCCGACGACCCGGAGCGGGGCCCCGTGGCCGGCGGCACGACCCCGGTCATCGTCGCCGGTGAGCCCGCGACGTGGCGGGACTACCTCGGCACGGTGACCGACGCGCTGGGCGTCGCCCCGGAGTGGACCGACGAGCCGGTGTGGACCGGGCAGCTGCTCACCGACCGCGCGCGGAGGTGGGGCTGGGTGCCCCGGGTCGGCCTCGCGCAGGCCCTGGAGGAGCTGCGGCGGGGCCTGACGCCGCGCGGGTGACCGTCAGCGCGCGGCCACGCGGAAGACCGGCCAGCCGATCTCGGTCCGCCAGGCCGACGGGTCGGGGGTGTCGCGCGGGCCGGCCAGGTAGGTCTCCCGCACCGGCCCGGCCACCGCGAGGGCGTTGGCCACCACCCAGGTCCCCAGCTCGCCGTAGGTGACGTCGATGTCGTGGTGCTCGCCGACGTGGGTGGTGACGGCCAGCTCGACGGCCGGCAGGGTCACCGGGTGCACGCGGCCGCTGCTCGGCGGCCGGGCCGTCGGCCGGTACACGAGCGCGTGCCCGCGGCCGGCCTCGAAGAGCGCGTTGTCGTACAGCCCTCCGGGGACGCCGGTCGGCTCGCCGACCACGGCGTCCAGCTCGGCCGTGGCGCCGGCGTACCAGGGGAGGAGCTGGTCGTGCGTCACGTCGTCCTCGACCGCGGCCACGGTCGTGGCCGGCACCGCGCGCACCTCGACGTCGAGCGGGGCCGGCTCCGGTCGCAGCAGCCGGCGCAGCGACGCCACCGCGGCCCGGGTGCGGTCCAGTTCGGACTCCAGCCGCTGCAGGTGCTCGGAGACCAGCGCGGCACGGGCGCCCGGGTCGGGGGAGCGCAGGATGCGCTGGACGTCGGACAGGGGGACGTCGAGCTCGCGCAGGCGGTGGACGACCTGGGCGGTCGGGATCTGGTCCGCGCTGTAGTAGCGGTAGCCGGTGGCCTCGTCCACGGTCGCCGGCTCGAGCAGGCCCGCGTCGTGGTACCGGCGCAGGGTGCGCACGCTGAGGTGGGTCAGCCGGGAGAACTCGCCGATCGCCAGCACCGGAGCACTGTGCACCCTCCCCCTGGGGGAGGGTCCACCGCTCGACCCTCCCCCAGGGGGAGGGTGCACCGTCGGGGCGTGACCACACCGACCGGCATCCGGCCCGACCAGCTGCCCGCGACGATCCGCGGCTTCCTCACCGCGCACCGGGCCCGGGAGGCCGACGTCGCGCTGCGCGCCTTCACCCCGACCGCGGTGGTCGTCGACGAGGGCAGGACCCACCGGGGCACCGAGGAGATCCGGCGCTTCCTGTCCGAGGCCGGCGCCGGGTTCAGCTACACCACCGAGCTCGTCGGTGCCGAGCGCGTCGACGACGCGCACTGGGTCGCCACCCACCGGCTGGAGGGCGACTTCCCCGGCGGCGTCGTCGACCTCCGCTACCGCTTCACGATGGACGGCGACCTCGTCGCGGGGCTGGTCATCGCCCCGTGACGACCGCCGTCCGGCGGTCACGCCCCGGCGCTCGGCAGGCTGTGCCAGGTGTCGTACGCGACGGCGGCCGCGCCCTCGACGTCACCGGCGGCACAGAGCCGGATCAGCTCGTCGTGCCGGGTGACCGACGCCCGGCCGCGGAGGGAGCCGAACCGCAACCGCTCCGCACGGCGCACCGTGGGCGTGAACTGCTCGAGGACGGTCGCGAGCGCCCGGTTGCCGGAGATGCGCACCAGGACGCCGTGCAGCTCGTCGTCGATCCGGAGGGCGGACTCGACGTTCCCGGAGTCGACGGCGGCGGCGAACCGGCGGTTGGCGTCGCGCATGGCGGCCAGGTCCGCCTCGGTGAGGACGGGGACGGCCTCCCGGACGGCGAGCTCGTGCATCGCCGCGACGACGTCGCGGGCGTCCCGGACCGCGCGGACGTCGAGCGGGCTCACGACCGTCGACCGACCCGGCCGGGCCAGGACCAGCCCGCTGTGCGCGAGGCGCAGCAGCGCCTCGCGGACCGGCGTCCGGCTGACGCCGAGCCAGGCGGCGAGCTCCAGGTCCCTGAGCTGCTCGCCGGGGGTGAACGTGCCGTCGACGATCGCGTCGCGCAGGCGGCGGTAGACGTCGTCGCGCAGCAGGCCGCGGTCGACCCCAGGGCTCGTCGGGGGGATCGGCACGGGTGGACCTCCTGGCGGTACCGGGCGCACGGACGGCGGGACGAGGCGGAACGAGGAAGCGCGGAAGAGACCCTTCCCGCTCGTCCGTACTGCATGCAATATATCGCATACCGGAGGCGTTCGCGGGGGACGCAGGAGAGGTGCCACCGGACGGGCGACGTCGGAGCGCCCGCCTGACCGATGAGGAGGAGCCATGACCAGCAGCACGCTCGAGACCCGCACCGCCCCGCCCACGGTGGTGCTTGTCCACGGGGCCTTCGCCGACTCGTCGAGCTGGAACGGCGTGATCGCCCGGCTCCGGCGGGACGGCCATCCGGTGATCGGGGTGGCCAACCCGCTCCGTTCGCTGCACGGCGACGCCGCGCTCCTGCGCGACGTCCTGGAGAGCGTGGACGGGCCGGTCGTCCTGGCCGGCCACTCGTACGGCGGCAGCGTGGTGAGCGAGGCGGCCGCGGGGCTCCCGCAGGTGAGGGCGCTGGTCTTCGTCGCCAGCTTCCTGCTCGACGAGGGGGAGAGCACCGGTGAACTGGCCGGGAGGTTCCCGGGCAACGAGCTGGGGTCGGCGCTGCGCCCGGTGCCCGTGCAGGGTCCCGACGGGCAGACCGTCGACGACCTCTACATCGAGCAGGAGAGGTTCCGGCCGGTCTTCGCCGCCGACGTGCCGGCGGACGTCGCCGAGCTGATGGCCGTCACGCAGCGGCCGATCACCGGCGACGCGCTCGCGGACAAGGCGACGAAGGCGGCCTGGAGGACCGTCCCGTCCTGGACCCTGGTCACGCTCCAGGACCTGGCCGTCCCGGCCGGGGCCCAGCGGTTCATGGCCGAGCGGGCGAACTCGCACACCGTCGAGGTCGATGCGTCGCACGCCGTGACCGTCTCCCGGCCCGACGTCGTCGCGCGGCTGATCGAGGAGGCCGCCCGCGCGACGGCCGCCTGATCGCAGCGGCTGACGTCAGGCCGCTCCGAGGACGCACGGAGGCCCCGTGGTCGGCGACCGCGGGGCCTCCTGCCGTGGCGGGGGCTGAGCACCCACCCCACGCGCGAACCGGCCTGCGGCACACTGCGCGGTCACCGGCGGAGGGGACGCGATGGACAGGCCCGTGCTGATGGCGGTGGACGCCGACCCGGCCGCACTGCGTCCGGTGCAGGAGGAGCTGACCAAGCGCTACGGCACCGACTACGACGTCCGCTGCCTCACCTCGGCGGAGGAGGCGCTCGGCGACCTGGCGCGGGTGCGGGCGGCGGGCGGGGAGGTGGCGCTGGTCCTCGCCGACCAGTGGATGCCCGGGATGACCGGCGTCGAGTTCCTCGACCGGGTGCGGGCGCTGCACCCGGAGGCGCGACGGTCGGTGCTGATCACCTGGCACGACCGGTCGACCGCCCCCGTGCTGCCGGTGTCGGTGCTGCGGCAGATCGACTGGGTCACCAAGCCCTGGCAGCCCGGGGACGAGCACTTCCACCAGGCGATCGGGCAGTTCCTGTACCAGTGGGCGCTGCCGAACCGGCCGCGGTTCCTGGCGGCCCGGGTGGTCGGGGAGCGCTGGACGGCGCGCTCCCACGAGATCCGGGACCTGCTCAGCCGCAACAGCGTGGCCTACGGCTTCCACGACGTGGCGTCCGAGGAGGGCCGGGCGCTGCTGCGGGAGGTGGGCCGGCCGGCCGCCCGCCTGCCGGTGGTCGTCCTCTTCGACGGACGGGTCCTCGAGGACCCGTCCGGTCTCGAGATCGCCGACGCGCTCGGCGTCAGGACCCGGCCGGACCCGCGGCCCCACGACGTCACGGTCGTCGGTGCGGGCCCCGCGGGGCTGGCCGCGGCGGTCTACGGCGCCTCCGAGGGGCTGCGCACGGTCGTGCTGGAGGCCGAGGCGATGGGTGGGCAGGCCGGCACCAGCTCGCTCATCCGCAACTACCTGGGCTTCCCCCGCGGCATCCCCGGCGCCGACCTGGCGCAGCGGGCCTACGAGCAGGCCTGGCTGCTGGGCGCGGAGTTCGTCTACGGACCGCGCGCGGTCGGCCTGGAGACCTCGGGCGACGGCCTCGTCGTCTCGCTGAGCGACGGCAGCGCCGTCACCAGCCGGGCCGTCGTCCTCGCCACCGGGGTGACCTACCGGCGGCTCGGCGTCCCGTCCCTGGACGCACTCGTCGGGGCGGGGGTCTTCTACGGCGCCGCGGCACCGGAGGCGCAGGCGATGGCGGGGGAGGAGGTGTACGTCGTCGGAGGGGCCAACTCGGCGGGGCAGGCCGCGCTGCACCTGGCCCGCTACGCCCGGCGGGTGACGCTCCTGGTGCGCGGCGCCTCACTGGCCGCGACCATGTCCGACTACCTGGTCCGCGAGATCGACGCGGCGCCCAACGTCACCGTCCGCCACGGCGCCGAGGCGGTCGGCGGCAGCGGTGAGGGGCGGCTGACCCACCTGGTGGTGCGCGACCGGGACGGCGGGGACACCGAGACGGTCCCCGCCGCGGGCCTGTTCGTGCTGATCGGGGCCGAGCCGCACACCGACTGGCTGCCCGACGCGATCGACCGGGACGGCACGGGCCACGTCCTGACCGGCGCCGACCGGCGCGGCGGCCCCGCCGGCGGTGAGGTCCGCGAGTTCGAGACCAGCGTGCCCGGCGTGTTCGCCGTCGGCGACGTCCGGCACGGGTCGGTGAAGCGGGTGGCCTCCGCGGTCGGGGAGGGCGCGGTCGCCATCCGCATGGTCCACGACCACCTCGGCCGCCTCCGAGGTCCCCACCCGGGACGGTGACGCGGGGGAGGCGTCACGCCGGCGTGACCGCCGGGATCTCGGGCTCTCCACGGCCGGGTGCGGCCTGCGGCCGCGACCCGCGCGCGTCGGCGGCCATGCGGTCGGACAGGGGGGCGGCGTCCGCGCCGACGAAGCCCAGCAGCGCCGAGCCGCGGCACGTCTGCCACGGCAACCCCAGGAAGTACAGCCCGGGCACCGCGGTGACCCCGGCGTCGTGCCGGACCTGCCCGTCGACGACCACGCCGGGCACGTGCAGCCACGAGTGGTCGCTGCGGTACCCGGTCGCCCACACGACCGCGTCGACGTCGAGGGTGGTGCCGTCGGCGAAGCGGGCGGTGCGTCCGGTGACCGCGGTGAGCCGGGGTCGCAGGTCGATGCCGCGGCGGCGCAGGTCGCGGGTGCGGGTGCCGATGACCAGGTCACCGCGGGCGCGCAGCCGGCGGGCGATGCGGGTGTGCGCGGGCACGGTGAAGAACCCGACCGTGTCCAGCCAGGTGAACAGGTCACGGCCGGCGATGCGCTGCGGCAGCTCGGTCGGCCGGGTGCCGACGGCGACGGTGACGGGCTGGGTGGCGGCGAGCTCGGCGGCGATCTGCAGGCCGGAGTTGGCGCCGCCGACGACGAGCACCCGGCCGTCGCCGGGCAGCTGGGTCGGGTTGCGGTACCCGGCGCTGTGGAGCTGCGGTACCGCCGGGTCCACCTGCTGGGCCAGAGCCGGGACGTGCGGGGTCTGGAACGGCCCGGTGGCGACGACGACCTGCTCGGCGCGCACCGTCCCGGTCGGCGTGGTCGCGGTGAAGCCGCCGTCGCCGTCGCGGTGCAACCGCAGCACCGGGGAGTTCGTCCGCACCGGCAGGGCGAAGCGCCGGGCGTAGGCGGCCAGGTAGTCGGCGACGTCGTCCTTGCTCGGGTGGGTGTCCGCGGGAGCGGGGAACGGGAGGCCGGGCAGCGAGTCGTACCGGGCGGGGCTGAACAGCCGCAGCGAGTCCCAGCGGGAGCGCCACGAGTGGCCGACCTCGGGTCCGGCGTCGAGCAGCAGGAGGTCCGCGTCGCGGCGGGCGAGGTGGTGGCCGATGGCGAGACCGGCCTGGCCGGCACCGATCACGAGCACGTCGACGGACCGGTCGGTGGGGACGGGGGTGGGCATGACGGCTCCTGGCAGGGGTGGGGGAGGGGACGGGCGGTGCGGTCAGCCGAGGCCGCGGTGAGCGTGCGCGGCGGTGCTGGTCGTGGAGGCTCCTCGGTCCGGGCTGGCTCTGCGCCGGACGCTAGGAGCGGACGGGAGGCGTCACGCCGGGAGAACCACCGGGTTCCCCGGCGTCCCCGGGAGCCGGGCAGCCGCGCGTCAGTCCAGCGGGAGGGCGGTGAGCTCGGCGCGGGAGGCCACCCCGAGCTTGCTGAACACGTTCCGCAGGTGGAAGTCGACGGTGCGCGGGCTGACGAACAACTGTGCCGCGACGTCCCGGTTGGACAGGCCCTGCCGGACCAGGGCCGTCACCTGACGTTCCTGCGCGGTCAGCTCGGTGGTCGTGGAGACGTCGCGGCGCCGCGCGGTCTCCCCGGACGCACGCAGCTCCTGCGCCGCCCGCTCGGCCCACGGGGTCGCGTCCAGCTCCTCGAACAGCGACAGCGCGGTGCGCAGGTGCTCCCGGGCGTCCACCCGGCGCCGTGCACGGCGCAGGTGCTCGCCGAGGGCCAGCTCGGTGCGGGCCCGGGCGGGCGTCCGCAGCGACGCGGCGTGCGCGTCCAGGGCACGCCGGAAGTGCTCCTCGGTGGCGTCGTCCCCGGCGAGCAGGGCGCGACCGTGCTCGACGACGGCGCGCGCGGCCGGGGCGCCGGTGCCCGCGGCGAAGTCCTCCAGCTCGCCCAGCCAGGTGCGGGCGAGGTCCTCGCGGCCGGCGCGGACCGCGGTCTCGAGCCGGTCGAGCGCGGCCATGCGGCGGTATCCGGGTGAGCTGATCTGCTCGAGGTGGTACAGGGCCGACGCCGGCTGCCGGGCGCGGAGCCCCCGTGCCCAGCGCACCAGGTCGGCGACGAGGAAGTCCGCGAGCCCGACCGGGTGCGCCTCCCGGATCGCGGTCGCCTCGGCCAGGAGGCGGTCGGCGGCGTCGTCCCCGCGCAGGGCGGCCAGCAGCCCGAGCTCGGCGGTCGGCAGCGCGGTCAGGCCGGGGTGTCCCGTGCCGGCGGTCAGCGCCAGCGCCTCGGTCGCGGCGCCGGCGGCCTGGGCCCAGTCGCCGGTGGCGATCTGGAACTGCGCCCCCCGGGTGAGGGCGTGCTCGACCATGGTGAGCGCGCCCGCGCGGCGGGCGGCGGTCAGCTGCTCGGCGTGCAGCCGGAGACCCCGCTCGTCGTCGTCGACGAGCATCGCCGCGACCCCCAGGTTGGGTTGCAGCACGTGGTCGTCGACCGGGTCGGCGTCGGTGAGGGCGAAGGCGCCGCGGAAGCACTCGGCGGCGGTGGCCCAGTCCCGGCAGGCGGTGGCGCGGAACCCGCGCAGCAGGGCGGAGGCCGCCCGCACGCGGGGCGGCGCGTCCGGTGCCGGGGGGCGGACCAGCGCGGCCGGGTCGACGTCCCGGGGCGACCGGGCACCGAAGGCGGCCAGCGAGGCGGCGAGCATCGCCAGCTCCTGCGCCATCGCCTCGTCCGCCTCGGCGGCGACCCGGGCGGCCTGCAGGACGAGGTCGTAGCCGTCGTCGAGCGAGCGGGTGTTCCACTCGATCTGCCCCTGCAGGGTCAGCAGCCGCGCCCGCACCCGCGGCTCGAGCGGCTCGGCCGCGGCCGCGGCGGCCAGCGCCGTGGCCTGGGAGGGGTGCGCCCCCAGCCAGGCCGACGACGCGGCCGTGTACAGCCGCCAGCCACGGGCCGCGCCCGCGGTGGTGAGCTCGGCGGCGCGGGCCCACGCGGCGGCCGCCGCCTCGTGGCCACCGCGGGTGGCGGCGCGCTCGGCCACGTCGTCGAGGGCGGCGACGACGGTCTCGTCCGGCCGGTCGGCGGCGGCGGCCAGGTGCCAGGCCCGGCGGTCCGCGTCGGGGCCGACCGCCGCGGCCAGGGCGCGGTGTGCCGCGCGGCGCTGCGCGCTGGTGGCGGCCCGGTAGACCGCGGAGCGCACCAGCGGGTGGTAGAGGGCGAGCACGTCCCCGTCGACGTGCAGCAGCCCGGCGCGCTCCACCTCGTCGAGGGCGTCGTCGCCGGCTCCGAGGTGCTCCGCCGCGGCCCGGACCACCGTCAGCCGGGCGGTGTCGTCGGCCGCGGCCAGCAGCAGCAACCGCTGCGCCGGCTCGCCGAGCCGCCGGTAGCGGTCCAGGAAGCCCCGCTCCACCCCACCGGTCAGCGGCAGCTGCGTGGGCAGCGGCGACCGCCCGGCCAGCTGCTCGGGGGTGAGCACCCCGGCCAGCTCGACCAGCGCCAGCGGGTTGCCGCCGGTGGCCGCCACCAGCCGGTCGCGCACCGCCGGGTCCACCGTGGCGCCGGCCCGCGTGGACAGCACCGCCTCGGCGTCCGCCCCGGCCATGCCGCCGAGGACGACGGCGGGCAGGTCGGGTGCGTCGAAGCGGCGGGCGTCGCCGTCGCGGGCGGCGAACAGCACGGCCACCCGCTCGGCCTGCAGCCGGCGGGCGACGAACAGCAGCGCCGCGGCCGAGGCGTCGTCGAGCCAGTGGGCGTCGTCGACGACGGCCAGCACGGGGGAGTCCTCGGCGGCGTCGGCGAGCAGGCTCAGCGTGCCGAGGAACGCCAGGAAGCGCTCGCCCTCACCGGCCGCCTCGCCGAGGGCGGCACCGAGCGCGGCCTGCTGGGGCGCCGGCAGCCCGGTGAGGAGCGTCCGCAGTGGCCACAGCAGCCGCTGCAGGGCGGCGAAGGCCAGCGGCGACTCCGACTCCACGCCCGAGGTGCGCAGCACCCGCATGCCCGCGGCGGCGTCCACCGCCTCGGCCAGCAGCGTCGACTTGCCGGCCCCGGCGACGCCGCGGACCACCAGCGCACCCCCGGTCCCGGCGCGTGCGCCGTCGAGCAGGGCGGCGATCCGCGCACGCTCGGCGTCCCGTCCGGCCAGCACGGCGCCGACCGTACCGAGCGCTGCGGAGCTCCCGTCGCACCGGCGAGACCGCCGGGTGGGCCCCGGCCGCCGACGCGGGCGTCAGTCGAGCGGGTGGGCGGCCAGCTCGGTGCGACTGGTGACGCCCAGCTTGGCGAACACGTTGCGCAGGTGGAAGTCGACGGTGCGCGGGCTGACGAACAGCTGCGCGGCGACGTCCCGGTTGGCCAGGCCCTGACGCACCAACCGGGCCACCTGCAGTTCCTGCGGGGTGAGGTCCACGACCGTGGACGCGTCGCGACGGCGGGCGGTCTCGCCGGACGCGCGCAGCTCCTGCCGGGCGCGCTCGGCCCACGGCTGCGCGCCGAGGTCCTCGAACGTCTCGAGGGCGGCGCGCAGGTGGGGCCGGGCGTCGACCCGGCGGCGGGAGCGGCGCAGGAAGGCGCCGTACGCCAGCTGGGTGCGGGCCCGGTCGGGCGGGCGGTCGCTCTTGGCGTGCGCGGCGAGGGCCTGCTCGAAGTGGCGCTCGGCCTCGGGGCCGTCGGTGAGCAGCGCCCGGCCGTGCTCGGCCACGGCGGAGGCCCAGGCGGAGCCGGTGGCCTCGGCGAAGCCGGCCAGCTCCTCCACCCAGGCGTGAGCCGGGTGCGGCCGCCCGGCCCGCACGGCGGCCTCGATGCGGTCCGTGGCGGCCAGCCGGCGGGTCATCGGATGGCGGATCTGCTCCAGCTGGTGCAGCGCGGCGGCCGGATCGGCCGCGTCGCGCACGCCACGGGCCCACCGCAGCACGTCGGGCACCACCTCGGCCAGGATGCCGAGCGCGTGATCGGCGCAGATCCGCTCCGCGTCGGCGAGGTACCGGTCCACCGCCCCGTCGCTCCGCAGCGCGGCCAGCAACGCCAGCCACGCGGTCGGCAGGGCGGCCAACCCCCGGTGCCCGGACTGGTCGGCCAATGGCAGCGCCTCGGCGGCCGCGGCGCGGGCCGCGGTCCACCGCCCGGTGGCCACCTCCGCGAAGCCGAGCCGGGCCAGCGAGTAGAGGATCATCAGCACGGCGCCGGTGCTGCGCGCCCGGGTCAGCAGCTGCTCGTGGTAGCGCCGGGTCAACGCGTCGTCGCCCAGGTACATCGCGGCGATGCCCAGGTTGGGCAGCAGGTCCAGGTCCTCCTCGGCCAGGTGCTCGGCGAGGGCGAAGGCCTCCTCCAGCGGCGGCATCGCCCCCTGCCAGTCGCCGTGGACGGCGGCGTCGAGGCCGTGCAGCAGGTCGGAGAAGCACCGGGCGCGCACCGGCGCGTCGGGCTCGGGGCGGGGGACCAGGGCCGGAGGGGCGACGGCGCTGCCGGAGCGCGCACCGAACGCGGCCAGCGCCGCGGCGAACATGGCCATCTCCCGCGCACGCTGCGCGTCGTGCGGCGCCACCTCGGCGGCGGCCTGGAGCACCATCCGCTGCCCGGCGTGCAGCGAGCCGGTGTTCCACTCGATGCGCGCCCGGAGCCGGAGGACGTCCGCGAGCAGCAGCGCGTCACGCGCCTGCGCCGCGGCGGCGTCGACCAGCGCCCGGGCCCGGGCGGGTCGGGCGGCCAGCCAGGCGGAGCGGGCGGCGGCGTAGAGCCGCTCGGCCTGGGCGTTCCCGGCCGGTGAGAGCTCGGCGGCGCGTTCCCAGGCGGACGCGGCCGCCTCCAGACCTCCTCGCGCCCGGGCCCGCTCGGCGGCGGCGTCGAGCTCGGCGACCACGGCCTCGTCCGGCTCCTCGACGGCGGCGGCGAGGTGCCAGGCGCGCCGGTCGGCCTCGTCAGGGCCGGTCAGCACGGCCGCCAGGGCTCGATGGGCCCGTCGGCGCTCGGTGCTGGTGGCGGCGCCGTACACCGCCGAGCGCACCAGCGGGTGCCGGAGGTCGACGGCGGCGTCGCGGACCTGGAGCAGCCCCGAGCGCTCGGCCACCTGCAGTGCGTCCTCACCGGCTCCCAGGGAGGCGGCCGCCTGCCGCACCACCCGCGTCTGACCGGAGTCGTCGGCGGCCGTGACCAGCAGAACCGTCCGGGCCTGCTCCGGCAGCCGCCGGTAGCGGTCGAGGAAGGCCCGCTCCACGCCCTCGGTCAGCGGCAGCCGGGTCGGCAACCGCACCCGGCCGGACAGCTGCTCCGGCGTCAGGGCCCCGGCGAGCTCCACGAGCGCCAGGGGGTTGCCGCCGGTGCTCGCGACCAGCGCGTCGCGCACCTCCGGGGGGACGGGGACCCCGGCGCGGGCGGAGAGCAGGTCACCGGCGGCCTGGGCGTCGAGGGCCCCGACGGCGAGGCGGGGCAGGTCACCACTGTCGAAGGTGCGCACGTCGGCGTCGCGGGCGGTGAACAGGAGGGCGACCCGCTCCACCTGGAGTCGCCGGGCCACGAACAGCAGCGCCGCGGCGGACGCGTCGTCGAGCCAGTGGGCGTCGTCGACGACGGCGAGCACCGGGCGGCGCTGCCCGGCGTCGGCGAGGACGTTCAACGCGGCCAGGAAGACCAGGAAGCGGTCGCCGGGGCCGTCGTCGACCTCACCGAAGGCCGCCCGCAGCGCCCGGGCCTGCGGCTGCGGCAGGTGGTGCGCACAGTCGGCCACGACCGGGCGCAGCAGACGGTGGAGCGCGGCGAACGCCAGCGGGGACTCCGACTCCAGACCCTGCGTGCGGAGCACCGTCATGCCGTCGGCCCGGGCCACCGTGTCGCGCAACAACGCCGACTTGCCCACGCCCGGGTGTCCGACCAGCACCAGCGCCCCGCCCCGGCCGGCCCACGCCTCGTCCACCAGTGCGGCGATGGCTGCCCGCTCGGAGTCCCTGCCGGAGAGCACGCCGAGACCCTAGTGCGCCACCGGACGGAACCGAGCCGCCTTCCCCGCGCGGTTCCCGGCCGGACGGGTCGTCGCCCGCGGGCAGGCCATCCCGGCGGAACCACCGGCGCGACCGGACTCCGCCACGCCGGACGGTGGCGGCACACCCGGACCTGCCTCCCGAGGAGGGAACCCGTGACGACCCACTCCGCCGCCGGACCGGCGGCGCCCGCCGACCCGCACCCGTCAGCCCACCCGACCGTGCCCACCGTCGACGAGCCGCGCCGGCCGTGGACCGTCTTCGGTCTGATGATCACCGCGCAGGTGATGGTGATCCTCGACGTCTCCGTGGTGAACGTCGCACTGCCGTCGATCAGCCGCGGTCTGCACCTCTCGGCCGCGGACTACCAGTGGACCGTCAGCGCCTACGTGCTGCTCTCCGGCGGCCTGCTCCTGCTCGGC
Organism: Geodermatophilus sp. SYSU D00663; assembly: GCF_054050655.1. Classification (NCBI taxonomy): domain Bacteria; kingdom Bacillati; phylum Actinomycetota; class Actinomycetes; order Geodermatophilales; family Geodermatophilaceae; genus Geodermatophilus; species Geodermatophilus sp. SYSU D00663. Next base: position 5,388 of record NZ_JBJGZT010000032.1, on the reverse strand, counting down.
GGTCGCATCGCGGACCTGATCGACCGCCGGGGGGCGTTCCTCACCGGCGTCGGCCTGTTCACCGCCGCCTCCCTGACCAGCGCGCTCGCCCAGGCCCCGTGGATGCTGGTCGTCTCCCGCGCCGCGCAGGGAGCCGGCGCCGCGCTGCTCACCCCCGCGGCGCTGTCGATCGTCATGACCGCCTACGCCGGCAGGCAGCGGCAGACGGCGCTCGCCGTGTGGGGCACCGTCGGCAGCCTCGGCATCGCCGCCGGCGTGCTGTTCGGCGGGGCGCTGACCAGCGCACTGGGCTGGCGGGCGGTGTTCTTCGTCAACGTGCCGATCGGCGTCGCCGTCGTCCTCGGCACCCTGCGCGCCGTGGCCCGGGGCGCCTCCCGGGCGGGGGCGCTGCGCCGGCTCGACGTGCCGGGCGCGCTGACCCTGGTGGGCGGGCTGCTGGCCCTGGTGTCCGGCATCGAGGCCACCCGCTCGGCCGGCTGGACGGCGCCCCGCACCTGGCTCGCGCTGGCCGCCGCCGCGGTGCTGCTGACCGCCTTCGCCCGGCTCGAGCGCCGCACCACCGATCCCCTCGTGCCCCCGGCGACCTGGCGCATCCGGTCGCTGGTCTCCGCGTCGGCGGTCATGGCCGGCGTCACCGGCGTGGTGGTCGGCGCCGTCTTCCTGACCTCGCTGTACCTGCAGGACGTCGTCGGAGCCTCGCCGGTCGTGGCCGGCCTGGAGTTCCTGCCCCTGGCCGGCGCGATCACCCTCGCCGCCACCGCCGCGTCGAAGGTGGTCGGCCGGGTCGGTGCCCGCACGCTGGTCCTCGGCGGCCTGGTCGTCATGGCCGGCGGCGCGCTCCTTCTGGCCGCGAACGCCGGCGGCACCTCCTACGCCGCCGACGTGCTGCCCGGCCTCCTGCTCGTCGGCGCGGGCGTGGGGCCGATGTTCGTGGCGATCGCGGTCGCCGCGATGGGCGACGTGCCGGGCGAGAGCTCCGGCGTGGCTAGCGGGCTGATGATGACCGGACACGAGATCGGCGCGGCCCTCGGCGTCGCCGGGCTCACCGCCGTCGCCGGTGACCTCGCCACCTCCGCCGGTCTGGTCGACGGCTACGGGCGCGCATTCGCTGCCGCCGCCGGTGTCCTGGTCGCCCTGTTCGTCCTCACCGCACTCGCCGTGCCCGGCGGCCGGCCGGCCGCCGCAGCCGCCGGCCACGGCGCCCACGGCCACGGCCACGGCCCCCACGGCCACGGCGCCCAGGGCCACGGCGCCCACGGCCACTGAGCCACCCGGCGCTCCCGGCCTCCTGGCGAACCCGGCCTCCTGGCGAACCCGGCGTGGAACCCGGCGGTTTCCCCGGTGAGAGCGACCCACCCCCACGCCGACTCTCGTCCCCGACCCCACCACCACCCCGAGGAGTCCCCGTGCTGTCCAACACGCCCCGCACCTTCGTCGGCTCGACCACCTTCACCGTCACCGGCATGACCTGCGCGCACTGCCAGCGGGCGGTCACCGAGGAGATCTCCGGCGTGGCCGGCGTCCGGTCGGTCACCGTCGACCTGGCCAGCGGCACCGTCACCGTCACTGCCGACCGCCCGGTCGACCGCGCCGACATCGCCGCCGCCGTCGACGAGGCCGGCTACGCCCTCGTCCCGTAGCCCTCATCGCCACCCCGCTGTCCGGGTCGTCCACCGGCACTCCGGCCCCACGACCCGGGCAGCGGCGTCCGGAGTCCACCGTCCGCCACCGCTTGCCAGGAGCCCGCCATGACCTCCACCCACGAGCACCTCACTCGCTCGCGCCAGCAGGAACTGATCCGCGAGGCCGAGCACGCCCGGCTGGTCCGCTGCCTGCGCCCGGCCCGGCCCTGGCGACGCCCCCGCCCGTGCCCCTGCGCCTGACCGCCGCCTCCACCACCTCGACCCGCTTGCCGCCCCCGACGACCCGCTCCTCCCGGGAGAGACGATGACCGTCACCGACACGCAGCCCGCCCCGCCCCCGACCCGGCCCGTGATCGCCGCCCGCGCGGTCGACGTGGTCAAGACCCACGGCCGTGGCGAGGCCGCCGTCCGCGCCCTCGACTCGGCCAGCGTCACCATCCCTGCTGGGGACTTCACCGCCGTCATGGGACCGTCCGGGTCGGGCAAGTCCACCCTGATCCACACCCTCGCCGGCCTGGACGACATCGACTCCGGCCAGGTGTTCGTCGGCGACACCGACCTGGGCGCGCTGTCCGAGCGCGGCCGCACCCTGCTGCGCCGCGAGCGGCTGGGCTTCGTGTTCCAGGCGTTCAACCTCATCCCGGCGCTGACCGCGGCGGAGAACATCGCGCTGCCGCTGACCCTGGCCGGCAAGCGGCCGGATCCGGCGTGGACGGACGAGCTCGTGCACATGCTCGGCCTCCGGACCCGGCTCGACCACCGCCCGGCCCAGTTGTCCGGTGGCCAGCAGCAGCGGGTCGCCGTCGGCCGGGCCCTGATCGCCCGCCCGGAGCTGGTGTTCGCCGACGAGCCGACCGGCAACCTCGACTCCCGCGCCGGCGCCGCGCTGCTGACGTTCCTGCGTGACGCCACCCGCAGCTTCGGCCAGACGATCGTCATGGTCACCCACGACCCGGTCGCCGCCGCCTACGCCGACCGGGTGGTCTTCCTCGCCGACGGCCGGATCGTCGACGAGCTCACCGGCCCCACCGCCGAGACCGTGCTGGCCCGCCTCGCCCGCCTCGACGTCTCCCGCCGCGACGAGCCGGTGGGGGCGTGATCGCGATGTGGCGCCTGTCCTGGTCCAACGCGCTCGCGCACCGCTCCCGGCTGACGCTGACGTGGCTCGCCGTCGCGCTCGGCGTCGCGTTCGCCGTCGGCAGCCTGGTGCTCACCGACACCAGCACCCGCCTGCTCGACGAGCAGTTCCGCACCACCGCCGCCGGGGTGGACCTCACCGTCCGGGATGCGGCCGCCTTCGACGCCGCGATGGGCGTGGAGGTGGCGCGCGACCCGCTGCCGGCCGACCTGGCCGACCGGATCGCCGCCGTCGCCGGCGTCGACCGGATCCGCCCGGTGGCCTCCGGACCGGGGCAGCTGCAGGTCCGCGGCACCGCCGTGGAACCCGCCGGGCCGACGATCCTCGGCACCTGGGCCGAGGCCCCGTTCACCGCCTACGAGCTCAGGTCCGGGCACGCCCCCCGTGCGGCCGACGAGGTCGTCCTGGACGCCGCCACCGCCGATGAGCAGGGCATCGCCCTCGGTGACACGGTCACCGTCTCGGCCACCGCGACCCGGCAGCTGCGCGTGGTCGGGCTGACCGGCGTCGGCGACCGCGACGGGCTGGCCAACAGCACCGTGGTGCTCGTCGACCTGCCCACCGCCCAGACGCTGCTCGACCTCGGTACCGGCCTCACCTCGGTCGACGTGATCGCCGCCGACGGTGTTGCCGTGACCGACCTGCGCGGCGACCTCGCCGCCGCGCTCGGCGCGCAGTACGCCGTCACCGGCGGCCAGGACGCCGCCGCCGCCAGCGCCGACGCGGCGAAGGAGAGCATCGGCTACCTGCGCATCGTGCTCCTCGCGCTCGCCGCCGCCGGGCTGGTGGTCGGGGCGTTCCTGATCGCCAACACCTTCGCCATCGTGCTCACCCAGCGGGCCCGGGAACTGGCGTTGCTGCGTGCCGCCGGGGCCACCGGCCGGCAGGTGTTCGGCTCGGTGCTCGGCGAGGCGTTGCTGGTCGGCCTCACCGGCGCGGCCGGCGGCACCGCGGCCGGCATCGGTGCCGCGCACGCGCTGCGCGGCCTCGCCCGGGGCGCCGGACTGGCGCTGCCCGACGGCCCGCTCACCGTCACCGCCCGCACGCTGGTCGTCGGTCTGGCCGCGGGCACGCTGATCACGCTGCTGGCGGCGCTCGGCCCGGCCCGCCGCGCCGCCCGCACCGCGCCGGTCGAGGCGATGCGGGCCGCCGCGCCGGCGCCCGCCGGTCCGCGGCGGGGCCGTCTGGTCACCGGCTGGGTGCTGCTCGGCCTGGGCCTGGTGCAGCTGGTCGCGGCCGCGCTGCTGGGCAACGTCACCGGCGTCGGCCTCGGCGCGGTGCCGCTGCTGGCCGCGCTGGTCGTGCTCGCTCCCGTGCTCGCGCCACGGCTGGCCCGCGCGGTCGGCCGACCGCTCGACGGGCTGGGCGTGCCCGGGCGGCTGGCCCGGGAGTCCACCGTGCGCGACCCGCGGCGCACCGCGGCCACCGCGACGGCCCTCGCCCTGGGCCTGGCGCTGATCGCGTTCGTCACGGTGGTCGGCAGCTCGGTGAAGGCGATCGGCGCCAGCTCGGGCGAGGCGATCACCGCCGACCTGCTGGTGCAGAGCAGCGGCGACGAGATGCTCGGTGGGCTCTCCCCGGAGGTCGCCGCGCGCGTCGCCGCCCGACCGGAGGTCGCCGCGACCTCCCCGGTCCGTTTCGGCCACTGGCTGGACGCCGGGACGACCAGCGCGCTCACCGCGGTCGACCCGGCAACCCTCCCGTCGGTCGCCGACGTCGAGATGGCCGCCGGCAGTCTGGCGGCGCTCGACGGCGGGGGGATCGTGCTCGCTGCCGACGTCGCCGCCGAGCGTGGCCTGTCCGTCGGCGACACCCTGGCGATGACCTTCTCGCGCGACGGCGAACAACTGCTGCCGGTCGTCGGGCTGATGGCCGACGACTCGGCCCGGGCGCTGTCCACCAGCTACGTGCTCTCCCTCGGCACCTACGCCGCGCACTACAGCGAGAACGTCGACGCCACCGTCTACGTCGCCCTCGCCGACGGGGTCGACCCGGGCGAGGCGCGGACGGCGGTGGAGGCCGCGGTTGCCGACTTCCCGAACGCCGAGGTCCTCGACCAGGCCGAGGCCGCCGCCGACCGCGCCGCCGCCGTCGACCAGGTGCTCGGGCTGATCACCGTGCTGCTCGGGTTCGCGGTGCTGATCGCGCTGCTGGGCATCACCAACACCCTGGCGCTGTCCATCGTCGAGCGGACCCGGGAGATCGGACTGCTGCGGGCGGTCGGTATGACACGGGCGCAGCTGTCGTGGATGGTCCGCGCCGAGGCGCTGCTCATCGCCGCGGTCGCCGTGGTCACCGGCGTCGCCCTCGGTCTGGGGTTGGCGGCGGCCACCCTGGCCGGACTGTCCGCGGACGAGCCCCTGGTCATCGAGGTGCCCGTCGGACAGGTGGTGGCCGTCGTCGCCGCCGCAGTCCTCGCCGGTCTGGTCGCCGGGCTCGTGCCCGCCCGACGCGCCGCCCGGCTCGACGTGCTCACCGCGATCGCCACCCAGTGACTCGGCGCGGGGGGGCCCCCCCCCCCCGGCCCGCCCCCCCCCCCCCGCCCCCCCCCACCCCCCCCCCCCCCCCCCCCCCCCCCCCCCCCCCCCCCCCCCCAAAAACACCCCC